>DASUDN010000129.1:0-18449 GCA_036275595.1 Moraxellaceae bacterium
ATCGGGGTCGGTCTCGCCGAGCTCGCGCAGCAGCCACTGCGCGATGACGTGGTCGAAATCATCGCCGCCGAGCGCGGAGTCGCCGCCGGTGGCCAGCACCTCGAACACGCCGCGGTGCAGGCGCAGCACGGAAATGTCGAAAGTGCCGCCGCCCAGGTCATAGATGGCGTGCACGCCTTCGGCGCCCTTGTCGAGGCCGTAGGCCACCGCCGCGGCCGTGGGCTCGTTGAGCAGGCGCAGCAGCTTGAGGCCGGCGAGCTGGGCCGCGTCCTTGGTGGCCTGGCGCTGGGCGTCGTCGAAGTAGGCGGGCACCGTGATCACGGCGCCGGTGAGCTCGCCGCCGAGCGCGGCCTCGGCGCGCGCGCGCAGCACCGCGAGGATGTCGGCGGACACCTGCACCGGACTCTTCTCGCCCGCCGCGGTGATGAGGTAGGGCATGCCGGACTCGCCGCCGGCAAAGCGGTAGGGCATGTGCGCGCCCAGCCGCTTCACGTCGGCGAGGCCGCGCCCCATGAGGCGCTTCACGGACACGATGGTGTTGAGCGGGTCCTGGGCGGCGCTGGCCCGGGCCTCGTGGCCGACGCGGCGCTCGCCGTCGGGGAAATAGCGCACCACGGAGGGCAGCAGGTGGCGGCCGGCCGCATCCGGCAGGGTGCGGGCCTTGCCGCTCTGCACGGTGGCCACCAGGGAATTGGTGGTGCCGAGGTCGATGCCGACCGCCAGCTTGTGCCGGTGCGGGGCCGTACTCTGGCCCGGCTCGGCGATCTGCAGGAGCGCCATCAGTCGAACTCCTCGTCGAAGTCGTCGTCCTCGTCCTCGAGGCGGGCCTCACGGGCGCGCACCTCCTCGATGAAGCGCGACATGAACTGCATCTTGCGCACGGTGTCGGCGGCTTCCGCCCAGTCACCCTCGCGGTGGTCCACCGCGAACTCGCGGCCCAGGCTGTCCAGCCAGTCCTCCGCCTCCTCGCGCAGGCCGGCGAGCGCGCCGGGGCTGTCCGCCTCGTCGAGCTGCTCGCGCAGCTCCATCTGCGCCATCAGGAAGTCGGCGTCGGACACCGTGGCGGACTCGTTGCCGACCGGGTGCCCCGCCAGCGCCAGCAGGTGGCGGGCGCGCTGCACCGGGTCCTTCAGGGCCTGGAAGCCGGCATTGATGTCGGCCGCCTTCGCCACCGCGGCGCGCTGCACGTCCGCCGGCGCTCCCGCCACGCGATCCGGGTGGAACTGGCGCTGCAGCTCGCGGTAGCGCGGCAGCAGGGCCTCCACGTCCAGCTCGAAGGCGGGCGGCAGGTCGAACAGCTCGAAGTAACTGATAGTGCTCACGGTGGTCAGCCAGCTGGTTGCGGAGGCCCGGGCCACGGGGCCGGGCCGGAAGGGCGGCGCAGTGTACCGCAGGCGGGGCGGAAAGCGGGGGGCCCGCCTAGGGGGGCCCGCCCAGGGGGGCCCGCCCAAGGGCACCGCCGCCGCAGCGGGCGGGCCGGCGCGGGATCAGACGGTGAAGGATTCGCCGCAGCCGCACTCGCCCTTCTGGTTGGGGTTGCGGAACTTGAAGCCCTCGTTCAGGCCTTCCTTCACGAAGTCCATCTCGGTGCCGTCGATATAGGCCAGGCTCTTGGGGTCGACGATGACGCTGACGCCATGGGAGGTGAACACCACGTCTTCCGGCGCCAGCTCGTCAACGAACTCCAGCACATAGGCCAGGCCCGAGCAGCCGGAGGTCTTCACACCCACGCGCACGCCCACGCCCTTGCCGCGGTTGGCGAGGAAGTCGGCGACGTGGCGGGCCGCCGCCTCGGACAGGGTGACGGCCATCACTCGGCACCGTGCTTCTTGCGGTAGTCGGCCACGGCCGCCTTGATGGCGTCCTCGGCGAGCACCGAGCAGTGGATCTTCACCGGCGGCAGCGCGAGCTCCTCGGCGATCTGCGTGTTCTTGATGGCCATGGCCTCGTCCAGGCTCTTGCCCTTGACCCACTCGGTCACGAGCGAGCTGGAGGCGATGGCCGAGCCGCAGCCGTAGGTCTTGAAGCGCGCGTCCTCGATGATGCCCTCGGGGCTCACCTTGATCTGCAGCTGCATGACGTCGCCGCAGGCGGGCGCGCCCACCATGCCGGTGCCCACGCTGGCATCGCTCTTGTCGAGCTTGCCCACGTTGCGGGGATGCTCGTAGTGGTCGATGACCTTGTCGCTGTATGCCATTTCAACTCACCTCCAAAACCGTTCGGCCGTCAGTGGGCAACCCACTCGACGGTATTGAGATCGATGCCGTCCTTGTACATGTCCCACAGCGGGGACAGGTCGCGCAGGCGGGTCACCGCCTGGCGCGCATGCTCGATCACGAAGTCGATGTCGGCCTCGGTGGTGAAGCGGCCGATGGAAAAGCGGATCGAGGAATGCGCGAGTTCGTCGGAGAGACCCAGCGCGCGCAGCACGTAGGACGGTTCCAGGCTGGCCGAGGTACAGGCCGAGCCGGAGGACACCGCGAGGTCCTTGAGCGCCATGATCAGCGACTCGCCCTCGACGAAGTTGAAGCTCACGTTCAGGTTGTGCGGCACGCGCGCCTCGAGGTCGCCGTTCACGAACACCTGCTCCAGCGGCTCCAGGCCCTTCCACAGGCGGTCGCGCAGGGCGCGGATGCGCCCGGCCTCGGCGTGCATCTCTTCCTTTGCGATGCGGAAGGCCTCGCCCATGCCCACGATCTGGTGGGTGGCCAGGGTGCCGGAGCGGAAGCCGCGCTCGTGCCCGCCGCCGTGCATCTGGGCCTCCAGGCGCACGCGCGGCTTGCGGCGCACGTAGAGGGCGCCGACGCCCTTGGGACCGTAGGTCTTGTGCGCGGAGAAGCTCATCAGGTCGACCTTGAGGCTTTCCAGGTCGATGTCGACCTTGCCCGTGCTCTGGGCGGCGTCCACATGGAAGAGGATGCCGCGGGCGCGGGTGATCTCGCCGATGGCGGCGATGTCGGTGACGGTGCCGATCTCATTGTTCACGTGCATCAGCGAGACCAGGATGGTGTCGTCGCGCAGCGCGGCGGCCACCGCCTCGGGACGGATCATGCCGGAGCCCTGCTCGGGATCGAGGTAGGTGACCTCGAAGCCCTCGCGCTCGAGCTGGCGGCAGGTGTCGAGGACCGCCTTGTGCTCGATCTTGCTGGTGACGATGTGCCTGCCCTTGGTCTTGTAGAAGTGCGCCGCGCCCTTGATGGCGAGGTTGTCGGACTCGGTGGCGCCGGAGGTCCAGACGATCTCGCGCGGGTCGGCGTTGACGAGGTCGGCGACCTGGCGGCGGGCGTTCTCGACCGCTTCCTCGGCCTGCCAGCCGTAGAGGTGCGAGCGCGAGGCCGGGTTGCCGAAGTTACCGTCCGGGGTCAGGCACTCCATCATCTTGCCGGCCACGCGCGGATCGCAGGGAGTGGTCGCGGAATAGTCGAGGTAGATCGGTCGCTTCATTGCAGCTTCACCTGAAATTCTGTGGGCCCGTGTCGGCTCAACCCATGGACACGAGGTCGAGGCGTTCCTTGCCGTCGTCACGCCGGCTCTTCTGCAGCTCGGCCTGGCGCAGGGCCACCGCCTGCACCTCGCGGCGGTCGACCAGCTCCTGCAGGCTGATGCCGGCCAGGAAATTGTGGAGCTGCTCGCTGAGGTCGCTCCAGAGCTCGTGGGTCAGGCAGGTCACGCCCTGCTGGCAGTCGCCTTTGCCACCACAGCGGGTGGCGTCCACGGACTCGTCGACCGCGTCGATGATCTGCGCGATGAAGATCGTCCCGCCGTCGCGGGCCAGCTGGTAGCCGCCGCCCGGGCCGCGCACGCTGGACACCAGGCCGCCGCGGCGCAGCTTGGAGAAGAGCTGCTCCAGGTAGGACACCGAGATGGACTGGCGCTCCGAGATGTCGGCCAGGCTGACCGGATCCTGCTGGGCATGCAGGGCCAGGTCGAGCATGGCGGTCACGGCGTAGCGGCCTTTGGTGGTGAGGCGCATGGCAAACCCCGTCGGGCAGTGGGATGACCGTAGTATCCCAAATCCCGACTAAATTAGTCAATTATTTGACCCAGTAAAAAGCTCGGGGATTCTAGTGACAGGCGCTCCCCGGCGCCAGCACCGTACGGCGCCGCCGCCTGCGACTTTCGCAGGGGGCCGGGGCCGCCGGGGGCCTAGTCGGCCTTGCGGGCCGGCGCCACGGCGGCCGCCGGCATGGCCGCGGGCGGCGGGGCGCTGCCGTCCTGCAGGGCCTCCAGGTCCTCGGGCTTGAGCGCCTCGGGCTTCTCGTCGCAGAACCCGGGGCTGAGCTTGCCCACGGCCTCGCACATGCGGTCCATGCGGGCGTCGGCCTTGCGCATGTGGTCCAGCAGGTGGCGGATGGCCTCGACCACGGGGTCGGGCAGGTCGGGGTTGGCGCCGTAGGCCTGGAAGCCGATCTTCTCGGCGAAGTCGCGCCGGGCCTGCTCGGCCTTGTCGTCGCGCTGGATGATGCGGGCCGGGTTGCCGACGGCGGTGGCCCCGGGCGGCACCGGCTTGGTGACCACGGCGTTGGAGCCGATCTTGGCGCCGTCGCCGATGACGATGGGACCGATGACCTTGGCGCCCGCCCCCACCACCACCCCGTTGCCGAGGGTGGGATGGCGCTTGCCGGCGTTCCAGCTGGTGCCGCCCAGGGTGACGCCATGGTAGAGCGTGACGTCGTCGCCGATCTCGGCGGTCTCGCCGATGACCACGCCCATGCCGTGGTCGATGAAGAAGCGGCGGCCGATGCGCGCGCCCGGGTGGATCTCGATGCCGGTCAGCCAGCGCGAGAACGTGGAGATGAAGCGCGCCAGTCCCTTCCAGTCGGCCAGCCAGAGGCGGTGCGCCAGGCGGTGCAGCACGTTGGCGTGGATGCCCGGGTAGTTGATCAGCACCTCGAGCCGGGTGCGCGCGGCCGGGTCGCGGTCGAAGACGGACGCGATGTCTTCGCGCAGGCGGTCGAACATGGTCGGTCTCCTTATTCCTTCGGCGTCTTCTTCAGGGCGGTCAGCTCGGCGGCGATCTCCTGCAGCCGGGTGAAGATGCCGCGCCACATGTTGTACTCGATGCGGTCCAGGCGCACGCGGCCGAACAGGCGGCGGGCGCGGGCCATGAGCTGGCGGGGGTTGTCCGGCGACAGGAAGCCGGTATCCACCATCATCTGCTCGAAATGCGCGTAGAAGCGCTCCATGTCCTCGCTGGGCACCACTTCCTGGTCCCAGTGCAGGAACTGCACCGGCATGCGCTGCTCCTCCGGCACGGGCTGCGCCTCGGCCAGCAGGTGCGCCATGCGTACCTCGTAGCTCAGCACCTGCACCGCCGCCGCCACGTTCAGCACCCCGTACTCGCTGTCGGTGGGGATGCAGACATGGTAATTGCAGCGCTGCAGTTCCTCGTTGGTCAGGCCGCGGTCCTCGCGCCCGAACACGATGGCCACCTCGTGCGCCGCCGACTCCAGGCGCACCGCCTCGCCGGCCTGGCGCGCGTCCATCAGCGGCCAGGGGATGGTGCGGCTGCGGGCGCTGGTGCCGAGCACCAGGGAGCAGCCGGCCACCGCCTCCTCGAAGCTGCCCACCACCGTGGCCTGCGCCAGCACGTCCGAGGCGCCGGAGGCCAGCGAGGTGGCCTCGGCGCTGGGGAAGACCTTCGGCTCCACCAGGTAGAGGCGGGTCAGGCCCATGGTCTTCATGGCCCGCGCGGCGGCGCCGATATTGGCGGGCAGCGTCGTGTTGACGAGGACGATGCGGACGTTGGCGAGCATGGCAGCGGACCGGCCGGTACGGGGCCGCGGATGGTAGCAAATCCGGCCGGCGGTATCTCCCCGGGCCGACCGCGGGATTTCCCCCCGCTGCCGGGCCTGGGCTACAATGCGCCGCCTACCGTTCTTTCACAGAGTCCCGTCCCATGCAACCCATGCTCAACATGGCGCTGCGCGCCGCCCGTGCCGCCGGCGAGATCATCTTCCAGTCCGCCGAGCGCGTGGACCTCATGGATATCGAGGCCAAGGGCTACAACGACTACGTCACCAAGGTCGACCGCGCCGCCGAACGCGCCATCCTCGAGGTGTTGCAGAAGACCTACCCGACGCACGGCTTCCTCGGCGAGGAAGGTGGCCTGCGCCCGGGCAAGGGCGAAGGCGCGGACTGGCTCTGGATCATCGATCCCCTCGACGGCACCACCAACTTCATCCACAGCCTGCCGCAGTTCGCGGTCTCCATCGCCGTGCAGCACAAGGGCGTGACCGAGCATGCCGTGGTGCTGGACCCCATGCGCCGCGAGGAATTCACCGCCAGCCGCGGCCGCGGCGCCGCCATGAACGGCCGCCGCCTGCGCGTCACCGCGCGCAAGGGGCTGGAAGGCGCCCTCATCGGCACCGGCTTCCCCTTCCGCCCGGACCAGATGGACCACATCGACGCCTACCTCGGCATGTTCAAGGCCATCGCCAGCCAGACCGCCGGCCTGCGCCGCCCAGGCGCCGCCTCGCTGGACCTGGCCTATGTCGCGGCCGGCCGCTACGACGGCTTCTTCGAGTTCGGCCTGTCGCCCTGGGACATGGCCGCGGGCGACCTGCTCGTGCGCGAGGCCGGCGGCCTGGTCAGCGACTTCGCCGGCGGCCACAACTACCTGGAGTCGGGCAACGTCGTGGCCGGCAATCCCAAGCTGCTGAAGGCGCTCCTCACCACCCTCGCCCCCCATCTCGAGGGTAGCCTGCGCCGCTGAGCGCGCGCCTGTCGCCCGGGCCCCGCGCCCTCGCGCGCGGGCTGGTATGCTGCGGTGACATCCACTCAGGGAGCGAGGCACCGCATGCGCAAGGCCGCACGATACCTGCGCCGGTCCGCCGGCGTTGCGCGCCTGCTGCTCCTGCTCGGCGGCTGGCTGCTCTGCCTGCCCCTCCATGCCGCCCCCGCGCTGGTCCTGGACCGCGCCCCCGCCCTCACCGCCCTCGAACCCTACCTCGCCTTCCGCTGTGACGCCGGCACCGGCGCCACGCCAGAGTCGCTGGCGGGCCTCGCCTTCGAGGACCTGGAGGGGCGCGCGGTCGCCCTGGGCTTCCGCGCCGAGCCCTGCTGGTTCCGCTTCCGCGTCGCCAACCGCGGCGCCGGTGAGCTCCGCCTGGTGCTGCAGGTCGCCAATCCCGTGCTGGACCGCATCGACATCTTCCTGCCGGGCAGCGGTCTCGCGCCGGTGCGGACCGGCGACGGCCAACCCTTTGCGCAACGCCCGCTGCGCACCCGCTTCTTTACCCTGCCGCTGGCGCTGGCCCCGGGCCAGCAGCAGGACGTCTACCTGCGGGTGGCCACCACCAGCTCCCTGAACCTGCCGGTAATGCTGGCCGGGGAGCGCGAATTCAGCGCCCGCCACGAGCTGCTGGAGTGGGGGACCGGCCTCGGCTTCGGGATCATCGCCGGCCTGCTGCTCTACCACCTGTTCCTGTGGCTGGCGGTGCGCGAGACCGTGTTCCGCTTCTATGTGCTGTACATGGCGGCGGGCTTCTTCTACCTGCTGTGCATGAACGGCATCGCCTATCGCCTGTGGCCCGACGCCACGGACTGGAACGGCCACGCCCAGCCCTTCTTCCTCCTGCTCATGCTCAGCACGGCGGCGCTGTTCGCGCGCGACTTCCTGAGCGGTAACGCCGGCCTCGCGCGCGGCATGGCGCTCGGCCTGCGCCTGGCCGGCCTTGCGCTGGCGGGACTGGCCGCGCTGCAGTTCGCGCTGCCGCTGCGCACGATCTATCCGTTGCAGGCGGTCATGACCCTGCCCGTGGTGGCCATCATCCTCATCGCCGCGCTGTCGCAGCTGGCCTCGCGCCCGCGCGAGACGCGCATCTTCCTTGCCAGCTGGGCCCTGCTCATGGCCATGGGGGTGCTGCTGGCGCTGCACAGCCTGGGCGTCTTCCCGGGCACGTCCTTCCTGGCCGTGCTGCAGGGCATGGAGCTGACCTTCCTGCTGCAGCAGCTCATGCTGGCGCTGGCGCTGGCCGAGCGCCTCAACACCCTCAAGCGCGAACGCAACGAGCAGCAGCAGGCGGTGCTGCAGGCGGAGGCGGAAAGCGCCGCCAAGACCGAGTTCCTGGCGCGCATGAGCCACGAGATCCGCACGCCGCTGAACGCATTGATCGGCATCACCGACCTGCTCTCGGGCACCCGGCTCGACCCGGGCCAGAAGGCCTACGTCGATACGCTGGGCGATTCCGGGCACGCCCTGCTGCACGTCATCAACGACATCCTGGACTACTCCAAGATCGCCGCCGGAAAGGTCGAGCTGGAACAGGCCGACTTCAACCTGCTGGACCTGCTCGACGAGTGCATCCGCATCTTCAGCCTGAAGGCCCGCGAGAAGTCGCTGGCCCTGGTGTGCCAGCGCGGGCGCGACCTGCCCGTGCATGTGCACGGCGACATGGCGCGCCTGCGCCAGGTGCTGCTCAACCTGCTGGCCAACGCCATCAAGTTCACCGACCACGGCACCGTGCAGCTGCGCGCCAGCCTGGCGGCGCGCGAGGGCGACCGCCTGCGCCTGCGCTTCGAGGTGGAGGACAGCGGCATCGGCATCGCCCTGGACAAGCTGCCGCTGCTCTTCACCTCCTTCACCCAGGCCGACACCTCCACCTCGCGCCAGTACGGCGGCACCGGGCTGGGCCTGGCCATCAGCAAGGAACTCGTGGAGCTCATGGGTGGCAGCATCACTGTCAGCTCCGCCCCCGGCCAGGGCAGCCTGTTCCGCTTCGAGGTGGTGCTGGCGCCCGCGGTGGCGCCGGCCCTGGGGCCGGCCGCCGCCACCGGCGAGGTCGACCCGGCCAGCTTTGCCGGCCGCCACGTGCTCGTGGTCGAGGACAACCCGGTGAACCAGATGGTGACGCAGGGCTTCCTGCAGCGGCTGGGCATCGCCGCCACCTTCGCCAGCAGTGGACAGGACGCGCTGGCGCTGCTGGCGCATCCCGACGCGCCCGCCTTCGACGTGGTGTTCATGGATTGCGAGATGCCGGGCATGGACGGCTTCGAGGCCACGCGCCGCCTGCGCGCCTGGGAGGCGGCGCAGGGCCGCCCGCGCCTGACCGTGGTCGCGCTCACCGCGCATGCCCTGCCCGAGCACCGGGCGCAATGCCTGGCGGCCGGCATGGACGACTACCTGTCCAAGCCGCTGCTGATGCCGCGGCTCACCGAGAAGCTGCTCGAGGTATTGCCAGCACGTCCCGCCGTTTCCGCGTCGTGATTGCCCGCCCTTCCCTGCCGTAGTCACCGCCGGTGCCGCTCGGGGCCGGGCCCCTTGGCTCACGTGGCCACCGCCAGTGCTTTTCGGGCGCTGGGGCAGGGGCGGCCCCGCCCTTCGGCAGGACCACCCCTACCCCATCACCCCCACACTTCCCGTTGTGCCCTCGGCAAGTGCCAGGGTCCGTGGCTGGCGGACTCGGCTTCGCCTCGCCTCAGCAGAACGGCGAGCGCTTGCACAAGGGCAAGTGAGCAAGAGAGGGAGGGAGCGCGAGAGAGAGAAGTGGAGTTTGCGGGAGGGCTGGCTCAGGAGAGAGCGGTCGGGCGGAGATTACACAAGAAGGAAGGGGAACGGTCGCCGTTCGGGGCTTGAGGCGCGGCACCGCCGCGACGACGGCCACCGGCTCATGCTTCGGCCGGGGCCCCGGAAAGCGTTGGGTGATGGGGTGGGGGTGTCCCTGCCGCAGGGCAGGGCGCCCCCGCCCCGGCGCCCGAAGACTCTCGGACGTTGGGGCGGGAGCAGAGGTACTGGAGCGGTGAACCGAGGACGAGGACGAACCTCAGGGGCGATCGTCCTCGATGACGCGCTTGGGCTGCACGAACTGCTCGCGCGAGACGCCCAGCCACATCACCAGCGGCGAGGCCACCAGCACGGAGGAGTAGATGCCGAACACGATGCCGATGGTGAGGGCCAGCGCGAAGTAGTGCAGCACCTCGCCACCGAAGATCAGCATGGACAGCACCATCATCTCGGTACAGCCGTGGGTGATGATGGTACGGGAGATGGTGCTGGTGATGGCATGGTCCAGCACTTCCGGCGTGGTCATCTTGCGCCGCGTCAGGAAGGTCTCGCGCACGCGGTCGAACACCACGACCGATTCGTTGACGGAGTAGCCCAGTACCGCGAGCACGGCCGCCAGCACCGGCAGCGAGAACTCCCACTGGAAGAAGGCGAAGAAGCCCAGGATGATGACCACGTCATGCAGGTTGGCAATGATGGCCGACACCGAGAAGCGCCACTCGAAGCGCATGGCCAGGTAGATCACGATGCCCAGGACCACGAGGCCCAGGGCCCACAACCCCTTCTCCACCAGCTCGCTGCCCACCTGCGGGCCCACGTATTCCACGCGCTCCAGCTTCGCGCCCGGGGCGCCCTGGTCCAGGGCCGTCATGACGCGGGTGCTCTGCTGCTTCTCCTTGGCCTCGCCCTCGCCGCCGCCGAGCGGCACGCGGATCAGGACGTTGCGCGGGGAACCGAAGTTCTGCACCAGGGGGTCCTTGAAGCCCGAGGCGCGCAGGGCCTCGCGGACCTTGTCCAGGTCGGCCGGCTCCGAATAGCGCACCTCCACCAGCGTGCCGCCGGTGAATTCCACCGACAGGTGCAGGCCGCGGCTGAACAGGAACACCACGGCGAGGATGAAGGTGACCAGCGACAGCACGTTGAAGACCGGTGCATATCGCATGAAGGGGATGTCTTTGTTGATGCGGAAAAATTCCATGACTCGAATCCTTACTTGCCCGGCGTCGTGGCGGATTTCGGCTTCCACACCTGGCCGATGGCCAGGGAGGTCAGGCGCGCCCGGCCACCGTAGATGAGGTCAACCAGGGCGCGCGACAGCACCACGGCCGAGAAGATGGACGTGAGGATGCCGAGGCAGTGCACGACGGCGAAGCCGCGCACGGGGCCCGAACCGAAGAGCAGCAGCATCAGGCCGACGATGAAGGTGGTCACGTTGGAGTCCACGATGGTACCGAAGGCGCGCTCATAGCCGACCGTGATGGCCGTGCGTGGCGGCGCGCCGTTGCGCAGTTCCTCGCGGATGCGCTCGTTGATGAGCACGTTGGCGTCGATGGCCATGCCCAGCGCCAGCGCGATGGCGGCGATGCCGGGCAGGGTCAGGGTCGCGCCGAGGAAGCCCAGCAAGGCGGTCAGGAACACCAGGTTGAAGGCCAGCGCGACCACGGAGATCACGCCGAACACCTGGTAGTAGACGATCATGAACAGCGCGATGGCGAGGAAGCCCCACAGCGTCGCATGCACGCCGCGGCGGATGTTCTCGGCCCCGAGGGACGGGCCGATGGTGCGCTCCTCGACGAAGTACATGGGCGCGGCGAGCGCGCCGGCGCGCAGCAGCAGCGCCAGTTCGGCGGCCTCGGCCGGGGAATCCAGGCCGGTGATCTGGAAGCGCGAGCCCAGCATGGACTGGATGGTGGCGCGGTTGATCACGTATTTCTCGGTGACGTTCTGCTTGACCTCGACCTGCTTGCCGCTCTCGTCGGTGGTCATGCGGCTTTGCTGGCGCGACTCCACGAACAGCACCGCCATCTGGCGCCCGACGTTGTTCTGGGTCGCGTCGGCCATGAGCTTGCCGCCGCGCGAGTCGAGGGTGATGTCGACCTTGGGGTTGGAGAACTCGTCGAAGCTGGACTGCGCGTTCACCACGCGGTCGCCGGTCACGATCTTGCGCTTGAGCAGGACCACCGGCGGCTCGCGGTTGTCCTTGAAGGGATAGACCTCGCTGCCCGGGGGCGCGATGCCGCCCACGGCCTCGCTGTGCTCCGGGTCGACCATGCGGAATTCCAGGCTGGCGGTGCGACCGAGGATGCGCTTGGCCTCGGCGGTATCCTGGATGCCGGGCAGCTCCACCACGATGCGGTTCATGCCCTGGCGCTGCACCAGCGGCTCGGCCACGCCGAGTTCGTTGACACGGTTGCGGATGGTGGTGAGGTTCTGGTTCACCGCGTAGTCGCTGAGCTCGCGCAGCTTGGCCGGGGTGAAATCGAGGTCGGTGAAGAAGCCCTCCGGCGTGTCGCGGCGGGCATAGGTGAATTCATTGAACTCGGACTTGAGCAGTTCCTCGGCCTTCTGGCGCTCGTCCGCCTTCTCGAACTTGAGCGTGAAGCCCTGGCCGCGCTCGCCGATGCTGCGGTAGGCCAGCTTCTTCTCGCGCAGGCGCGCCTTCATGTCGGTGATGTAGGACTCCTGGCGCTGCTCCAGGGCCTTGGACATGTCCACTTCCAGCAGGAAGTGCACGCCACCGCGGAGGTCGAGGCCGAGCTTCATGGGCGTGGCGCGGATGGCGGTGAGCCAGGCCGGGGTGGTGGGCGCGAGGTTGAGGGCGGCCACGTACTTGTCGCCGAGCTCGCGGCGCAGCACGTCCTGGGCGTGGAGCTGGTCGGCGGTGTTGTTCACCCGCAGCAGCACGCTTTCCTTGCCCTTGCGGCCCAGGATGGCGGCATCGTGGAAGGGAATGCCGGCCACGGTGAGGGCGCGCGAGGCATTCTCGAGCACGGACTGGTCGACCGGGACCGAGGCGTTGGCGCCGGTCACCTGCAGGGCGGGCTCGTCGGGATAGAGGTTGGGAAGGGAGTACAGCACGCTGACCACCAGAACCACCAGGATCAGCAGGGACTTCCACAGGGAAACGCGCATGGGGACCTCGATGCCCGCAGCCCGGCGTCCCGGGCCGCGTCGCTTCTTTTCTTAGATGTTCTTGATGGTGCCCTTGGGCAGCGTCGCGACGATCGAGGCGCGCTGCACCTTGACCTCGACATTGCTGGTCAGCTCGATCACGGCGAAGTCGCCCTCGACCTTGGTCAAGGTGCCGACGAGGCCGCCGGCGAACACCACCTCGTCACCCTTCTGCAGGGCGTCCATCAGGGCCTTGTGCTCCTTCTGGCGCTTGAGCTGGGGACGCAGCAGCATGAAGTAGAAGACGACCGCGAACAGGCCGAAGGTGAAGAGCAGCTGGAACGGGGACTGGCCACCGGGGGCGGGGGCGTCGGCGGCAAAGGCCTCGGCAATGAAAAAGCTCATGGATCTCTCCGTTGATTCAGGCGTCCGGGCCGTCTTCCAGGACCGGCACCGACGTTAAAAAACCCTTTAGATTGAAGGGGTTGGCAGGCCTCGCCGGGCATAGAAGGCGTCCACGAAGCGCTGCAATGTACCGTGTTCGATTGCCTCGCGCAAACCAGCCATGAGGCGCTGGTAATAGCGCAGGTTGTGCAGGGTGTTGAGCTGGGCGCCGAGGATTTCCTGGCACTTGTCGAGGTGGTGCAGGTAGGCCCGGCTGAAGTTCCGGCAGGTGTAGCAGTCGCAGTCCGCGTCCAGGGGGCCGGTGTCGGTCTTGTGCTGGCTGTTGCGGATGCGCACCACCCCGTCCGTGGTGAAGAGGTGGCCGTTGCGGGCATTGCGGGTGGGCATGACGCAGTCGAACATGTCCACGCCGCGGCGCACCGCCTCGACGATGTCCTCGGGCTTGCCCACCCCCATCAGGTAGCGCGGCCGGTCGGCCGGCAGCAGGGGCGGCAGGTAGTCCAGCACCCCCAGCATCTCCTCCTTGGGCTCGCCCACCGACAGGCCGCCGATGGCGTAGCCGTGGAAGCCGATAGCGGTCAGGCCGGCCAGGGACTCCTCGCGCAGGTGGCGGTACATGCCGCCCTGGACGATGCCGAAGAGGGCGTTGGGGTTCTCCAGCCGCTCGAACTCGGCCTTGGAGCGCTTCGCCCAGCGCTGCGACAGCAGCATGGAGTCGCGCGCCTGCTGCTCGGTGGCCGGATAGGGGGTGCATTCATCGAAGATCATGACGATGTCGGAGCCCAGGTCGTGCTGCACCTGCATGGACACCTCGGGACTCAGGAAGACCTTGGAGCCGGTGATGGGCGAGGCGAAGGTGACGCCCTCTTCCGTGATCTTGCGCAGCTTGCCCAGCGAGAACACCTGGAAGCCGCCGGAATCGGTGAGGATGGGCTTGTCCCAGTTGACGAAGTCGTGCAGGTCGCCATGCGCCTTGACCACCTCGGTGCCGGGCCGCAGCCAGAGATGGAAGGTGTTGCCAAGGATGATCTCGGCGCCGATCTCGCCGATGTCGCGCGGCAGCATGGCCTTGACCGTGCCGTAGGTGCCGACCGGCATGAAGGCCGGGGTCTGCACCTTGCCGCGCGGGAAGTCGAGCTCGCCGCGGCGGGCGCGGCCATCGGTGGCCTTCAGCGTGAATTTCATGGTCATCTCTCGTTGGGCGTGGGTCGGGCTTGAGCCCGACCTGCTGTTCAATCCCGCCGCGTCAGGAACATGGCGTCGCCATAGCTGAAGAAGCGGTAGCGCTCGCGCACGGCCTCGCGGTAGGCGGCCATGACCGCGTCCTGGCCGGCGAAGGCGCAGACCAGCATGAGCAGCGTGGATTCCGGCAGGTGGAAGTTGGTGACCAGGGCATCCACCACGCGCCAGTCGTAGCCGGGGTAGATGAAGATGTCGGTTTCGCCCTCGTAGGGACGCAGCCATTCGCCCGGTTCGGCGTCGCGCGCGGCCGTCTCCAGCGAGCGCACCGAGGTCGTGCCCACCGCCACCACGCGGCTGCCGCGGGCCTTGGCGGCGCGGATGGCGGCCACGGTCCCGGGGCTCACCGACAGCCATTCGCTGTGCATCTTGTGGGTGGTGACGTCCTCGACGCGCACCGGCAGGAAGGTCCCGGCCCCCACGTGCAGGGTGACGAAGGCCTTTTCCACGCCGCGCGCCGCTAGGGCGGCAAAGGTGGCCTCGTCGAAGTGCAGGCCGGCGGTGGGCGCGGCGGCGGAGGCGGTCTTGTCCGGGCGCGAATAGACGGTCTGGTAGCGTTCCGCGTCCGCGCCCGCGGCGGGACGGTTCATGTAGGGCGGCAGCGGCAGCTCGCCCTGTGCCATCAGCACGTCCATGACCGGCCGCGAGAAGCGCAGGCGGAACAGGCTGTCCACGCGCTCCACCATCTCGGCACTGACGCCCGCCGCGAAGTCCAGCCGCGAGCCGGCCTTCGGCGACTTGCTGGCGCGCAGGTGCACCAGCGCCTCGTCCGGGGCGGTGATGCGTTCCACCAGGAGCTCGAAGCGCCCCCCGGAGGCCTTGTGCCCGAACAGGCGGGCCGGCATGACGCGGGTGTCGTTGAAGACCAGCAGGTCGCCCGGGGCCAGCAGGTCCGGCAGGTCGGTGAAGCGGCCGTGGATGCGCCCGCCGCTGCGGCCGTCCACGCGCAGCAGCCGGGAGGCGGAGCGCACGGCCTCGGGGTGGCGGGCAATGAGCCCGTCCGGCAGGTCGAAGTGGAAGTCGCTGAGTTTCATGGGGGGCGGGGCCTGGGCGGGCGCAAAACAGCGGCGGAGTATAGCAAGGCCGGGCTTTGCCGTTGCAGTAACCGGGGGGGGCCGTATAATCGCCCCCTCTCCAGGCTCGCCGGGTTTCCGGGCGGGTCCAGTCCCTGTGCCGGGATGGCGGAACTGGTAGACGCGGCGGACTCAAAATCCGTTGCCCGCGAGGGCGTGTCGGTTCGATTCCGACTCTCGGCACCATCCTGCGACTGCATACGAGACCGTCATGTCCCGCTCCTCCCGCCGCCAGGCGCCGCCTGCCGGACCTGCAGCGCCCGTTCCCGACGCCCCCGTCCCGGCCGGCCTGCTGCTGCGCCTGTTCTGCATCAGCTACGACGGCCTGCTGCTGGTGGCGCTGTGGATGATCACCGCCGCCCTGCTGGTGCCCCTCGGCACGCCCGAGGCGGCCGCGCGCAAGCACGAGCTGGCCGTGGTCGCGCCGGCCTACCGCAACCTGGTGCTGACGCCGGCGCTGGTGGCGGTCACCTGGCTCTTCTACGGCTACTTCTGGACGCGCGCCGGCCAGACCCTGGGCATGCAGACCTTGCGCCTCAAGGTGCTGCGCGCCGACGGCAGCCGCCTGCGCTGGCGCGACGCCATCGCCCGCTGCGCCGCCGCCTGCCTCTTCCCCCTGGCCTGCGGCCTGATGTCGCGGCTGGCCTTCCAGGCCCCGGCCGCCTTCCTGCTGAGCGTGTCGCTGGGCTTCCTCGGCAACTACCTGTGGATGCTGTGGAGCCCCCTGCGCCTGACCTGGCACGACCAGCTCTCCGCCACCCGGGTCTGGCGGCTGCCGCCGGAGCCGCGCGGCAAGCGCCGCCTGCTGGGCTGGTTCGCCGAGAAGGAGCGCTAGGACGCTCCCGCCCTGACCCCGCCCGAAGCAGCTCCATAAAAAACGCCGCGATCGCGGCGTTTTTTCTTGGCGCGCTCAGCGCCGTCGGTCGAAGGCCACGTAGTCGGTGTCGGCCGGGATGCGCCCGCCCACGTACTTGCTGAGGCGCGAGCGCCCCTGGCAGTAGTCGCCGCGGACGATGCCGGGAATGTAGTGGTCGGTGAGCATGTGGCCCTTCTTTTCCGGCCGCACGAACACCGCCCCCGACGTCGAGTAGTAGTGCGACAGCACGCCGATGCGGGCAAAGAAGTCCTGCCCGTTGGCGAAGTGCTCCACGTAGGGCACGGGATGGCCGTGCTCGGCGGTGAGCGGGTAGTCGATGTGCATGCTGTCGGCGACGCCGGCCAGGCAGTAGATCTCCAGCTTGTGCGCATGCTTGCGCAGCTCGGGGTCCTTGAAGATCTTGCGCACGATGTAGCTGGCGATGATGGTGCCCTGCGAGTAGCAGAGCATCACCACGTGCTCGTGCGAGAGCAGGGCATTGCGCACGATCTTGAAGGCGGGCTGCGCCAGCTTGCCGTCCTTGCGCAGGGTGCGGGCGGTGATGGCGTCCCACAGGTCCCAGACCACGCCATAGGTGGGCGTGTGCACCAGGTGGATGGGGCGGTGGAAGGCGCGGGCCAGCTCCTCGGTCTCCAGCAGCGCCATGCTGGGCGCGGTGCAGATGCCGTTGAGGAAGAACCACTTGGACTGCTTGGAGGTCTCGCTCCACTGGTAGTTGGGCGGGATCACCACGCGCGTACCCTCGGAGGCGGACACGCGCTCCACCGGCAGCAGCACCTGCCCCACCACGCTCAGGTATTCCCAGCGGCTCTGGTAGCTGGCGGGATGGAACTCCGGGCGCACGCCCTCCTCCGACTTCAGCGGGAAGATGATCCAGGGCAGCGAGGTGATGTTGCGCGCCACGAGGCCGAGGTCGCGCACCACGGAGCGGCGCTGGTGCACGAGGCGGGAGCCGAGGGCGCGCAGGCGGGCGACGGGATTGCGGTGGCGGTCAGGGTCGGCGGAAGCGGTCATGGGCCTGTTCGGGGGTTGGACGCATCCCTGCGCGAAGTTTCAGAGCGCGAAGACGTAGAACAGCGCGCCCAGGGCAAGGACGAAGGCGACGGCCAGCACCACCGCCAGCACGCGCGTGTGCGCGTCCCAGCCGGTCGGCGCCTCGGGCGCGGCCACCGTGGCGGCCCCGTTCACGGGCACCTGCGGCGGCATGGTTTTCAGGAACACGGTCTCATCGTCGGGAATGGCCGGCGCCGCCGGCGCGGTGGCCGTCGCCGGCTCGGGCTCGGGGTTGAGCGGCGCGGCGCTGGCCTGGACCTCGCCGGATTCCAGCGCGACGAGAATCTCGCGGCGGGCGGCGCGGTAGTCCTCGAAGCTGATCTGGCCTTCGGAATAGCGCCGCGACAGCAGGCGCAGGCGGGAGTTCTCGGCGAGGTATTCGGCCATCAGTGCACGTCCGTCACTTTCACGACGACCACGGAAATATTGTCGCGGCCCCCGTTGTGCAGGGCCTCGTCGACGAGGCGGCGCGCGGCCTCCTCCTCGTCGAGCGCGAGCTTGCGGCGGATGCTGTCCTCGGCCACCTCGTTGTAGAGGCCGTCGCTGCACAGCAGGTAGGTATCGCCCGGCTCGGGCGCGAACACCGCCGAGTCCACGAACAGGTGCTCGGCGCCGCCCACGGCGCGGGTGATGACGTTGGACTTGGGATGGCGGTCGGCCTCGGCCTGGGTGAGGGCGCCGGCCTCGACCATCTCCTGCACCGCGGAATGGTCCCGCGACAGGCGGGTCAGCTGGCCCTGGCGCAGGCGGTAGAGGCGGGAATCGCCCGCCCACAGGCAGACGCCGGTGCGCTGGGAGAGGATGAGGGAGACCACGGTGCTGCCGACGGTGCGGCCGCCCAGCTCGTTGGTGGCGTAGTCGCGCAGCTGCTGGTTGACCTGCATGATCGAGTCCTCGACCGCCTCGACGAAGTCGGGCAGGGAGTCGCCGCGCTCGACCAGGCCGAGCGGGTGGATCACGGCATGGCTCGCGACATCGCCCGCGGCATGGCCGCCCATGCCGTCGGCCACCACCCAGAGGCCGGCCTCGGGACGGGCCAGCAGGGCGTCTTCGTTGATCTTGCGCTTGCTACCCACGTCGGTGGCAGCGGCCGAGGTCCATGCGATCAAGACGGGTTACCTTGGGTGTCGCCTCTTTTTATAGTGCCTGAACTCTAACGTGGAGCTGCTTGTTTTTACAAGCAAAG
>DASUDN010000130.1:0-22181 GCA_036275595.1 Moraxellaceae bacterium
CAGCGAGTACACCACGCTGTTGGCGATGGCGTCCGGCACCTTGCCCTCGATGATCAGCCAGGCCAGGCCCTCGGCGATGGCGGTCTTGCCGACGCCGGGCTCGCCCACCAGCAGCGGGTTGTTCTTGCGGCGGCGGCAGAGGATCTGCACGGCGCGCTCGATCTCCTCGTCGCGGCCCACCAGCGGGTCGATCTTGCCGGCGCGGGCCATCTCGTTGAGGTTGCTGGCGTAGGCTTCGAGCGCGCTCTTGGGCGCGGCCTCGCCGCCCGCCTCCTCGTCCTGCATGGACTCCTGGGGCGGCTCCTGGGGCGCGCTCTCGTCGTGCACCTTGGAGATGCCGTGGGAGATGTAGTTGACGACATCGATGCGGGCGATGGACTGCTTCTTGAGGAAGTAGACCGCCTGCGATTCCTGTTCGGAGAAGATGGCGACCAGCACGTTGGCGCCCGTGACCTCCTTCTTGCCGGAGGACTGCACGTGGAAGACGGCGCGCTGCAGCACGCGCTGGAAGCCCAGCGTGGGCTGCGTCTCGCGCTCGGTCTCGTGGGCCGGGATCAGCGGCGTGGTCTCGTCCACGAAGTGGCCGAGGTCGCGGCGCAGGCCGGTGATGTCGGCGCCGCAGGCCTTCAGGACCTTGGCGGCGGATTCGTTGTCCAGCAGCGCGAGCAGCAGGTGCTCGACGGTCATGAACTCGTGGCGCTTTGCCCGCGCGTCGCGGAAGGCGAGATTCAGGGTTACTTCAAGATCACGACTCAGCATGTAGCCTCCCCTTGCGTTACGACCGTAACGACCCGGACGGACATCGCCCGGGCCTTGCCCTACCCGCCCCTGGTCCGCATGGCCGGCGTAACATCCACCATGCAGGACTCAGGCCTGTTCCACGCGGCATAGCAGCGGATGCTGGTTCTGCTGGGCGTAGTCGACGACCTGCGCGGCCTTGGTTTCGGCGATGTCGCGGGTATAGATCCCGCAGGTCGCCTGCCCCTCGGTGTGAATGGTGAGCATCACCCGGGTGGCCTTTTCGCGGTCCATGTTGAAGAAGCTTTCCAGTACCTCTACCACAAAATCCATGGGTGTGTAGTCGTCGTTCATGATGACTACCTTGTACCGCGGAGGCGGGGCCAGCTCCGGCCGCGTCTCCTGTACCGCCAGGTCGCCTTCCGGGACGCTGGGCGACGGCTCGCCCGCGGCGCGGACCTCATACGAAAAGACTAGGCGACTCACTGGGCTTTTTCTCATGGCGCATCTGCAACAATGGTATGGGACTGACGGGAGGAAAATACAAGGGACAAACCTGCCACTAGGACCATGATACCGCCGTACGTCCGGTCGTGGCAGACCCGCCCCGGCGGCCCTTGACAGTAATCCGGGCCGTGGTAGAAATTTTGACCAATTACTGGCCTCAAACAAAAACAATACATTGGCGCTTCAAACAACAAAGCAGCCGGCTCGCGCCCCGGCAAGCGAGGGAAAGATCATGGCCACGGGAAGCGTGAAGTGGTTCAACAACGCCAAGGGCTACGGCTTCATCCGCCCCGACACGGGCGGTGACGACCTGTTCGTCCACTACTCCTACATCCAGATGGACGGCTACAAGAGCCTCAAGGCCGGCCAGTTCGTGCATTTCGACATCCAGGCCCACGGCAACGGCTTCCACGCCGTCAACCTGCGCCCCCTGCACTCGCCCGCCGCCAGCGCCGCCGGCGTCGCGGCGGGCGACGAGCCCGCGGTCGCCGCCCCCAGCCACGCCTGACCCGGTCGCGCAGCGACAAAAAAGCCCGCAAACGCGGGCTTTTTGTGTTGCCGGGCGGCGGCGTCAGTCCATGTGCTTGATCATGGCGTCGCCGAACTCGGAGCAGCGCAGCAGGGTGGCGTCGGGCATCAGGCGCTCGAAATCATAGGTCACGGTCTTGGCGTTGATGGCGCCTTCCATGCCCCTGATGATGAGGTCAGCCGCCTCGGTCCAGCCCATGTGGCGCAGCATCATCTCCGCGGAGAGGATGATGGAGCCCGGGTTGACCTTGTCCTGGCCGGCGTACTTGGGCGCGGTACCGTGGGTCGCCTCGAACATGGCGACGGAGCCGCCGATGTTGGCGCCCGGGGCGATGCCGATGCCCCCCACCTCCGCCGCCAGGGCGTCGGAGATGTAGTCGCCGTTCAGGTTCAGGGTGGCGATGACCGAGTACTCGGCCGGGCGCATCAGGATCTGCTGCAGGAAGGCGTCGGCGATGACGTCCTTGATGATGATGTCCTTACCCGTCTTGGGGTTTTTCATCTTCATCCAGGGGCCGCCGTCGATCAGCTCGGCGCCGAAGCGGTCGCGGGCCAGCTCGTAGCCCCAGTCTTTGAAGGCCCCTTCGGTGTACTTCATGATGTTGCCCTTGTGCACCAGGGTGACCGAGGGCTTGTCATTGTCGATGGCGAACTGGATGGCCTTGCGCACCAGGCGCTGGGTGCCTTCCTTGGACACCGGCTTGATGCCGATGCCGCAGCCTTCGGGGAAGCGGATCTTGGTGACGCCCATTTCCTCGCGCAGGAACTTGATGACCTTGATGGCCTCGGGGCTGTCCGCCTTCCACTCGATGCCGGCGTAGATGTCCTCGGAGTTCTCGCGGAAGATGATCATGTCCGTGAGCTCGGGGTGCTGCACCGGGCTCGGCACGCCGTGGAACCAGCGCACCGGACGCATGCAGACGTAGAGGTCGAGTTCCTGGCGCAGGGCCACGTTCAGGGAGCGGATGCCGCCGCCGACCGGGGTGGTCAGGGGACCCTTGATGGAGACGACGAATTCGCGCAGGGCCTCGAAGGTTTCCTCGGGCATCCACACGTCGGGACCGTAGACCTTGGTGGCCTTCTCGCCACAGTAGATCTCCATCCACGAAATGGCGCGCTTGGTGCCATAGGCCTTTGCAACAGCAGCGTTTACCACCTTGATCATGACCGGCGTGATGTCGACGCCGATGCCGTCGCCCTGGATGAAGGGAATGATGGGGTAGTTGGGGACGTTCAGGGACAGGTCGGCGTTGACGGTGATTTTGTCGCCATCAGCCGGGACCGTGATCTTCTGGTAACCCATTATGCAGGTACTCCCGGGGGGTGCAGTTTGTGACTGGAAGCCTGCCGATATCGTTGTGGTAGCAATGAATGTCGGCGGACGATAGAACCTATCCCCAGAAACCTTCGGGGAAGGGGCCAGCGGCGGGGGTCAGGGCTTGTCACAGAGGCGTCGGGAGCCGGATGAGAGCCGCCTGTGATCGAAGCGATGACCCGAAGCGGGCGGGTAGCTGCGCTGCGTCGGCGTCGTTGCACGACTTCCCATGGGGGTGAGGACGGTCCATGGGGATAGGCTCTTCCGGCGGTAAGTATATCCCGATGCAATGGCCTTAATAACCCTTAGAATCGGAAAATATGTCATTCAGTCTGCGAACTGCCCATTTTTCAGGCAGTCGCCCGCACCGGTCCCGCCATGCCCCGCCTCGTCCTGTTCAACAAGCCCTACGGCGTGCTCTGCCAGTTCCGCGACAAGGACGGCCGCCCGGTCCTGGCCGACTACCTGTCCCTGCCCGGGATCTACCCGGCCGGGCGCCTGGACCATGACTCCGAGGGCCTGCTGCTGCTGACCGGCGACGGCGTGCTGCAGGCGCGCATCGCCGATCCGCGCTGGAAGCTGCCCAAGACCTACTGGGTGCAGGTGGAGGGCGAGGTCACGGATGCCGCCCTCGCCGCCCTCGCCCGCGGCGTGGTGCTGAACGACGGTCCCACCCTGCCCGCCACGGCGCGCCACCTGGCCCCGCCGCCGCTGTGGGAGCGCCATCCCCCCGTCCGCCACCGCGCCAGCATTCCCACCAGCTGGCTGGAGCTGACCCTGCGCGAAGGCCGCAACCGCCAGGTGCGGCGCATGACCGCGGCGGTGGGCTTTCCCACCCTGCGCCTGGTGCGCGTGGCCATCGGGCCGTGGTCGCTGCAGGGGCTGGCGCCCGGGAAGTGGCGCGAGGTGGAGGTCGGCATCGATGACCTGCCCGGGCCGCGCCGGGGCGACGGGGTGGACACGCGGCCGACGCAGCCGGGGAAGGCGCCGGCGGCCGGCCTCAGTCGACGCCGGGCGCCTGCCAGCGCGCCGCGGCCGCCGCGTCGCTCGCCTTCGCCTCCACCCAGTGGGCCGCGCCCGCCACCCACTCCTTCTTCCAGAAGGGGGCGCGGGTCTTGAGGTAGTCCATCAGGAAGGCCGCGGCCGCGAAGGCGGCCTCACGGTGCGCGGA
The DNA here is from genome assembly GCA_036275595.1 of Moraxellaceae bacterium. Classification (GTDB taxonomy): domain Bacteria; phylum Pseudomonadota; class Gammaproteobacteria; order Pseudomonadales; family Moraxellaceae; genus UBA2031. Next base: position 4,260 of record DASUDN010000130.1, read on the forward strand.
GGCCACGGCCACCAGCACGATGGGGGCGCCGGCCGGCAGGTGGCCGACGCGGTGGACCAGGGTGACGCCCTGCAAGGGCCAGCGCCCTTCCGCCTCGGCCACGATGGCGCCGAGGGCGCGCTCCGTCATGCCGGGGTAGTGCTCGAGGTCGATGGCCGAAACCTCGCCCAGGGCGGAGCGGTTGCGCACCAGGCCGGTGAAGGTCACGACCGCGCCCACGCCCTCGCCCTCCAGCGCCGCCGCCTCGGCGGCGAGGTCGAAGGGCGCGGCCTGCACGCGGATGCGGACCGCCACCTCAGCCCCCGGTCACGGGCGGGAACACGGCGACCTCGTCGCCCTCCCCCAGCGCCGCGTCGCGCGGCGCCATCTGCTGGTTCACCGCCACCAGCACCCCGCGCTCGCACCCCAGCTGGGCGGCCCATTCCCCGCCGCGGGCGACGAGCAGGTCCAGCAGGCCCTGCACGGTGGCGGGCGCCGGCAGCGGCAGCACCTCGCGGTCCTGGCCGAGCTTCTCGCGGAAGCGGGCGAAGTAGAGGACGGTGATCATGGCGCATGGAACTCCCCGGACTTGCCGCCCGTCTTCTCGCGCAGGCGCACCTGTTCGATGACCATGCCGCGGTCCACCGCCTTGCACATGTCGTAGAGGGTGAGCGCCGCCACGCTGGCGGCGGTCAGCGCCTCCATCTCCACCCCGGTCTGGCCGGCCAGGCGGCAGGTCGCCGTGACGCGCACGGTGTCCGGCGCCTCGGGCGCGAGCTCCACGGCGACGGCGGACAGCATGAGCGGGTGGCAAAGGGGAATGAGGTCGGCGGTCTTCTTGGCGGCCTGGATGCCGGCGATGCGCGCCACGGCGAAGACGTCGCCCTTGGGCAGGCCGCCGGCCTGGATCAGCGCCAGGGTCTCCGGGCGCATGCGCACCCGGGCCTCGGCCACGGCGGTGCGCGCCGTCACGGCCTTGGCGCCCACGTCGACCATGCGGGCGGCGCCCTGCTCGTCCAGGTGCGTCAGGGTGGGCGGCGGAAGGGAATCGGTACTCATGGGACGCCTGCTGCGCTAGGATGGCGGCCTTTTTACCGCAGGGGCCGCCAGATGGGCTGGGAACCGCATGTCACCGTCGCGGTCGTGATCGAGCGCGACGGCCGCTTCCTTGTCGTGGAAGAAAGCGCCGAGCTGGGGCGCATAGTCTACAACCAGCCCGCCGGCCATGTCGAAAAGGGCGAGACCCTGGAGCAGGCCGCCGTGCGCGAGGCGCTGGAGGAGACCGGCTGGGACGTGCGCCTGACCGGCTTCCTCGGCCTGTACGTGTACACGCCGCCGTTCAACCGCGACCTCACCTACTACCGCGCCTGCTTCCGCGCCGAGGCGGTGACCCACCACCCGGAGCGCGCCCTGGACGAGGGCATCCTGCGCGCGGCGTGGCTGACCCGCGACGAACTGGCCGCCTGCGGACGGCTGCGCAGTCCCCTGGTCCTGAAGTGCGTCGAGGACGCGGCGGCGGGCATCGCCTATCCGCTCGGCCTCGTGCACGAGCACCATGCCTGAACCGGCGAGGTGAGCATGAAGCCCCAGTCCCAGACCCGCGTCATCGTCGGCATGTCCGGCGGCGTGGACTCCTCGGTGTCCGCCTGGCTCCTGCAGCAGCAGGGCTACCAGGTCGAAGGCCTGTTCATGAAGAACTGGGAGGAGGACGACGGCACCGAATACTGCACCGCGAAGGCCGACCTGGCCGACGCCCAGGCGGTGTGCGACCGCCTCGGCATCCGCCTGCACACGGCCAACTTCGCCGCCGAGTACTGGGACCGCGTGTTCGAGCATTTCCTGGCCGAATACCGCGCCGGGCGCACGCCCAACCCCGACATCCTGTGCAACAAGGAAATCAAGTTCAGGGCCTTCCTGGACTACGCGGTGGTGCTGGGCGCCGACTTCATCGCCACCGGCCACTACACGCGCCGCGGCGACGACCCCGACTGCGCCACCCTGCTCAAGGGACTGGACCCCAACAAGGACCAGAGCTACTTCCTGCATGCGGTGGGCGGCCGCCAGATCGCGCGCACCCTGTTCCCGGTGGGCGCGCTGGAGAAGCCCGAGGTGCGCCGCATCGCGGCCGCGCAGGGCTTCGTGAACTCGGCCAAGAAGGATTCCACCGGCATCTGCTTCATCGGCGAGCGCCGCTTCCGCGACTTCCTGCAGCAGTACCTGCCGGCGCAGCCGGGCGCCATCGAGACCGACGCCGGCAAGGTCATCGGCACGCACCAGGGCCTCATGTACTACACGCTCGGCCAGCGCGAGGGCATCGGCGTCGGCGGCCAGAAGGATGCCGCGGAGGCGCCCTGGTACGTGGTGCACAAGGATCTCGCGCGCAACGTGCTGGTGATCGGCCAGGGCCACGAGCATCCGCTCATGATGAGCCGCTGTCTGCGCGCGCGCGTCGTGGACTGGGTCACCGGCGAACCCGCCCTGCCGCTGGCCTGCCACGCCAAGACGCGCTACCGCCAGCCCGACCAGGCCTGCCGCGTGGCGAAGGACGCCGACGGCTACGTGGTGGAATTCGCGCAGGCGCAGCGCGCGGTGACGCCGGGGCAGTCGGTGGTGTTCTACCAGGGTGAGGTCTGCCTGGGCGGTGGCGTCATCGAATCGACCTGGAGCTGACGCGATGACGCCGCGGCGCCGGAAGACCCTCGCCCTCGCCGGCATTTTCCAGGCCGCCAGCCTGGCCGACAGCCTGGCCTGGCGCGGCCACTGCGACCCGGTCGCGCTGGACGCGTCGCTCGGCAGCATCCTGGTGCTGGACAGCGACGACCCCGTCTCCATCTTCGGCGACGGCGGCCGCCACCTGCGCGTCGGCCTCGGCGCCGTGGAGCAGACCTTCTTCCAGCCCTTGCGCCACCCTCATCCGCGCCAGGGCGAGATCGTGCGCTATGCGCTGGCCCTCATGCACCTGGAGCGCAAGCTGGCGCGCTCGCCGCGCCTGCTGGCCGAGCTGCGGGCGCGCCTGGAGGGCGCGGTGGCGCAGCGTGCCCACTTCGCCGCCGTGCAGGAACCCCTGCTGGTGCGCAGGCTGGCCGCCGCCTATGTGGACACGCTGGGCACGCTGGACTTCCGCATCCGCGTCAAGGGCGACAAGCGCCACCTGGCCGGTGGCGCGGTGCCCGAGCAGATCCGCGCGGTGCTGCTGGCCGGCGTGCGCGCCGCCTGGCTCTGGCATCGCCTGGGCGGGCGCCGCTGGCAGCTGGTCTTCACCCGCGGCCGCGTGCTGGGCGAGATCCGCGCCATCATCGCCGAGAACCGCTAGCCGGCCTCCCCCGCCCCGCGCCCGCCCGGCGCCGCCGGCGCGCGCGGACCCGGCCGCCAGGCCGACAGTCGCGCCGACAGCGCCTCCAGCATCACCGGCTTGGTGAGGTAGTCGTCCATGCCCGCGCGCAGGCAACGCATGCGGTCCTCCGGCAGGGCATGCGCGGTCAGCGCGATCACCGGCAGGTGGCGGCGCTGCCGCTCCCGCTCGAGCGCGCGCCAGCGCCGCGTCGCCTCATAGCCGTCGAGCTCCGGCATTTCGCAATCCATCAGCACCAGGTCGATGTCGTCGGCGCCGGTGTCCAGCACCTGCAGCGCCTCGGCGCCGTTGACGGCCACCCGCGGCCGGATGCCGAGCTGGTTGAGCATGCCGGTGATGACCGTGCGGTTGACGGCATTGTCCTCCACCACCAGCACGCGCAGGCCGCCCAGGCGCTGGCTGCGGCCCGCCGCCAGGTCGGGCGCCGGCGCGGGTTCGGCGCGCGGCAGCGCGATCTCGAACCAGAAGGTGGAGCCGCGGCCGGGGGCGCTCTCCACGCCGATGGCGCCCCCCATCAGCTGCACCAGCTGGCGCGAGATGGCCAGGCCGAGGCCGGTGCCACCGAACCGCCGGGTGATGGACGCGTCCGCCTGCTGGAAGGACTGGAACAGGTTGCGCTGCTGCTCGCGCGTCATGCCGATGCCGGTGTCGGCCACCTCGAAGCGCAGCTGCGCCGGATCGGCGTCCGCGGGCCCGACCACGCGCGCGCGCAGGCACACGCGCCCCGAAGGGGTGAACTTGATGGCGTTGGAGAGCAGGTTGAGCAGCACCTGGCGCAGGCGGATGACATCGCCGCCAACCCATTCGGGCAGGGACGGGTCGACCTCGCTCACGAGCTGCAGGTCTTTCTCGCGGGCGTTGAGCGTGAACACCGTCATGCAGTCGGCCAGCAGCGCCTGCAGGTTGAAGGGCGCCGCCTCCAGGCTCAGCTTGCCGGCCTCGATCTTGGAAAAGTCGAGGATGTCGTTGAGCACGGCCAGCAGCGCCTCGCCGGAATTGAACAGGGTGTCGATGTAATTGCGCTGCACCGGCGTCAGCGAGGTGTCGCGCATGAGCTGGGCGAGGCCCAGCACCGCGTTCATGGGCGTGCGGATCTCGTGGCTCATGCGCGCCAGGAACTCGCCCTTGGCCTGGCTGCGCGCCTCGGCCTCCAGCGCCTCCAGGCGCGCCTGGCCGCGCTCGCGCTCGGCCGCCACCTGGGCGGAGCGCAGGCGGTTGATGCGCCGCGCCAGCGCCATGGACAGCAGCACCACCTCGAGGAAGCTGCCCAGCTGGAGCAGGTTCTCGGTGAGCAGGTTGCGCGGCAGCACGTCGAACTTGTTGAGGCCGATGAGGATGCCGCCGGTGAGAAAGCAGCCCCAGGCCAGGGTAAAGATGCGCGCCTCGGGGTCGCCGGCGGCCGAGCGCGACACGCCGAGCGCCAGCCCGCTCACCCACATCACCAGCAGGCCGGCCACGCTCAGGGGGTCGGTGAACCCGGTGCCCGCCACCGGCACCAGCGCCAGCAGCAGCACGCCCCCGCCCATCAGCGCCCGCAGCAGGCGCGACCAGCCCGGGGCGCGCCGGCGCAGCTCCAGGAACTCCAGGACGAAGAGGCTGTTGAAGACCAGCGCCAGCGGCATGAGCAGGCTGACGGAGTAGTGGCTGAAGGTGGTGGCACGCGGCCACAGGTAAAGCTGCGCGAGGCCGTGCAGCGCGAGCTGCAGCACCGTCATCACCGCCGCGAAGAGCACATAGAGCAGGTAGACCGGGTCGCGGACGAGCAGCCACAGCAGCAGGTTGTACAGGATCATGACGATCATGCCGCCGTAGAACAGGCCCTGCAGCATCACTTCGTTGCGCGCCCGGTCCTCGAAGCGCCGCGCCTCCACCAGTTGCAGCGGAAGCTGGATGTGGTCGGCGCGGACACGCAGGAAGACGTCGCGGCCCTCCCCGGGGGCCAGCGCCAGCGGAAACACGAAGTTGTGGTAACGGTAGGGCCGGACCGCGACCGGCAGTGACAGGCCGGCCTCCTGGCGGGTCACCGTACCGCCCGCCGTGTCGCGGGCAAAGAGCTCGACGTAGTCGAGCAGCGGGTTGGCCACCACCAGCCTCCATTCCCGCGGCGCGTCGGCGCCGGCGGCGATGCGCAGGTGGAACCAGCAGGTGTCGGCGGTAAAGCCGGGCGTGGGGGCGCTGTCGCCCCCGCCGCCCCAGGGCCAGGCCTCCGGGGCGGCCAGCAGCGCCGCCGGCGCCGGGGCGCGGTCAGGCGGCAGGCAGAAATGGCGGAGCTCGCGATAGGGCTCCAGGAAGGGAGTACCGGCACGCAGCCAGACAGTGCCCGCCATGGCCGAGCCGACGGACAGCAACAGGGCGAGCAGCAGGAGGACCTGCGGCCAGCCGGGGTGACGCGGCCGGCGCGGGCCGGCCTCAATTCGCCTCATGAGCGATGGAGTCCTGTATTTTCAAGCACTTGCTACGACTAATTAAAGTACTCTAACAGGCAGCTTCCTGCGCCCGGGGTCCTGCAGTTCCCACCTGAATCTGTGTAAACTTCGCGCCTTCGTTTTGTCGATACCCTCCCGGACCGGATTTGCCATGGCGCTGACCTCCCTGACCGCCCTTTCCCCCGTCGACGGCCGCTATGCCGGCAAGGTCGACGCCCTCCGCCCCGTCTTCAGCGAGTACGGCCTCATCCGCGCCCGCGTCGAGGTCGAGGTGCGCTGGCTGCAGCGCCTGGCCGCCCATCCCGGCATTGGCGAGGTGCCGCCCTTCTCCACGGCCGCCAATGCCTTCCTGGACAAGCTGGTGGCGGAGTTCTCAGAGGCGGACGCGCAGTGGATCAAGGATACCGAACGCACCACCAACCACGATGTGAAGGCCGTCGAGTACTTCCTCAAGGACCGCGTCGCGGGCGTGCCCGAGCTGGCGAAGGTGTCCGAGTTCATCCATTTCGCCTGCACCTCCGAGGACATCAACAACACCTCCCACGGCCTCATGCTGAAGCAGGGCCGGGACGTGCTGCTGGCGTCCATGCGCCAGGTGCTGGAGGCCGTCAAGGCCCTCGCCCGCCGTTACGCCACCCTGCCCATGCTCTCCCGCACCCACGGCCAGACCGCCTCCCCCACCACCCTGGGCAAGGAAATGGCCAACGTGGCCTACCGCCTGGAGCGCCAGGTGAAGGCCTTCGAGCAGGTCGAGATCCTGGGCAAGATCAACGGCGCCGTAGGCAACTACAACGCCCACCTCTCTGCCTACCCGGAGGTGGACTGGGAGGCCAATGCCCGCGCCTTCGTGGAGTCCCTGGGCCTGGCGTGGAACCCCTACACCACCCAGATCGAGCCGCATGATTACATCGCCGAGTACTTCCATGCGGTGCAGCGCTTCAACACCATCCTCATCGACTTCGACCGCGACGTCTGGGGCTATATCTCGCTGGGCTACTTCAAGCAGCGCCTCAAGGAGGGCGAGGTCGGCTCCTCGACCATGCCGCACAAGGTCAACCCCATCGACTTCGAGAACTCGGAAGGCAACCTCGGCCTGGCCAACGCCATCCTGGCCCACCTGGCCGAGAAGCTGCCCATCTCGCGCTGGCAGCGCGACCTCACCGACTCCACGGTGCTGCGCAACCTGGGCGTGGGCCTGGCGCACTCCCTGATCGCCTACGACGCGGCCCTCAAGGGCATCGGCAAGCTCGAGGTCAACGAGCAGCGTCTGGCCGAGGACCTGGACAACGCCTGGGAGGTGCTGGCCGAGCCCATCCAGACCGTGATGCGCCGCTACGGCATCGAGAAGCCCTATGAAAAGCTCAAGGCCTTGACCCGCGGCAAGGGCATCGACCGGGAAACCCTGCAGGCTTTCATCGACGGCCTGGACATTCCCGCCCCCGCCAAGGCCGAGCTCAAGGCCATGACGCCCGCCAGCTACACTGGCAATGCCGCGGCCCAGGCCACCCGGATCTGACCCGGCCCGACGACGGAAACACGGCGGCCACGGCCGCCGTTTTTCGTGGCGCACTGAATTAAGGACATGACCATGGATGCCCACACCCCCCTGCCCTGGCTGGGCGGCCTGACCGCCGCCGACTTCCTGCGCGACTACTGGCAGAAGAAGCCGCTGCTGGTGCGCAATGCCTTCCCCGAGCTCGCCTGGCGCCTCAGCGACGAAGACCTGATGGAACTCGCCCAGGAGGAAGGCGTGGAAGCCCGCCTGGTCCTGGAAAAGGGCAAGACGCCCTGGGAGCTGCGCAAGGGGCCCTTCGACGCCAGGGCCTTCAAGGCACTGCCGGCCACGCACTGGACCCTGCTGGTGCAGGCCGTGGACCACTACCTGCCGGCGCTCTCGGACTACCTGGCGAAGTTCGACTTCCTGCCGGCCTGGCGCATCGACGACATCATGATTTCCTACGCGGTCGAGGGCGGCTCGGTCGGGCCGCACTACGACCAGTACGACGTCTTCCTCATCCAGGGCTTCGGCAACCGCCGCTGGCAGCTGGGCCAGGCCTGCGACGAGCACTCGCCGCGCGTGGCCGGCACGCCCCTGCGCATCCTGCAGCAGATCGATGTGCACTTCGACGAGGTGGTGAACCCGGGCGACCTGCTCTACCTGCCGCCCGGCATGGCCCATTACGGCGTCGCGCAGAACGCCTGCACCACCTACTCCATCGGCTTCCGCGCCCCGGCGCTCGCTCACCTGCTGGAGCGCGTGGTGGACACCGCCCTGGAGCAGGCCGGCAGCAACCGCCTCTTCGCCGACCGCGACCGCGCCCCGGCGGCGCGCCCGGGCGCCCTCACCGATGCCGACCTGGAGGCGCTGCGTGCCCAGGTACTGACCCTGCTCGACGACCGCGACACGCTGCGGCAGGCGCTGGCGCCCTTCCTGTCCGAGCCCAAGTACGACGACTATGAGCCGCAGGGCGAGGAGCTGTCGCTGGAGGAGATCCGCGACGCGCTGGCGGCCGGGGCCTTCCTGCGCCGCGACCCCGCCTCGCGCATGGTCTACACGTTGCAGGGGGACGCCGTGCACGAGCTCTTCGTCAACGGCCAGAAGGAATGGTTCCCGCCGGCGGCCGCGCCCCTGGTGCAGTTGCTCGCCGACCAGCGCCGCACCACCGCCGGTCAGCTCGCCCCGTGGCTGGCGAACGAGGACGCCGTACACTGGCTGGCGGACCAGATGGCCAGCGGCCACTGGTTCCTCGACAGCGACGAGTGACCGACCGCCCATGAGCGAGCCCGACAAGGCAAACTTCGACCTGGCGCTCGAGGCCTTCCGCCTCGGCGAATCCGAGACCTTCCTGCGCCTCGACGGCGCCGGCGACTTCGCGCGCGCGACCGCCGCCCTGCTCGCGCAGGCGCGCCGCGAGGTGCAGATCCTGAGCCCGGATTTCGAGCCGGAGCGCTTCAACACGGCGGATTTCGCCGACCAGCTCTCGGCCTTCGCGCGGCGCAGCCGCTATGCCGACGCGCGCATCCTCATTGGCGATCCCACCATCGCCATCCGCTGGGGCCACAAGGTGGTGGCGCTGGCGCGGCGCATGCCCACGCGCCTGCGCATCCGCCAGCTCGACGAGGACGACTACGATCCGCAGGAAGCCTGGATCGTGGCCGACGACATCGCCCTGCTGCGCCGCGACGGCATGGACGGCTACCAGGGCAGCCTGGCCGCCCGCGCCATTCCCCACGCGCAGCGCGCCAGCAGCCGCTTCGCCGAGCTCTGGGAGCGCTCGCGCGAGATCCAGGATTTCCGCGTCCTCGATATCTGACCCTTCCTCGCCAGCCCCGGTCCCGCGTTCGCACAGCGCCTGGCGCGCTAGACGATGCCCTGCGCCAGCATGGCGTCGGCGACTTTCACGAAGCCGGCGATGTTGGCGCCCTTCACGTAGTTCACGTAATCGCCGTCCTCGTGGCCATGCACCACGCAGGCGTGGTGGATGGTGGTCATGAGCTTGTGCAGGCGCGCATCGACCTCGGGGCCGGTCCAGTGCTCGCCGACATGGTTCTGGCTCATTTCCAGGCCGCTGACGGCGACGCCGCCGGCATTGGCGGCCTTGCCCGGCGCGTAGAGGATGCGCGCCTGCAGGAACAGGTTCACCGCCTCCAGGGTGCAGGGCATGTTGGCCCCCTCCACCACTGCCCGGCAGCCGTTGGCCAGCAGCGTCGCGGCATCCTCCGGCGACAGTTCGTTCTGCGTCGCGCAGGGCATGGCGATGTCGCAGGGCAGGTGCCAGGGACGCCTGCCCGGCAGGTACTGCAGCTGCTTGTCGTAGACGTGCAGGAGCTCGGACAGGCGCCCGCGGTGCACGTTCTTGAGTTCCAGGAGGGCCTGCCAGTGCTCGCGCGTCAGCCCTTCCGGGCAATGGATGGTGCCGTCGGAGTCGGAAACCGAAATCACCTTCGCGTGCATCTCCAGCGCCTTCGCCAGCGCGAACTGGGCGACGTTGCCGGAGCCGGAAATGGCGATGCGCTTGCCGTCCAGGCGCTCGTGGCGGCGCGCCAGCATGCATTCGGCGAAATAGACCACGCCGTAGCCGGTGGCCTCGGGACGGATGAGGCTGCCGCCGTAGCTCAGTCCCTTGCCGGTGAGCACCGGCACGAACTCGTGGGCGAGGCGCTTGTACTGCCCGAACAGGTAGCCGATCTCGCGCGCGCCGACGCCGATGTCGCCCGCCGGCACGTCGGTGTCGTCGCCGATGTGGCGGTACAGCTCGCTCATGAAGGACTGGCAGAAGCGCATCACCTCGCCGTCGCTGCGCCCGTGCGGATCGAAATCGGAACCGCCCTTGCCGCCGCCCAGGGGCAAGGTGGTGAGCGCGTTCTTGAACACCTGCTCGAAGGCCAGGAACTTGAGCACGCCGAGGTTGACCGAGGGATGGAAGCGCAGCCCCCCCTTGTAGGGCCCGATGGCGCTGTTCATCTGCACGCGGAAGCCGCGGTTGACCTGTACCTGTCCCTGGTCGTCCACCCAGGGCACGCGGAACATGATGACGCGCTCCGGCTCCACCAGGCGCTCCAGCAGGCCCTGCTCGCGGTACCGGGGATGGGCCTGCAGGAAAGGCCAGAGCGAGCGCAGCACTTCTTCCACCGCCTGGTGGAACTCGGGCTGGCCGGGGTCGCGCCGGTACAGGTACTGGAGGAAGGCTTCGACGGATTCGGACATGGCACGCTCCCTGCGGGGGCCGGAGGCTATGGCAGAACCATAGCAGGTCCGCGCCGCCGCGCGGCGGGCCGGATCAAGGGCCGCGACTCGCGGCGCGGGCCGGCGGCGCGGCATCGGCCGCGGCGGCCTCAGGCGCCCTGGGGCCCCACCTGCTCCACCGCCGGCGCGCGGTCGTAATGCTGCCCGAACATCATCAGCAGGTCGCGGTCGGGGGGATCCGGCAGCCACTGGCGGCTGCGCACGAAGGCGCGCACCACCGCCTCGGCCAGGCGCTTCTCCAGCGCGGTGGCGACCGGCACCCGGTGCGTCGCGCGCAGGGGTTCGTCGAACAGCGCGAAGAAGGCGCGCCGGCCCGCCGCCTGCAGCGGCGAGGGAAACCAGCGCTGCGCGTACTCGCGCGCCAGCGCCAGGGTGACCTCGTGGCCATCGCGGGTGTAGCCGTACTCGGCGGCCTCGAACGCCAGCATCCACTCCTGCATGGCCGCGGGCGAGCCGGGAATGTCGCGGATGCCCATCATCTCACCGACCTGGCGCCAGAAATGGTAGAGCGCGAGCGACTCGTGGTCGTCGAACAGGTCCTGCCCGGTGAACTGCCGGCCGAGGCGCTGCGGCAGGCAGGCCAGGGTCGACAGCGTGTACAGGTTGAGCTCGTTGGGAATGGGATAGCGCGCATGCATGCGGTTCATGCGCTCCACCACCTTCATGCCCTCCGGGCTGTCGCCATGGCGCAGCAGCAGGCCGAAGAACACCAGCGTGTCGTCGTTGCGCTTGGCGGTCTGGCTCATGATGATGCCCTTGCCGTCGCGGTAGAGCACGCGCGCGATCGCGGGAATCGCCACCTGCCGCGAGAAGGCCAGCGCGAACATGGGGTGGATGAAGCGCGGCTCGCCGTAGCGCACCTCCAGCAGCAGGTGCGCGATGCGGCGGCAGTCGCGGACAGGATCCAGGCGCGCGATCTCGCGCCGCGCCCAGTGCGGGTGACGAATGTCCATGCAGTGCTCCCTCCGGCCTGTGGGGCGATGCGGTGGCCGGCCACAGGCCGGGCGCGGCCATACTCCGGGCAGGACGCGGGCCTCAGGCCACCACGCCGCCCTTGCGCAGGGCGTCGATCTGCGCGGCGTCGTAGCCGAGCTCGCCCAGCACCTCGTCGGTGTGGGCGCCGATCTCGGCGCCGATGAAGCGGAAGCTCGGCGGGGTGGCGGAGAACTTGATGGCGGAGCCGAGCTGCGGCTGCAGGGAGCCGTCGGGGCGCGGCACGCCCACGATCAGGTCGCGCGCGCGGATGTGCGGGTGCGCGCAGGCTTCCGCAAAGCTGAGCACGGGCTCGGTGCAGGAGTCGATGCCGGCGAAGACCTCGGCCCACTCCGCATGGGTCTTCTTCTTCATCTCGGCGCGGATTTCGCCCTTGAGCTGGGCCACCACGGCGGGATCGCCCATGACCATGCCCATGGGGGCGAGCTCGGGGCGGCCGATGGCGGCGCAGAAGGCCATGAAGAATTGCGGCTCCAGACCGCCCACCGAGAACCAGCGGCCGTCCGCGGTCTCGTAACAGTCGTAGAAGGACCCGCCGTTGAGCTGGGTGCCTTCCATCTCGGGCTGGATGCCGGCGACCAGCGCGGGCGGCGCGGTCAGGGCGTGCAGGGTGAAGGCCGCGTCGGTCATGGAGATGTCCACGAACTGGCCCTCGCCGGTCTGGTGGCGGTGGATGACCGCGGCCAGGATGCCCATGACGGCGTGGCAGGAACCGCCGGCCACGTCGGCGATCTGCACCGACACCGGCGCCGGGCCGGTGGCCTTGCGGCCGTTGTAGCCCAGCACCCCGGCGATGGCGAGGTAGTTCATGTCGTGGCCGGCGCGGTCCTTGTAGGGCCCGGTCTGGCCATAGCCGGTGATGGCGCAATAGATCAGCCTGGGGTTGATCGCCCTCAGGGCCTCGTAGCCCACGCCCAGGCGGTCCATGACCCCGGGACGGAACTGCTCGACCACGATGTCGTACTCCGCCACGAGCTTCTTGATGAGCTCGACGCCTTCCGGCTTCTTCAGGTCGACGGCGATGCCGCGCTTGGAGCGGTTCAGGAAGGCATGGGCGGCGGACACGCCGGCCTCGTGCGGGGGCATGACGCGGCAGAGGTCGGGGCGGCTGGGGGACTCCACGCGCAGCACGTCGGCGCCCATGTCGGCCAGCAGCATGGTGCCGAAGGGGCCGGGCAGCAGGCCGGAGAAATCGAGCACCTTGAGGGAGGACAGCGGGCCGGGCATGGGGAGCTCCTGGAAGACGGCGGAATGTGAAGCGGGATTCAGGTTTCAGGGTACGGCCGTGAGGATACCCGCCCCGCCCCGCCAACCAATGACCGCCCCTGCCAAAACGATTGACCAAAGCGCTCAGCCACTGCCGTTGCGCCTGTGCCGGGCCCGGGGCTACTATCCCGCTACCTGCGCAAGTCCTTGGTGGAGAAAGGGTTTTCTCTACCATCCGGGAGAGCCGCCGCCTGCCCCGTCTCCGTCATGGGCAGCGGCAGGCCGGCAGGCGCACGGCGGCCGCGAGGCCGCGACGGTCGCGGCGAAGGGAGACGCCGCGACCGCCACCCATGCCCGGCTCGCCGGTGTGAACACAGTCTGCTCCCGAGGTCGCCATGCCCGGCTTTCTGCCTGCGCCGCTGATTGCGCTGATCTTCCTTCCACTGCTCGTGGTCAACACGGCCCTGTTTTCCGTGCTCATCATCGTGGCGATGCCGCTGCGCTTCCTGATGCCGACGCACCGCCTGCGCGCCGCCGTCACCGCCCTGCTCATCGCCTTCGCCACCACCTGGTGCCGCCTCAATAACCAGGTGCTCTTCCGCCTGCTGCCGCCCATCGACTGGGACATCGCACTTCCCGCGGGCCTCAGCAAGCGCAACTGGTATTTTGTGATGTCCAACCACCAGAGCTGGGTGGACATCATGGTTCTCTTTTACGTCTTCACCGGCCGCATCCCCTTCCTCAAGTATTTCCTGAAGCAGGAGCTGCTGTACGTGCCGCTCTGGGGCCAGGCCATGCTGGCGCTCGACTATCCCTTCATGAAGCGCTACTCCAAGGAAACCCTGGCGAAGCATCCCGAGCTCAAGGGCAAGGACGTGGAAACCACCCGCCGTTCCTGCGAGAAATTCCGCTACACCCCGGTGTCGGTGATGAACTTCCTCGAGGGCACCCGCTTCACGCCGGAAAAGCACGCGCGCCAGCAGTCGCCCTACCGCCACCTGCTCAAGCCCAAGGCCGGCGGCATGGCTTTCACCCTGTCCGCCCTGGGCGACCAGATGCACTGCCTGCTCGATGTCACCATCGCCTATCCCGACGGCATTCCCACCTTCATGGATTTCTGCGGCGGCCGTGTGCGCCGCATTGTCGTGCGCGTGCACCAGCGCGAGATCCCGCACGACGCCTTCACCCGTGACTACGAGACCGACGCTGCCTTCCGCGAACAGTTCCAGGCCTGGGTCGCCGGGCTGTGGGCCGAGAAGGACGCCGATCTGCACCGCCTGCTCGGCAAGGGAGAGCCGTGATGCTGAAGAACCTGTTCCGCAGCGCCCCCAAGTGGCAAAGCCCCAAGTCGCAAAAGCGCATCGAGGCGCTGGCCGAACTCGACCTCGGCAACGAGAAGGACCGGCAGGTGCTGCTCAAGCTGGCGCGCGAGGACAGCGAGCCGGCGGTGCGCCGCGAGGCGGTGCGCTACTTGAGCGACCTGGACGTCATCACCCAGATCCAGAAGCGTGACCTGGAGGCGGCGGTGCGCGAGGCGGCGGCGCTGCGCCTGCAGGACCTCATCACCGGCCGCGCCCGCAGCGCGCTCACGCCGGAGCAGCGCCTGGCCGGCATCCGCCGCCTCACCACGCCCTCCATGCTGGTGCACATCGTCAAGGAAGCCGACCACGTCGACCTCAAGCTCGCTGCCATCGCGCAGCTCAGCGACGAGATGTTCCTGGACGATATCGCCCGTCACTCCACCATCGCCCGCCTGCGCCTCGCGGCCGCCGAGCGCATCTCGACGCCGGCATTGCTGGAGTCGCTGGCCGAGGCCAGCAAGCACAAGGACAAGAACGTCTACAAGGCCATCCGCGCGCGCCTGGACGAGAGCAGCCAGCAGGAAAAGGATGCCCGCGCCCTGCAGGAGCGCCGCGAAGCGCTGTGCGAGGCCATGGAGCACCACGCGCGCGCCGCCATGAACCCGCTGTATACCGCCAAGGCCGAGAGCCTGCGCCAGCAGTGGCAGGACGTGCGCGGGCCGGAGGACGCCGCGCTCGGCGAGCGCTTCGAGACCGCCTTCGCGCTGGCCTGGAAGCAGATCAGCGCGGTCGCCGCGGCGGCGCAGCGCGAGGCCGACGCCGCGCAGGCGCGCGAGGAGATGCAGCAGGCCGTGGCCACCCTGGAGGCCACCTTCGCGGCATGGCAGGGACAGGACGATTTCGACCTGCCCGCCCTCGCCGCCACGCGCAAGACCCAGCGCCTGCGCTGGGAGCTGGCGACGCAGCTGCAGGCGCCGCCGACGGCCCTGGCCGAACGCTACGCCGCGGTCGACACCCTGCTCGCGCGCCTGGAGCAGATGCTGGTGCAGTGGCAGCAGGACGGCCTCGTGGTCGAGGCCACGCTGGCGCGCCTGGCACAGGCCGAGGGCGAGGAGCTGGCGCAGAACCGCGCGGCGCTGCAGGACCTGCTCGCCACCTATCGCGAATACGCCCTGCCCCTGCCCGCCCTGCTGGCCGGGACGCCGGCCCAGCTGCGGCCGGCGGGCGATGCGCCCCTGCCCTCCGCGCCGGGCGACTCGCCGCCCGAGCTGAAGAAGAAGCTCAAGTCCCGCCTCGACGCGCTCGCGGCGGCGCTGCAGGCGGGCCACATGCGCGACGCCTCGCGCCTGCTGCGCAAGGCGCAGGAGTTCGCGCGCGAGCACCAGCTGCACGACGCGCGGCTGGGCGAGCTCGGCGCCCGGGTGCAGGAGCTGCGCAGCTGGGCCGGCTTCGCCGTGCAGCCCAAGAAGGAAGCCCTGATCGAGCGCATGCAGGCGCTCTGCGCGCACGAGATGGACCCCGACGACAAGGCGGACGCCATCCACGCGCTGCAGGAGGAATGGAAGGCCCTGGGCGTGGCCGATCCCGCCGTGGAGCAGCCGCTGTGGGAGCGCTTCAAGGCCGCCGGCGATGCCGCCTTCGAACCCTGCCGCGAACATTTCGCGCGCCAGCGCGAGCTGCGCGCGCAAAACCTGGAAAAGCGCGAGGCGCTCTGCCGCCGGCTGGAGGAATACCTGTCGGACCTGCCGGACGACGGCAGCATCATCGACTGGAAGCAGCACGAGGCCATCCTGCGCGCGGCGCGCGAGGAATGGCAGCGCCATCATCCCAGCGACCGGCACCGCACCCGCCCGCTGCAGGAGCGCTACCAGCAGCTCCTGGCCGCCCTGGAGGAACGCCTGCGCGTCGTGCAGGGCCAGCGCGAGACGCAGAAGCGCGCGCTGATCGAGCGGACCCGCGCCCTGCTGGCGTCCGCCGACCTGCGCGCCGCCTGCGATCAGGCCAAGCAGTTCCAGCAGGAATGGAAGGCGATCGGCAGCGCGCATCCGCGCGTCGACCGCAAACTGTGGTCGGAGTTCCGCGCCGCCTGCGATGCCCTGTTCAGCCGCCGTGAAGCGGAGTTCCGCACGCGCCAGGCCGGCCGCGAGGCGGCGCTGCAGCGCGCCGAGGATATCGTGCGCGCCTGCGAGGCGCTGGACGGAGCCGACCCCGCCGCGGCCGCGGGCGCCGCCGAGCTCGAGACCGCCTTCGCTGCGCTTGAGCTGCCGCGCGACAAGGCCCAGGGCCTGCGCCAGCGCCTGCAGGCGGCGCAGCAGCGCCTCGACCATGCCCGGCGCGAACGCGCCGCCGGCGCGCGCCGCGCGAAACACGACAACCTGGTGCGGGCCTGGGAAGAAAAGGCGCGGCCGGATGCCCCCGACAGGGCCGGGCAGCTGCTGCTCGACCTGGAGATCCTGCTCGAGCTGCCCTCGCCCGCCTCCCTGCAGGACGCGCGCCGGGAACGGCAGATGCAACGCCTGCAGGCGCGCGGCCTGCGCCGGGGCCAGGACGAATCCGGCCAGCTGCTGGCCGAGCTGCTGCAGACGCCGCCGGCCCGGGACGAGCACCTGCCGGAGCTCGCCGAGCGCCTCCGCCAGGTGTTGCGGAAAACGGAGCGCTAGGGCGCCGTCAGCGCGCCTTCAGCGCCTTCTCGATCGCCGGCCAGGCATTGTCCAGCAACTGCCCCTGCGCCGCGGCGGTGGGATGCACGCCGTCCGGCTGCAGCGGCACGAGGCCGCCGGCCTTGCCGGCCAGGAAGAACGGCACCAGCGGCACCTTCTCCTCCTGGCTCACGCTCGTGAACACCTGCTCGAAGGCCTGCGTGTACTGCCGCCCGTAGTTGGGCGGGATGCGGATGCCGAGCAGCACCACGCGCGCGCCCGCGGCCCGCGCGTCGCCGACCATGCGGCGCAGGTTGGCGGCCATGGCGCCGGGCGGCAACCCGCGCAGGCCGTCGTTGCCCCCGAGCTCCAGGACCACCACATCGGGTCGGTGCCGCACCAGCAGCGGCGGCAGCCGCGCCCGCCCGCCCGCCGTGGTCTCGCCGCTCAGGCTGCCGTTGACCACGCGATGCTGCCCCGGCGCGGCCTTGTCCAGCCGTTGTTGCAGCTGCACGACCCAGCCTTGTGCCGGTTCCAGCCCATAGGCGGCGCTGATACTATCCCCGAACACCAGGATCGTGGCGGCTTGCGCCGCGCCCGCCGCGAGCGGCGCCAGCAGCACCAGCAGCGCGCGCGCCACCTTCTGCCCACCGCGCCCGAAGTGAAGTGACATACATGCCCTCCGAGACCCTGATCCGCGCCGAGGCCGTGTGCAAGTCCGTCGCCACCGGCAATGCGCCCCTCGTGATTCTCCATGACGTGTCGCTCGCGATCAAACGCGGCGAGAGCGTGGCCATCGTCGGCGCGAGCGGCTCCGGCAAGACCACCCTGCTCGGGCTGCTGGCGGGACTGGACACGCCGAGCAGCGGCCACATCTCCCTCTGCGGCGGCGCCCTCGAGGCGCTTGACGAGGACGGGCGCGCGGCCCTGCGCAAGGCGCACGTGGGCTTCGTCTTCCAGTCTTTCCTGCTCATGCCCAACCTGACCGCGCTCGAGAACGTGATGCTCGCCCTCTCGGTCAACCACCGCGGCGACGCCGCCACCGCGCGCGACTGGCTGTGCCGGGTCGGCCTCGGCGAGCGCCTGCACCACACGCCGCGGCAACTGTCCGGCGGCGAGCAGCAGCGCGTGGCGCTGGCGCGCGCCTTCGCCGGCCAGCCCGATGTGCTCTTCGCCGACGAGCCCACCGGCAATCTCGACCAGGTGAACGCCCAGGCGGTCACCGAACTGCTGTTCGGCCTGAACGAAGAGTCCGGCACCACACTCGTCATCGTCACCC
>DASUDN010000131.1:0-5961 GCA_036275595.1 Moraxellaceae bacterium
CCCACAATGCCGCGGTGCCGGCTCATACGGTCTGGCCCACCGCCGCCATGGGCGCCCATTGCGCCAGCTTGTCGCCGAGCAGGCGCAGGTTGAGCGGTTTGGGAATGTGGTCGTCCATGCCCGCGGCATAGCAGTTGTCCACATGGTGCTGCGTGACATGCGCGCTGATGGCGACAATGGGCACGCGCGATCGCCCCTCCTGCGATTCCAGGCGGCGGATCTCGCGGGTCGCGGCATAGCCGTCCATCACCGGCATCTCGCAGTCCATGAACACGAGGTCGAAGGTGGGACGGGCACGCCGGCAGGCCGCCACCGCCTGCTCGCCGTTCTCGACCAGCTCGGCCTGGATGCCGAAGCGGCGCAGCATGCCCTGGATGACGACCTGGTTGGTGCGGTTGTCCTCCGCCACCAGCACGCGCAGGCCCGGGTACTGGGGCGTGCTGACGCGCACCGGCGAGGCCTCGTCCGGCTGCCGCCGCACCACCGCCAGCGCGGCCTGGCGCAGCTCGCGCGCCAGCACCGGCCGCTCGAAGGCATGGGCGACACCGGCATGCACCAGTACGCCCGGGCTGGGCTGCAGCTGCGGCAGGGCGAACAGCAGGGTCTTGCAGCCGCGCAGGGCAGGCTCGCGCGCGATGCGGTTGTGCAGGGTCAGCCCGTTCATGTCGGGCAGCTGCAGCGCCGTGGCCACGAGGCCGAAGGGCGTGCCGGCCGCCGCGGCCTCGAGCAGGCGCGCGAACGCGGCCTCGCCCGACTGCACGGACTCCAGCTGGAAACCCGGCGTGGCGGCCTCGGCCACCATGACCTCGTTGAAGCGGTGGTCGCCCTCGACCAGGAGGAGGCGCACCGCGGCCTGGTCGGCCGGCCACTGCGCGCGCGGTCGCGAGCGGGCGACACCGGTGACCCGCACCTCGGCGCGGAACACGGAACCCAGGCCGGGCTCGCTTTCGACCGTCAGGTCGCCGCCCATGAGCTGGCAGAGCTCGCGGCTCACGCTGAGGCCCAGCCCGGTGCCGCGGTAATGCACGCTATCCGGCGTCTCCTGCATGAAGCTGTCGAAGATGCGCGCGCGGTCCTCCGGCGCGATGCCGATGCCGGTATCGCTCACCGCCAGCGCCAGGCGCAGGCGGCCCTCCTCCGCCGGCTCGGCGCGCACGCGCACCTCGATGCCGCCGCGCGAGGTGAACTTGACGGCGTTCGACAGCAGGTTGATGAGCACCTGCCGCAGGCGCTGGCCGTCCCCGATGATCTCGGTGGGCACCTCGGGGGCGATGGAGCAGAGCAGCGTGAGCTGCTGCTTGTAGATGCGCGCCTTGAACAGGTCCAGGCACTCCTCCAGCAGCACGTCCAGGTCCAGCGGCGCGAGCTCCAGCGCCATGCGCCCGGCCTCGATGCGGGCATGGTCCAGCACGTCGTCGATGACCTCGAGCACGGCCTGGCCGGAATTCTCCATGGTGGCGAGGATGCGGTTCTGCTCGGTGTTGAGGCCGGTGGTCTTGAGCAGCTCGGCCATGCCCAGCACGCCGGTCATGGGGGTGCGCAGCTCGTGGCTGACCATGGCGAGAAACTTGCTGCGGGCCTCGGTCTGGGCCTGCACGAACAGCGCCTCCTCGCGCCGGCTGGCCTCGGCCTCGCGGCGCCGGCGCAGTTGCCAGCCCAGGCCCAGCAGCAGCAGCACGGCCCAGACCACGAGGCCGGCGCGCACCACCGGCACGTAGAAGCTGATCCAGGGGAGCACCGCCAGCGCCAGCAGCAGCGACACCACGCTGCTGGCCGCGTACAGGCCCCAGGCCACCACGTAGTAGTTCCCGGCGGTGCGGGCCTGGGCCAGGCTGCCGAGGCCCAGCCAGAACATCCAGCCCGCCACGGCCACGCTCTGCGCCAGCATGAGCGCGCCGCCCAGGGCCGGCCCCAGCCAGGGCAGGACCAGCAGCATCAACAGGCAGGCGGCCGTGAGCCAGCGGGTGTGGCGGTGCGCCGCATTGTCCCGGCCGATGCGCAGGTACAGGAGCGCGAAGCGCAGATAGGCCAGGTTGGAGATGGCGATGCCCAGCGGCAGCAGGTAGTTCTGCCAGGCGCTGGTGTCGGGGAAGAGCTGGAAGGCGAAGCCGTCGAGGCAGAACAGGCAGAAGACCGTCGCCAGCACCGCCACCGTATAGATGAGGAAGATGCGCTCGCGTGCGCTGATGTAGAGGAACAGGCTGTAGCTCAGCAGGAGGGCCACGGCCCCGTAGAACATGCCCTGCCAGAATTGCGCCGTGTTGAGGCTGCCCCAGAAGGACTCCTCGGGCTGCACGGCCGCCGGGAACACCACCGGCGTGGAGGTGCGGATGCGCACCAGGAAGTCGCGGGCGGCATGCGGCGGCACCTCCAGCGGCAAGGCCAGGCGCCGCACTTTCAGCGGACGCTCGTGCCAGGCCTCGTTGTCGCCGGTGACCTGGCGCAGGTAGCCGCCCTTCCCGTCCGGGGCGAAGAGCTCGACATGGTCGAGCAGGGGGAAGTCGAGCAGGAATACGCGCCGGGCCAGCGTGTCACCGGGGTTCTCCAGGCGGAAGCGGAACCAGTAGGCGGCGCCGGGATCGAAGCCCAGGTTGGCCGCCACGCTGGCGGGCGCATAGCCGTCCGCGAGGGCCGCCGCCGCGGGGGCAAGGCGGCCGCCCGGGTCCCGCAGCACCTCGACATGCGTCCCCAGGGACTGCCCGCCCGCGCCCCCGGCCAGGCGCACCGCACCGACATCGGCGCCCGCCGCTGCCGCCAGGCCGGCGCACAGGGCCAGCATGCAGGCGAGCGCGAACCGGATCACGTTTTCCTTGAGGGGCATTGCCGCTTCATCCTTCCCGGTCATGGGAGCCATATACTGTACCAGCGGCAGTCCTGTACAGCGGCGCGTCGCGCCATTCAGGCAACATTCGTAGCACAGGCAAGTCCTTCTATTTTCAGGGGGGCGTTGCTAGGATTGCCCGGCTATGCCTGTCCGAGCCGTCCGGCCCGCCAAGCCCCGTCAAAAGAAGTAAATTACGGATTGCTCATGAGTTCCCTGCTTCCCGAAAACATCCAGCCCATAGCGCCCGAGCAGTTCCACCAGCTGCACCTGCCGCAGTGGCACCTGGTCCTGCGCATCGTCCTCGTCGCGCTCACGCTCACCTACGCCTTCTTCGTTCCCGCGCGCCTCGCGCTCGTCACCTACTCCGTGTTCACGCTGGGCATGACGCTCTATGCCGCGGCGCAGTCGCTGCTGCTGCTGTCCGTCATCCTCAACCGCGCCCGTCCGGTCCTGCTGCACGCCATCACCGCCATCGACGTCGCCGGCGCCCTGTTCGTGCTGCTCAACGATCCCGCGCAACTGCCGCCCACGCTGTTCCTGGCCGGCGGGCTGCTCGCGCTGGCCGTGGCGCTGCACCGGCAGCGCTCCTTCCAGGTCGTCTACGGCATCGCCCTCGTGCTGGTGGCAGGCGCGCTGGTCGGGCGCCAGCAACTGCTGGACCGCGACTTCGACGTCCCCTATGTCGCCTTCATGCTGTTCGGCCTCGTCTGCACCGCCGGCATGCTGATCCTCTCGGCGCACGCCGAGCACCTGCGCCAGCGCGCGGCCCGCGTCACCGAGACCGACCCCCTCACCGGCCTCGGCAACCGCTGGACCTTCTACGAGGCGGCCAAGTACCTGCTGCCCTACCACCAGCGCAACATGACGCCGATGGTGGTGATGTTCGCCGAGATCGAGATCGCCCCGCGCAAGGGCAAGCGCGTGACCAAGGCCGTCAACCAATACCTGCTCAAGCAGTTCGCGAGCATCGTGGACCGTCGCCTGCGCGGCTGCGACATCGCGGTCCACTACGGCGGCAACGAATTCGCCTTCCTGCTGGTGGACACCACCACCAAGGATGCCGAATCCATCGCCTTTGACATGCAGCAGCAATTCGACACCTGGGCCAAGCAGAAGGACCTGTCCTCCTATGTGCATATCGGCCTGTCGGTGGTCCCCAACCGGCCGGTCGCCCTGGACCAGATCCTCATCAACATCAATGCCGCCCTGTACCGCGCCCGCCAGTACAAGAAGGGGGTTTCCGGGGCGGTCTTCGCCGACCCCGAGGCCACCCGCTGAACCCGCCCGCCGGGGCCCCCTTTCCCGGGGTCCCGGCGGGCGGGTTTCCTACCCCCCGATAAGCCCCAAACTGTCCAACAAAGATGATGCAAAGCCAAAAACGCGATGCTAATATCTGCGCCGCCGATTGGCTGGATGCTAGGTAAACTGCGCGTTTCGGCATGGAAATGCCCTGGCGCAATGTGTTTGGCCTACTCGACAACACGCAACCCCTGAGAGAGACATCATGCAAATCAAGAAGATCGCCGTTTCTGCTGCTATCGTTGCCGCCCTGGCCATCGCTGGCTGCTCCAAGAAGGAAGAAGCTCCCGCCGAAGCCGCTGCCCCCGCTGCTGAAGCCGCTGCTCCCGCTCCTGAAGCCGCCCCGGCTGCCGAAGCTGCCGCCCCGGCCGCTGAAGCCGCTGCTCCGGCTGCTGACGCCGCTGCCCCGGCTGCCGCTCCGGCCGCTGAAGCTGCTGCTCCGGCCGCTCCGGCCAAGTAATCAGACCCTTACGGATCTGATGCAAAAAGGGTGCTTCGGCACCCTTTTTTATTGCCCCGATTTCCCGGTTTCAAGGTAAGCCCCCCATGAGCCTGTGTCCCTGCGGATCCGGACTGGATCACGCCGCCTGCTGCGGCCCCATCCTCGACGGCCGGCAGTCCGCGCCCACCGCCGAAGCCCTGATGCGCGCCCGCTACAGTGCCTACGTCACCCGCAACCTGGACTTCGTCCTGGCCTCCACCCTGCCCGCCAGCCGCCACGACAGCGACATCGAGGCCATGCGCGCCTGGTCGGAACAGGCGGAATGGACCGGCCTGGAGGTCGTCTCCACCCGCGCCGGCCAGGACGGCGACAGCCAGGGCGAAGTCGAGTTCATCGCCCGCTACAAGCTGCAGGGCGTGGCCCAGCACCACCATGAGAAGTCGCAGTTCGTGAAGCAGGACGGCCAGTGGTACTTCAAGGACGGCAAGGTGCTCTACAGCGGCGCGAGCGAGAAGCCCGCCCCGGTCGTCAACGAGAACAAGACCGGCCGCAACGACCCCTGCCCCTGCGGCTCGGGCAAGAAGTTCAAGAAGTGCTGCGGGGCGTGAACCCCCGGTCGGGAGTTGGGTTGGGACTGTCGTCCAACTCCCGATATACTGCGCCCCCGCCTCGCGCGTTCCTCCTCCGCTGACCCAGAGAGACCCGTCATGAGCAACGATCCCGTCGTCATCGTCAACGGCGCCCGCACCCCGATGGGGGGCTTCCAGGGTGCCCTCGCCCCCGTCACCGCCACCGAGCTCGGCGCCATCGCCATCCGCGAAGCCATTGCCCGTGCCGGCATCGCGCCGTCGGACGTCCAGGAAGTCATCATGGGCTGCGTACTGCCCGCCGGCCTCAAGCAGGGCCCGGCCCGCCAGGCGGCCCGCGACGCCGGCATCCCGGACGACGCCGGCGCCACCACCATCAACAAGCTCTGCGGCTCGGGCATGAAGGCCACCATGCTGGCCCACGACCTGATCAAGGCCGGCACCAACGACATCATGGTGTCCGGCGGCATGGAGTCCATGACCAACGCGCCGTACGTCCTGCAGAAGGCCCGCGGCGGCTACCGCATGGGCCACGGCGAGATCAAGGACCACATGTTCCTGGACGGCCTGGAAGACGCCAAGACCGGCCGCCTGATGGGCTCCTTCGCCCAGGAAATGGCCGACAAGATGGGCCTGACCCGCGCCGACATGGATGCCTTCGCCATCGAGTCGCTGAAGCGCGCCCAGGCCGCCATCGCCAATGGCCACTTCAAGGCCGAGATCGTCGGCGTGCCGGTGCAGACCCGCAAGGGCGAGGTCCTGGTCGACA
The DNA here is from genome assembly GCA_036275595.1 of Moraxellaceae bacterium. Classification (GTDB taxonomy): domain Bacteria; phylum Pseudomonadota; class Gammaproteobacteria; order Pseudomonadales; family Moraxellaceae; genus UBA2031. Next base: position 5,922 of record DASUDN010000131.1, read on the forward strand.
CCGACGAGCAGCCGGGCAATGCCAACATCGACAAGATCCC
>DASUDN010000132.1:0-8302 GCA_036275595.1 Moraxellaceae bacterium
TACTTGACCAGCACCTCCATGTTGCCGGTGTCGGGCGCGTTGCAGTTGAAGATCTCCGGCAGCATCAGGTTGCGGCCCATCTCCTCGGCGAGCGGCGCGTATTCCAGGTTGCTGAGGCCGGCGCCCCACTCCGCCTCGGGCAGGAAGAGGTTCCAGAGCCCGGCCGCCTTCGCGCGCGCCTTGAGCTCCTCCATCACCGCCGGCTGCTGCCAGGGCGCGGCCTTCAGCGCCGCGAGGTAGTCGGCCTCGCGCGGCTCGACCTCTTCCTTCACGAAGGCCTTGAGACGGGCCAGGTAGTCCTGGCAGCGGGGGGAATAGGCAAAATCCATGGCGGGCTCCTCCAGGGGAATGGGCAGAGCCTAGGCGAGCCGTTATGATTCGTCCAATCGATAGTTTGTATTCAGCACTATTAATTCAATGGATATCCGCAAGCTCGACCTCAACCTGCTGGTGGTGCTGGAAGCGATCCATGCGGAAGGCAGCCTCACCCGTGCCGCGCAGCGCCTGCACCTGTCGCAGCCGGCGCTGAGCCACGCCCTCGCCCGCCTGCGCGAGGCCCTGGACGATCCGCTCTTCCTGCGCCAGGGCAACCGCATGGTACCGACGCCGCGCACCCAGCGCCTGATGGGCCCCCTGCACGAGGCCCTGGGCCTGATCGGCGACGCCGTCCAGGAGGGCGCGCGCTTCGATCCGGCCACTGCCCGCCAGGAATTCCGCCTGGGCCTGCGCGACGTGTTCGAGGCCACCACCCTGCCCGCCCTGCTCGGGCGCATCGCGCGCGAGGCACCGGGCGTGCGCCTGGCCAGCGTGCGCGCCGACCGCCGCGAGCTCGAGGCCGACCTCGCCGACGGACGCCTCGACGTCGCCCTGGACGTGCTGCTGCCCCTGCCACCCGACGGCGACATCCGCCGCGAGCCGCTCTCGCATGATCGCCTGATGGTGGTGGCGCGCCGCGGCCATCCGGCCGTCAGCAAGGGCCGCCTGACCCTGGACGCCTATCTCGCCGCCGGCCACCTGCTGGTGTCCTCGCGCCGGCGCGGCCCCGGCTTCGAGGACCAGGAACTGGCCCGCTTCGGCCACGAGCGCCAGATCGTGCTGCGCTGCCAGCACTATTTCGCGGCCTGCCGCGTGGTGGAAAGCACCGACTACCTGCTCACCATGCCCGCCCAGTACGCCGCCGTGGCCAATGCCGGGCTTGCCAACGCGCTGCTGGAGATGCCGGTTGAACTTCCGCCCATGGATGTCTATCTGTACTGGCATGAAAGCCGCGACAGCGACCCCGCCAACCGCTGGCTGCGCGAGACCATTGCCAGCCTTTTTCCCCGCCCCCGCGGCCGGGCGGGGAACGGTCAGAGGTAGGGGGTCGCGTCGTCGATGTCCAGCTGCTCCGGACGCAGGTGCACGCGGGCGTATTTTTCCCAGACGCGCGACGTCACGAACAGCGTGTAGAGGTCGGGGTCGATGTGGTTCTGCTGCTTCATCTTCTGCAGGATGGACAGCGACTGCGAGATCTTCATGGGCGGCTTGTAGGGACGCTCGCTGGAGGTGAGCGCCTCGAAGATGTCGGCGATGGCCATCATACGCGCCGGCCACGACATCTGGTCGCGCCGCAGGCCGCGCGGGAAGCCGGTGCCGTCCATCTTTTCGTGGTGGCCGCCGGCGTATTCGGGCACACGCTTGAGGTTCTTGGGGAAGGGCAGCGACTCCAGCATCTGGATCGTGACCGTCATGTGGTCGTTGATCTTCTGCCGCTCCTCGGCCGAGAGCGTGCCGCGCTCGATGCACAGGAACTTCACCTCGGCCTCGGTCAGCATGGGCTGCTCCACGCCCAGGTGGTCCACCCAGCGGTGACCCGCGATCTGGCGCACCCGCGCCTGGTCCTCGGGCCGCATGAACTCGCCGCCGACGTTCGCCTTCTCGACGAAGGCGCAATCATCGCGCAGGGCCTGCAGTTCCTGCTCCATCACTGCCTGCAGCGCCGGCGTCCGCTCGGGCTCGGCCGTCATCTGGCGCAGGAACTTGAGCTCGAGCTGGGCCATGGCCGCGGCGAAGCGCGTCTTCACCGCGCCGATGCCGTCCTGCATGAGGTGCAGCTTGGTGGCCTTGTCCAGCACGGAATCGGGCGTGGCCAGCTTGCCGCAGTCGTGCATCCACGAGGCGACATGCAGTTCGTACCAGTCCGATTCATCCAGGTCGAAATCCTTGAGCGGCCCTTCCCGCGCCTCGCAGGCGGCCTGGGCAATCATTTCCGTCAGCGCCGGCACGCGCTGGCAGTGCGCGGAGGTATGGGCGGACTTGGCGTCGATGGCCTGGGCAATGACCTTGATGAAGGCATCCAGCAGGTTCTTGTGGTCCTGCAGCAGGATCTGGTTGTCCAGGGCAATGGCCGCGCTGGAGGCCAGCGCCGCCACGATGGGCTCCAGCCGGCGCGGAAACGCGATGACCTCGCCCGTGGCCGGGTCCTTGGCATTCAGCAGCTGCAGCACGCCGATGATCTCGTCGGCATGGTTGCACAGCGGTACCGTCAGGAAGGAGCGGGACCGGTAGCCGGAGCGCGCGTCGAAAGCCTTGGTGCCGGAGAAGTCGAGGTGCTCGGCGAAATAGGCGTCCTCGATATTCTCCATCTTGCGCGTGAGCGCGGTGTGCGTGGCGATATTGCTGTGGTTGGGCGTGCCGTCCTCGCGGTAGAGCGGCAGCGGCGGCAGCTCGATGCGGTTGCCGGATGTGCCCCCCAGGCTGAGCCCCAGGGAGTCGTTGCGCAGGATTTCGAACTCCAGGACCGGCCGTCCCGCCTCGCGCTCCTTGATGAGGTAGAGGGTGCCGCCATCGGCGTGGGTGATGTCCTGGGCGGCGTCGAGGATGCGCTCGAACAACCGCGAGGTGTTGCGCTCGCTGGAGAGGGCGGTACTGATCTCGATCAGCCGCCAGAAGAGTTCCTGGTCAAGCTCGGCAGGCGGTTCGGCTGTCAGTTGAGGCATGGCGGCCATGGGCGTCTCCGGGCGGGTCTCGCTGAGACTCTACCACAACCGTATTAGGCGCCGGCGCGACGCCAATAGGCAATTTCGGCCGAAATCAGGGGGTTGCCGCGGCCCGCCGACGAGCCGCAGGCGACATCTGCTGACCGATATATCCCAGTACCTCGTCCAGGTGCTGGCGGACGCCCTGCGCGGCCGAACGGTGGTCCGCCCCCTCTATCCGGATGACCTTGACCGTGACCCCGGCCTCCTTCAGCGCACGGGCGAAATTCTCCGACTGGCTGGGCGCCACCAGGGTGTCGGCGCTGCCGTAGTAGAGCAGGAAGGGCGGCAGGCCGGGATGCACGCGCGCCAGCGGCGAGGCGTCCTCGTACAGGGCGGGCTGGGCGCTGGCGTCCGCGCCCAGGAAGGCCCGAACCGACGCCTGGGTGCTCTGGCGCAGGTCGGTGGGCGCGCTGCCGGCGATGACCACGCGCAGCTCGGGCACGTCGGTGGTGACCGGCTGCACCGCCAGCAGGGCAGCCAGGTGCGCGCCAGCCGAATAGCCCCACACGCCCACCCGCCCGGTGTCGAGGCGGTACTTCGTCGCATGTTTCTGCAGCCAGCGCAGCGCCTGCTGCGCGTCCTCCACCGGCGCCGGGTAGCGGAAGCGCGGCGCGAGCCGGTAGTTGATGGCCAGCGCGGCGAAGCCGCGGTCCGCCAGCACCTTGCCGGCCTTGGCCATGCTGGCCTTGTCGCCCTTGTGCCAGGCGCCGCCGTGGATCAGGAGCAGCACCGGGTACGGCGCCTTCTTCTTGTCCTCGGGCAGGTAGAGGTCCGCGTCCAGCGGCGCCGGCCAGTCCTTGGGCGTAAAGCGCACCGTTTCCATGCGATGGTCGCGGAACAGGCTGAAGGCCTGCGCCGGCAGGCTCAGGGACAGCAGGAGCAGCAGGAAAAAGGAACGGGCAAGGACGGGTTGGGGGCGGGAACGCATGGCGACGGCTCCGTGTCGGGACACCGCCACCATCCCTCCTCGCGGGCGCACGCTCAATGGCAGAGCTTTGGGAGTTGTGTTGCCGAATGCAGCGCGGTGCGGCTCAGGCCGCCAGCTGCACCATGCCCTGGCGCGCCAGCTCGCGGAAACCGGCCAGCACGCCCGACAACAGCGCGTCGTCCGCGCCCGCCGCGCGCAGCTGCGCCAGCAGCGCGGACACGCTGTGACGGCCGTCGACATGCGGCAGCAGGCGCGCGAAGCCCTCGCCCAGCTCCACCGTCACATGCTCGGCCACGGGCTCGCAGGACCCGGTCGCGGCCACGACCGCGCGCGCCACCAGCAGGCGCAGGTCGGGCCGCCCCAGCACGGCCTGGCGCCGCGCCGGGTCCAGCGGCGCGCGCCCGAGCTGTCGCCACAGCTCCGCGCCCGTGCAGGGACAGAGCTCGCGGCGCAGCTCGGCATAGGGGCGCGGCAGCACGGCGGCGCTGGTCAGCGGCGCCAGCGCCAGCGGCTGGCTCAGCCAGTCGGGCGGCATTGGCCGCGGCGGCGCCGCCGCCTCGCCTGCGAGCGCGGCCGCGCGCGCCTGCTGCGCGGTCCAGGCCATGCCGAGCTCGGCCTCGACGACGCTGCGCAGCAGCGCCTGCCCGCGCGGTCCGCCGGCATCGCCGGCCTCGGCGAGGCGGTCGCGCAGCTGCAGGCCGAACCGCGCCACGCGCTCGTTGGGCGGCAGTCGCAACAGGGGCGCGTCCACCAGCGCGCGCAGCAGGTCCAGCCCCTGCGGCAACGACGACAGCAGGCTGAAGCCGAGCGGGTAGCTGCGGCAGTATTGCGCCAGGATGAAGTTGACGCGGGCGCGGGCATCCATCTCCAGCGCCTCGACGCGCACGGTGGCGAAATCGGCGCATTCGGCCGGCGTCAGGCCGCGGCCGGCCAGCGCCGCCGGCCCCTCGCGGCGGAAGGCCGCGCGCAGCGCCGGGTCGAACAGCAGGTCCAGCAGCGCGGACTCCTGGGCGGCAAAGCTCATGCGCCCTCCCCGGCCCGCGCCACGAGCCCGGGACTGGCCGAGAGCCGGCGCACGGTGGCGCGCAGCTGCGCGAGCTCGGCCAGCACGGCGTCGGCCGGCATGCCCTCGCACTCGTAGCAGAGCGCCTTCACGTTGGGCAGGAGCGGCAGCAGCGCCTCCAGCATGGCGCGCGTCTCGGCCAGCACCGGCGCCTCGTGCATGTCCATGTACACCGGCCCGTCCGCGGCCGCGCGCAGCCGGCCGCCGGCGACATGCACCTCGATGACCTGCTCGCAGGGCAGCTCCTCGATGGCGTCGAGCACGCGCTGACCGCTCGCCAGCTCCCAGGACACCAGGTGCCCCATGTCGAGCAGCAGCGCGCAGCCGGTCTCGCGCGCCAGGCGCCCGAAAAAGGCGAAGAGCGGCATGCCGCCCACCACGAAGGCCATGGGCGGCGGCTCCACCGCCACCGGCGCCGGCACCGCGGCCTGCACCTCGCGCACGCGCGAAATGGCCAGCGCCAGCGAAGCCTCGTTCAGGATGGGCGGGATGAAGTAGCCGAGCTGGGTGGAATAGGACGGGCCCGCCTCCCAGAAGCAGTAGGCGCAGTCCTGGGCGAACCAGGGCGAGCCCACCGCGGCCACGTGCGCGGCGGTGGCGGCGAGCCAGCCGGCGTGGTTGGCGAAGGAGCCGCAGAAATTGATGTAGGCGGGATGGAAGAGCACGGCGGCGCCGGCGGCACGGATGCGGGCGACCTCGTCGGCCACGCTTTCCGCTTCCGCGAGCCCGGCGTACTCGACGAAGCCGGGACCGCCGGGCGCCTGCACCAGCGTCACCGGATCCGGCCGGGCCGACAGGCTCAGGCTGACGCCGATGCCGAGCTCGGGCAGGTCGCGCAGGTTCATGCCGCCTCCGGCGCGGGGGCGGCGCCGGAGGCGCGGGAGTGCGGACGAATCGGGGGCATCGGAGGCTCGGCGGGCCGGGGGGCCGGGGGGCGGACAGAGGGCAAATCATTCTCCGTCGCTGCCGCCGCTGCAAGCCGCCCGGGACAGCCGCGGGAGCCAGAGGGGGGAGCGCGGGCAAAAAAAAGCCCGGTCACGGATGACCGGGCTTTTTCGTGTGGTGACCCCACGGGGATTCGAACCCCGGTCGTCGCCGTGAAAGGGCGATGTCCTAGGCCTCTAGACGATGGGGCCAGAACCTGGTGGAGCTAAGCGGGATCGAACCGCTGACCTCTACAATGCCATTGTAGCGCTCTCCCAGCTGAGCTATAGCCCCAGGTGCTGGTCGCCGGCAGTGCCAAGCGAGGCGCGCATTCTATTGGCGGATTTGTAAAAGCGTCAAGCGTTAGTCGCAGGAAATTCCTGAAATTTTTGGCCGCGCTGGCGCGCCTGCGCGGAAAACCGGCAATTCGGGCATTTCTTGACCAGAAACAATCGCTTAGCCCGCCAACAAAAAGGCCGGGGACGGTGGCGGCCCACCCTCCCCGGCCCCGTGCCGCCGCGGCCGTTACAGCAGCTTCTCGATGTCGGCGGCAATGTCCTCGGGCTTGGTGGCCGGGGCATAACGGCTGACCACCTTGCCGCTGCGGTCCACCAGGAACTTGGTGAAGTTCCACTTCACCGCCTTGCTGCCGAGCAGGCCGGGGGCGGCGGCGGTGAGGTGGCGGAACAGCGGGTGGGCGTCGTCGCCGTTGACGTCGATCTTGGCGAACATGGGGAAGGTCACGCCGTAGTTGAGCTGGCAGAACTCGCTGATCTCCGCCTCGGAGCCCGGGTCCTGGCTCAGGAACTGGTTGCAGGGGAAGCCCAGCACCACCAGGCCCTTGTCCTTGTACTTCTCGTACAGCTGCTCCAGGCCCTGGAACTGGGGCGTGAAGCCGCACTTGCTGGCGGTGTTCACGACCAGCAGCACCTGTCCCTTGAAGTCGGCGATGGGCTTGTCCTGGCCGGTGATGGTCTTGGCGGAATAATCGTAAACGCTGGTCATCGACCTCTCCTTGCGGGGTCTGTCTGCAAAGTTGATGGTTTTACTCGGTTTTGTCCTCGGGCTCCAGCGCCAGGGAGGCCGAATTCACGCAGTAGCGCAGCCCGGTGGGCCGGGGACCGTCCGGGAAGACATGCCCCAGGTGGCAGCCGCAGCGGTGGCAGGTGATCTCGGTGCGCACCATGCCGTGGCTGAGGTCGCGGTGCTCCTCGATGGCGCCCTCGCGCAGCGGCTGCCAGAAGCTCGGCCAGCCGGAGCCGGACTCGTACTTGGTGGTGGAGCTGAACAAGGGCTCGCCGCAGCAGCGGCAGCGGTAGGTGCCGGCCCGGTGCTCGTCCCAGTACTGCCCGGTGAAGGCCCGCTCCGTGCCCTTCTCGCGGCAGATGCGGTATTCCTCGGGGGACAGCTCCTGCCGCCATTCGGCCTCGGAGCGGGTGATCTTGTCCTCTGCCATGGCGCCCTCCTCCTTATCGGGTCCCGTCGCGGGTGCTGCCTTATATGGAGCCGAAATTACGGATTTCATGACAGGGGACAAACAAATTTTTCCGTACCGGCCTTGGCAAGCCCACCCATAGGGAATAGCCTATTAATTCTCCCGGAAACCCTAGAGTCGACTCCCATGTCCACCCTGGCCATTGACCTGCTGTTCCAGGTCGAGCAGTTCCTCGCGGACTACCCCGACGTCAGCGCCTCCCAGTTCGGCGTCCTCTTCCGCAAGGACCCCAACTTCGTCGGCGAGCTCAAGAAGGGCCGCAACCCGCGCATGAACACGGTCGAGCAGCTGCTCCAGGCCATGGCCGACTACCGCCGCCAGCACCCCGCCGGCACGGTCACCACCTCCACTCCCACGGCCGCCGGCGAGCGGCAAGAGCACCCCATGGAAATCAAGAAGTCCGACAAGCTCCTCAACGTCTGCTACGACATCCGCGGCCCCGTCCTCAAGGCGGCCATGGCCATGGAGGAGCAGGGCCACCGCATCATCAAGCTCAACATCGGCAACCCGGCCCCCTTCGGCTTCGAGGCACCCCAGGAAATCCTGGCCGACGTCATCGCCAACCTGCCCAACGCCATCGGCTATTGCGAGTCCAAGGGCCTGTTCGCCGCGCGCAAGGCCATCGTGCAGTACTACCAGCAGCGCGGCCTCTTCGGCGTCGACGTGGGTGACGTCTACATCGGCAACGGCGTTTCCGAGCTCATCGTCATGGCCATGCAGGCCCTGCTCAACCCGGGCGACGAGATGCTGATCCCGGCCCCGGACTATCCGCTCTGGACCGCCGCCGTCACCCTCTCTTCGGGCACTCCGGTGCACTACCTCTGCGACGAGGAGAACCACTGGTACCCGGACCTCGAGGACATGGAAAAGAA
>DASUDN010000133.1:0-9306 GCA_036275595.1 Moraxellaceae bacterium
TCCCCGGGACTGCCAAGGAGGCACCATGCTTGCACGGACCACCCAGGAAGAGCACCGCCAGCGCGTCGAGGCCCTCGTGCGGCGCTGGCTGGACGAGCGCCAGGCCCTCATCGCCGAGTGGTCGGCGCTGCAGGCCGCGCACGCCCGCGGTGTCGCCGGCGCCGAGCTGGCCGAGCGCCTCGAGGCCTTCTGCGAAATCCTCATGGACTACGTGTCCGCCGGCCACTTCGAGGTCTACGACGAGCTGTTGGCCGAGGTCGAGCGGCTGGAGGCGCTGACGCCCTCCGCCAGCCAGGCCCTGCTGGCGCGCGTGCAGGCCACCACCGATGCCGTCATCCGCTTCAACGACCTCTGCGAGGACCCGCGCGACCCCGCCGCCCAGGCGCTGCTGCCGCGCGAGCTGCCCATCCTCGCGCTGGAGCTCGAGAGCCGCTTCCAGACCGAGGACCGCCTCATCGCCCTGCTGCACGAGCACAGCGAGGCGCCCGCCACCGCGCGCCCATAAAAAAACCGGAGCTGGTGCTCCGGTTTTTCAGGGGCGGAATCCGCCCGGCTTACTTGCCCTTCTTGCCCTTGGCCGCCGGCGTGGTGGCGGGGGCGGCGGGCTCGGGCTTCTCGATGCCCAGCAGCTCGACCTCGAAGATGAGGGTGGCGTTGGCCGGGATCGGGCCCGCGCCCTGTTCGCCGTAGGCGAGCTCCGGCGGCAGGGTGATGCGGTACTTGGAGCCCACCGGCATCAGCTGCAGGGCCTCGGTCCAGCCCGGGATGACCTGGTCGAGGCGGAAGGTGGCGGGCTCGCCGCGCTGCAGGGAGCTGTCGAAGATGGAGCCGTCGATCAGCTTGCCTTCATAGTGCACCTTCACGGTGTCGCTGGGCTTGGGCTTGGGGCCGGAGCCCTGGTTCAGGATTTCGTACTGCACCCCGGACGTGGTGGTGGTCACCCCCAGCTTCTTGCCGTTCTCGGCCAGGTAGGCGGTGGACCTGGCCTTGTTTTCCTCGGCTTCCTTCTTGGACTTGGCATAGGCCTGGGCGGCCAGCTTCTGCTTGAAGGCCTCGAGGGTGGCCTTCATTTCCTCCTCGGTCAGCACCGGCTCCTTGTTGCCGTAGGCGTCCCGGAAGCCCGCGACGTAGGCGTCGACGTTGAGGGTCTCGAGGTGCTGCATGTTCGCCTTGCCGGTGAAGTAGCCGATGCTGTAGGCGGCCTTGTCGTCGTCCTTGGGCAGGGTCGTGGCGGGGCCGGCCTTGGCGGCGGCCTTGTCCGCGGGCTTGGCGGCGGCGGGCTTGTCCGCGGCCATCACGGGCATGCTGGCCAGCAGGGCGGTGGCCAGGAGGATGCGTTTCATGGAATCTCCGTATTTTTTGACTTGTTGTGTCGAGCGCCGGCCGGCGCCGGGCGAGGCGAATCGAGGATATGCCACCCCCGTCCCCCTTGGCTACGGATTTGCGTAGCGCTTTGGTACGGAAGGAGGGGCAGGCGGGGATGACCCAGGAGGGTGCAGGACGCGGCCCGCGGGGACATTCCTGCGCCATGGTGTGACAGGGCCGTGACGTCCGGATGATCCACGACAGCTTTTCGTCAATTGGACCGCGCCGATGCTGGTGTCTGCTCGCTTTTCGCAGACAGTTCGTTTATTTTTCACCCACGGTGCCAACCACAAGAGGATGTGTCATGCCTGCCGCCAAAAAAGGGGTCGCAAAACCTGCTGCAAAAACTGCCGCTCCGGCAGTGGAAAAACTGAAGAAGGACCTGGAGAAGCAAGTGACGGATTTACAGGATCACTTCCACAAGATCGTGGAAAAGACCCAGAAGGAAGCCGAGAAGTACATCGACGCCGCGCGCAAGCTCGTCGAGAAGGCTGAAGCCAACTACAAGGACCTGAAGAAGCGCCTCGAGGCCCAGGTCGCGAAGGCTGGCGACAAGGAAACCCTGAAGGTCGTCAAGGAGCGCGCCAAGGTGGCCGAGGCCGAAGCCAAGGCCGCCCTGAACGCCGCCAAGAAGGATTACGAGCAGGCCAAGAAGGCCATCCAGGGCCTGCAGGCCAAGAGCGAGCTCAAGGCCTACGTGCAGAAGAAGCTGAAGGCCAAGCCCGCTGCCAAGAAGGCCGCCGCCAAGCCCGCCGCCAAGAAGGCCGCCCCGGCCAAGGCCGCTGCCAAGCCTGCCGCCAAGCCGGCTGCCAAGAAGGCCGCGCCCGCCAAGGCCGCCGCCAAGAAGGCCGAGAAGCCCGCCGCCAAGGCCGCCCCGAAGGCCGCTGCCAAGCCGGCCGCCAAGCCTGCTGCCAAGAAGGCTGCCCCGGCCAAGGCCGCCGCCAAGCCGGCGGCGAAGCCCGCTGCCAAGCCGGCCGCCAAGGCCGCGCCCGCGAAGCCGCTGGCGCCCAAGTCCCTGGCCAAGCCCAAGAAGGCCGAGAAGCCCGCCGCCCCGGCCGCTGCTCCGGCCCCGGTCGCCGCTCCCGCCGCCCCGGCGCCGGAAGTGCTGACCCCGCCGTCCGCCGAGTAATCGGTGCGCGGTTAAAAAACGGGCCTTCGGGCCCGTTTTTTATTGGGGCGCCGCCCGCTCCCGCGTACACTCCGCGCCCATGATCACCGTCTCCAATCTTGCTGTCTCCCGCGATGGCCGCGAGCTCTATCGCGACGCCAGCTTCATGCTCCATCCCGGCTGGAAGGTCGGCCTCACCGGTGCCAACGGCAGCGGCAAGTCCACCTTCTTCGCCCTGCTGCAGGGCGAGCTCACGCCCGATGCCGGCCGCCTGGAGCGGCCCGGCGTGTGGACCGTGGCGCACATGGCGCAGGAAGTCTCCGCCCTGGCCCAGAGCGCCCTCGACTATGTCCTGGATGGCGACGCCGAGCTGCGCGCGATCGAGCGCCAGCTGGCCGAGGCCGAGCGCGAGGAGCGCTACGAGGATCTTGCCCACCTCTACCAGCGCTACGAGGAGATCGGCGGCTACACCGCGGTCTCGCGCGCGGCCAAGCTGCTGGCGGGCCTCGGCTTCAGCGAGGCCGAGCAGCAGAAGAGCGTGGCCGACTTCTCCGGCGGCTGGCGCATGCGCATCAACCTGGCGCAGACCCTGATGTGTCGCTCCGACCTGCTGCTGCTGGACGAGCCCACCAACCACCTCGACCTGGACGCCATCCTCTGGCTGGAGGACTGGCTGCGCGCCTACCCGGGCACGCTGGTCATGGTCTCGCACGACCGCGACTTCCTGGATGCCGTGGTCGAGCACATCCTGCACGTGGAGCAGGGCACCATCACCCACTACCGCGGCAACTACTCCGCCTTCGAGCGCATGCGCGCCGAGCGCCTGGCCCAGCAGCAGCAGGCCTACGAGAAGCAGCAGACCGAGGTCGCCCACCTCACCAAGTACATCGACCGCTTCCGCGCCCAGGCCACCAAGGCCCGCCAGGCCCAGAGCCGCATCAAGGCGCTGGAGCGCATGACCATGATCGCGCCGGCGCACGTGGACTCGCAGTTCAGCTTCCGCTTCCGCGACCCCGCCCGCCTGCCCAGTCCGCTGATCCGCATGGACGAGGTGGACTGCGGCTACGACGGCCGCCGCGTGCTGCAGCGCGTCAATCTCTCGCTGACGCCGGACACCCGCCTGGGCCTGCTCGGCCCCAACGGCGCCGGCAAGTCCACGCTGATCAAGACCCTGGTGGGCGAGCTCGCCATGCTGGCCGGCGAGCGCGTCGTCTCCGACCACACGGTGGTGGGCTACTTTGCCCAGCACCAGGTCGACCACCTGGACCTCAAGGCCTCGCCGCTGCTGCAGCTGACGCGCATCGCGGGCCGCACCGACGAGCTGACCCTGCGCAAGTTCCTGGGCTCCTTCGGCTTCGGCGGCGACCGCATCGACACCTCCTGCGAGAACTTCTCCGGCGGCGAGAAGGCGCGCCTGGCACTGGCGCTGATCGTCTGGCAACGCCCCAACGTGCTGCTGCTGGACGAACCCACCAACCACCTGGACCTGGAAATGCGGCATGCGCTGACGCTGGCGCTGCAGGAATACCAGGGCGCGCTGGTGGTGGTGTCGCACGAGCGCCACCTGCTGAAGGCCTGCTGCGACGAATTCCTGCTGGTGGCCGACGGCCATGCCGCGTCGTTTGCCGGCGACCTCGAGGACTATGCCGAGTGGCTGCGCCAGTGGCGCGCCGCGCTGGAAGCCGACAAGGCGCCGGCGAAGAAGGGCGAGTCGCGCAAGGGCGAGACCAGGAAGGGCGCGGCGGCGGAGGTTCCTGCGGCCCCCGCGGCGACGGCTTCTGCCTCGGCTGCGGTCGCGGCGCCCGCCCCCGCGGGCAAGGCCGGCACTCCCGGCAAGATCAACAAGGAAGCGAAGAAGGCGCTGGAGAAGGCCGAGAAGCAGCTCGCCACGCTGCAGGAGCGGCAGCAGGCCCTGGAGGCGCGCCTGGCCGACAGCGCGCTCTACGAGGCGGGCCGTCGTGCCGAGCTCGACGCGCTGCTGCGGGAAAAGGCCGAGGTCGATGCCGGCCTCGCACTCGCCGAGGAGGCTTGGCTGGCCGCCAGTGACGCCATGGAGGGGTGAGGACGGCGGCGCTCAGGGCCGGGTCGCGCGCTCCAGCTCGCCGAGCAGGCGCAGCGCCTGCTCGCGGCTGTCGCCGCACATGTCCGGGCCCGGCTGCAGGCTGGTGCAGAACGCCGGGCGCTCCGGCCGTCCGAAGAGCCGGCACAGGCCCTGCGCGTCGAGCTGCACGCAGGGCACGCCGGCCGGCTTGCCGTCGGGCATGCCCGGCAGCGGCGAGGTGATGGAGGGGGCGATGCAGCAGGCGGCGCAGCCCGCGCGGCAGGACGACACGGCGGCTCTCCGGGGCGGGCGCGCGGCCCGGCCCCTCAGTACATGTAGGTGCCGGTGCCGGCGGCGATGAGTTCGTCGGCCTCGTTGCGCAGTTCCATGCGCGTCACGAACACCTTCTTGCCCACGCGCAGCGGGCTCGCCGTCACGGTGAAGTGCTGGCCGCGGCCGGGCGACAGGTAGTCCACGCGCATGTCGATGGTGCCGAGGCGGGCCATGCGTGCATAGCGCTCCTCGCGCGAGAGGCCCTGCTGCTTCATGTACTGGTACACGGCCACGAAGCCCATGGCGCCGCCCACCGTGTCGAGCGCGGTGGCGATGACGCCGCCGTGCAGGATCTGCTTCCAGGTGTTGCCGACCAGCTCGGGCTTCATGTCGAAGCGGGCGCGCACGCCCTCGGGCGTGATCTCGGTCAGCTCCAGTCCGATGACCTTCACGAACGGCGTGTTGTCGAAGCCGGACTTCATCCGCTCGAGCAGGATGCGGGCCTTCTCCTCGGGGGACAGGGCGGGGGTGTCGGGGGTGTCGCTCATGCCGGGCTCGGGTCTGGGTCGCGTGAGCGGCGAGCCTAGCAGCCGCGGCGGCGCCGGGCCAAGGCCGGCGGGGCCAATCCGCGGCGGGCGGCCCCGACCCCGGCCCCCTCCGGCACCATGCAGGGAGCGGGGGTTTTGGGCTACTCTCAGCCCTCCGGATCCACCCCGCTGCGAGCTTCCGATGGCCGACTTCGCCTTTACCCGCGCCCCCTTCCCCTCCACCCGCCTGCGCCGCCTGCGCAAGAACGAGTTCTCGCGCCGCCTGGTGCGCGAGACGGTGCTGACGCCGGCCGACCTGATCTGCCCGGTGTTCGTGCTGGAGGGCGCCAACCGGCGCGAGGCCATCGCCTCCATGCCCGGCGTGGAGCGCCTGTCCATCGACCTGCTGGTGAAGGAGGCGGAGGTGCTGGCCGCGCTCGGCGTGCCCGCCATCGCCCTGTTCCCGGTGACGCCGCCCGAGGCCAAGTCGCTGATGGCCGAGGAGGCCTGGAACCCGGACGGCCTGGCGCAGCGCGCGGTGCGCGCGGTGAAGGCGGCGGTGCCCGGCATCGGCATCATCACCGACGTGGCGCTGGACCCGTTCACCACCCATGGCCAGGACGGCATCATCGACGCCGACGGCTACGTGCTCAACGACATCACCACCGAGGTGCTGGTGAAGCAGGCGCTGTCGCATGCCGAGGCCGGCGCCGACATCGTCGCCCCCTCCGACATGATGGACGGCCGCATCAGCGCCATCCGCACCGCGCTGGAGCAGGACGGCCACGTCAACGTCGCCATCCTCGCCTACGCCGCCAAGTACGCCTCCAGCTACTACGGGCCTTTCCGCGACGCCGTGGGCTCGGCCGCCAACCTCAAGGGCGGCAACAAGTTCTCCTACCAGATGGACCCCGCCAACCTGGACGAGGCCCTGCACGAGGTCGGCCTGGACCTGGCCGAGGGCGCCGACATGGTCATGGTCAAGCCGGGCATGCCCTACCTGGACGTGGTGCGCCGCGTGAAGGACACCGTCCGCGCGCCCACCTTCGTCTACCAGGTGAGCGGCGAGTACGCCATGCACGTGGCCGCCTTCCAGAACGGCTGGCTCAAACGCGAGGCGGTGATCCTGGAGTCGCTCATGTGCATCAAGCGCGCCGGCGCCGACGGCATCCTCACCTACTTTGCGAAGGAAGCGGCGCAGCTGCTGAAGCACGGCGGCTAGCGCCGTCCGGCGCCGGCCCGGGACGGCCGGTCGCCCAGGGGAGCGGCTGTCATAAAAATGACATCAGGAGATCGTCTGATCATGGCTTCCAAGAAGGACCCTTCCATGACCGCCGCGCCCGCCACTCCCGTCGTGGCCGATCTCAACGATCCCGCCTATTACCTCAATCGCGAGCTCAGCCTGCTCGCCTTCAACCTGCGCGTGCTCGAACAGTCGCTGGACGACATCCATCCGCTGCTGGAGCGCCTGGCCTTCCTGCGCATCTTCTCCAGCAACCTCGACGAGTTCTTCGAGATCCGCGTCGCCGGCCTCAAGCGCCAGCTGTCGCTGGGGCGCGCCGTGCCGGGCAGCGACGGCCTGCTGCCGCAGGAACTGCTGAAGCGCATCGCCGAGGTCTGCCACGACGCCGTGGACCGACAGTACCGCATCCTCAACGAGGTGCTGCTGCCGGCGCTGGCGCAGGAGAACATCCGCTTCCTGAAGCGCGAGGAGTGGAGCGAGAAGCAGTCGGCGTGGGTGCGCAAGTACTTCCGCGAGCAGGTCTACCCGGTGCTGACGCCCATCGGCCTGGACCCGGCGCATCCCTTCCCGCGCGTGGTGAACAAGAGCCTGAACTTCATCGTGGCGCTGGAGGGCAACGATGCCTTCGGCCGCGACCTCAACTTCGCCATCGTGCCGGCGCCGCGCTCGCTGCCGCGCATGATCAAGCTGCCCGCCGACACCGGCAGCGGCGACGATTACGTGTTCCTGTCCTCCATCATCCACGAGCACGCCGGCGAGCTCTTCCCGGGCATGACGGTGCAGGGCTGCTACCAGTTCCGCATCACGCGCAACGCCGACCTCGACCTGGACGAGATCGAGGCCGAGGCCGACCTCGCGGTGGCGCTCAAAGACGAACTGTTCTCGCGCCGCTACGGCGACGCCGTGCGCCTGGAGGTGGCCGACAACTGCCCGCGCCACCTGGTGGACTACCTGCTGCGCAAGTGCGGCCTCACCGAGGAGTTCCTCTACCGCGTCAACGGCCCGGTGAACCTGGTGCGCCTGATCACCGACATCGAGCGCCCGCGCCTGCGCTACCGGCCGCTGACGCCGGCGGTGCCGGAGCGCCTGGCGCGCGCGGAAAGCTATTTCGACGCCATCGCCCAGGGCGACGTGCTGCTGCACCATCCCTTCGAATCGTTCGCGCCGGTGGTGGAGTTCCTGCGCCAGGCCGCGCGCGACCCCAATGTGCTGGCCATCAAGCAGACGCTCTACCGCACCGGCCGCAACTCCGAGATCGTGGGCCTGCTCGCGGAGGCGGCGCGCAACGGCAAGGAGGTCACCGCCGTGATCGAGCTGCGCGCGCGCTTCGACGAGGAGTCCAACATCGAGGTGGCGCAGGCGCTGCAGGAGGCGGGGGCCATCGTGGTCTACGGCATCGTCGGCTACAAGACGCACGCCAAGATGCTGCTGGTGGTGCGCCGCGAGGGCGGGCGCAAGCTGAAGCGCTATGTGCACCTCGGCACCGGCAACTACCATGCTGTCACCGCGCGCCTGTACACCGACTACTCCCTGCTCACGGCCGACGAGGACCTGTGCGAGGACGTGCACCGCATCTTCCAGGAGCTCACCGGCATGGGCAAGGTGGCCAAGCTCAAGAAGCTGCTGCACGCGCCCTTCACGCTGCACTCGCGCCTCATGGAACACATCGAGCACGAGACGCAGCACGCGCTGGCGGGCAAGCCCGCGCACATCATGGCGCGCATGAACTCGCTGACCGAGAAGCACCTGATCCAGGCGCTCTACCGCGCCAGCCAGGCCGGGGTGAAAGTGGAGCTGGTGGTGCGCGGCATCTGCTGCCTGCGCCCGGGCGTGCCCGGCGTCTCCGAGCACATCCGCGTGCGCTCCGTCGTCGGGCGCTTCCTCGAGCACTCGCGCGTGTTCTGGTTCCTGAACGGCGGCGACGAGGTGGTGTACTGCTCCAGCGCGGACTGGATGGAGCGCAACATGTTCTTCCGCGTCGAGACCTGCTTTCCCGTCACCGACCGTGAATTGGCGAAGCGCGTGAAGCAGGAGGCGCTGCTGACCTACCTGGCCGACAACCGCCAGGCCTGGACGCTGGGCGCCGACGGCGGCTACCGCCAGGGCAGCGTGGAAGTGGGCAAGGAAAAGATCGCGCAGCAGGTCCTGCTGGAGAAGCTGACGCCGCACTGACGGCGGCATCAGCCGCGGAAGGCACGCGGGCTCAGCCCCTGCCCTTCCCGGACAGCGCCGCCAGGCGCTTGTCGTAGGCGCCACGCGCGCCCAGGTCGAGCTTGGTGAGGATGCCGGTGTCGCCCAGCAGGCGGCGTCCGCGCTCCTGCAGCCAGGCGGGCACCAGCCCGTACACGGCATGCGCCGCCTGCAGGTAGTCCGGCACCGCCATCATCAGGCGCGGCTTGCGCAGGGCCTGCACCACGGCCGCGGCCACTTCCTGCGGCGTCACCGAGGGAATGCCCGGATTGGCCGCGTCGGTGCCCGACGACAGCTCGGTGAGCACCTTGGAGGGCATGACGATGGTGAAGTTGACGCCCGAATCGCGATGCTCGCCCGCCACCGCCTCCGTCATGCCCACCACGGCATGCTTGGTGCCGCAGTAGACGGCGGCGCCGGGAATGGCGAAGCGCCCGGCCATGGAGGCGATGTTGACGATGTGGCCGCGGCGGCGCGCCAGCATGCCCGGCAGCGCCAGCTGCATGCCGTGGATGACGCCGCGGAAGTTGATGTCGATCTGCGCGTCGGTGATGCCCTC
>DASUDN010000134.1:0-2604 GCA_036275595.1 Moraxellaceae bacterium
CGGCCAGCCTCATGGTGGAGCGCTTCCCGGTGCCGGACCCCACGCGCATCGACGCCGTGGCCGAGGCCGAGGTGCAGTGGATCAAGGACGTGGTGATGGGCCTGCGCCGCATCCGCAGCGAGCTTGGCGTCAGCCCGGGCAAGACCATCAACGTGCTGCTGCAGAAGGGCACGGGCGCCGACCAGGACCGCATCGGCCGCTTCGAGCCGCTCATCCGCTCCCTGGTGCGCACCGAGTCCGTGGCCTGGCTGGCCGCCGACGCCGAGCCGCCCATGGCCGCGGCCGCGCTGGTCGGCGACCTCACAATCCTTGTACCCTTGAAGGGCCTCGTGGACGTGCAGGCCGAAGTCGCCCGTCTCGGCAAGGAAATCGAGCGCCTGCGCCAGGACGTGGAGCGCCTGCAGGCCAAGCTCGGCAACGAGAGCTTCGTCGCCCGCGCCCCCGCCGACGTGGTGGCCAGGGAGCGGCAGAAGCTCGAAGAGAACCTGCAGGCCGTGCAGCAGCTCGGCGAGCAGATGCAGCGCATCCAGGCGCTTTGAGGGACCTCATGAACCACACGGCCACCCAGCAGTTCCACGGCATCCTCTTCGCCGACGTCTCCGGCAGCACCCGCCTGTACGAGACCCTCGGCGACCGGGCCGCCAAGCAGGCCATCAACGGCCTGCTGGAGCGCATGGTGGCCGTGGCCCAGCGCTACAGCGGCGTGCTGGTGAAGACCATCGGCGACGAGATCCTGGTGCGCTTCCCCATCGCCGAGCGCGCCGTCAGCGCCGCCATCGCCATGCAGGAGGCCATCAGCGCCGAGCGCGGCGGCCCGGTGCCGCTGCAGATGCGCATGGGGCTGCAGTGGGGCCCGGTCATCCTCGAGGCCGGCGACGTCTTCGGCGATGCCGTCAACGTCGCCGCGCGCATGAGCGCCATCGCCCGCGCCGGCCAGATCATCACCACCCGCGAGACCGTGGCCGCCCTGCCCGAAGCGCTGGCCCTGAAGACCCGCCTCTTCGACACCACCCACGTCAAGGGCAAGCAGGACCACCTGGTGATCTACGAGGTGCTCTGGGAAGAGGAGGCCAACGCCACCGTGTTCGTGGCGAGCACCGCGCCCGGCCTCGCGGCCGGCGAGGCCGCGCCGCCCGTGCTCACCCTGCGCTACCAGGACCAGGAGCGCCGCCTGGAGCTGGGCGACAGCCTCGGCATCGGGCGTGCGGAGACCTGCGACATGGCCGTGGCCAGCCCGCTGGCCTCGCGCCTGCACGCCCGCATCGAGAGCCGCCGCGGCAAGTTCGTCTTCATCGACCAGAGCACCAACGGCAGCTATGTCCGCACCGAGGACGGCAACGTCGTCTACCTGCGCCGCGAGGAGCTGCCGCTGTGGGGCCGGGGCGAGGTCTCCCTGGGCGAGGACTTCGAAGGCAGCGGCGAGCACATCCTCACCTTCTCCTGCTAGCGGCGGCCCCTGGTGGCCGCCATCCCCCCGTCCCGCCGCGTGACCCGCCGGCGCGCCCCGACAGGCCCCCTATGAAGATCGACAAGCATGACCCCGGGCACTGGCTGAGCCTGATCGCCTTCCTCGCACAGGCCCTGCTCGGGCTGGCCTGGCGCCCGTTCCGGCGCCGCGCCGTGGTTGCCCCCGTCATCCTCTACGGCCACAAGCTCAACGGAAACCTGCTGGCGCTGTACGAGCACCTGCAGCAGGCCCGGGGCGACCGCTTCACGCCCGTGTTCCTGACCATGGACCGCCGCTACCAGCAAGCGCTCGCGCGCGCCGGCATCAACAGCCAGTGGGCCTGCGCGCCAGGCTGCAGCGCCCTGCTCGCGGGCGCCGCCGCGCTGGTCAGCGACCACGGTCTGCACAGCCTGCAGCCGCTGCGCGCGCGCTACCGCCGGGCCGGCCTCTATTTCTTCGACGTCTGGCACGGCATCCCCTTCAAGGGCTTCGACGCCGACGACTTCCGCACCCAGCATGGCTACGACGAGACCTGGGTGGCCTCCGACCTGAACCGCGAGCTCTACACCAGCCGCTTCGGCTTCGCGCCCGACCGGGTGGTGGCCACCGGCTACGCGCGCACGGACCGGCTGCTGCGCGGCAACGCCGACGCGGCCGCGGCGCGCACGCGCCTCGGCCTGCCCGCCACCGGAACGCTGATCCTGTTCGCCCCCACCTGGGCGCAGGACACGCAGGGCCGCAGCATCTATCCCTTCGGCCACGACGAGGCGGCGTTCCTGGGCGCCCTGTCCCGGCTGGGCCAGCGCCATGACGCCACCTTCGTCCTGCGCACCCACCTCAATACCGGCGACAGCGCCGGCGCCGACTACCCCAACGTGCTGCGCCTGCCGGGCAGCACCCATCCCGACACCGAGGCCATCCTGCTGGTTGCGGACATGATGATCTGCGACTGGTCCTCGATCGCCTTCGACTACCTGCTGCTGGACCGGCCCACGTTCTTCCTCGACGTGCCGCCGCCCTTCCGCAAGGGCTTCTCGCTGGGGCCGGAATACCGCTTCGGGGAAAAGGTGAAGGACCTCGACGCGCTGCTCGGGGGCCTGGAGCGCTGCCTCGCGGATCCGGCGCGCTATTGGCGCGACCACGGCGACGACCACCGG
>DASUDN010000135.1:0-17088 GCA_036275595.1 Moraxellaceae bacterium
TGTACGGGCGCGACCTGCCGCGCAGCGTACGCGGCAAGGTCGACAACGGTCTCGGCAAGGAGCCGGCCATGGGCACCGTGGGCATCCTCGCGCCCACCGACCTCATCGACCGGCCGGAACAGGCCCTGGCCCTCGACGGCGTCGACTTCGTGTTCCAGTACACGCCCGCCGCCGAGGCGCCGGCGGAGATGACGTTCTGGCTGCCGGCGCAAAAGGCCTTCTGCGGCGCCGAGATCAGCAGCCGCACCCTGCACAACCTCTACACCCTGCGCGGCGCCAAGGTGCGCGACGCGCGGCGCTGGGCCGCCTACCTGGACGACGCGCGCACGCGCCACCCCGACGCGCAGGTGCTGTTCTTCAGCCACCACTGGCCGGTGTGGGGCGCGGCGCGCATCGCGCAGCTGCTGGCCGAGCAGCGCGACACCTACCGCTACATCCATGACCAGACCCTGCGCCTGGCCAACCAGGGCTACGGCCCGCGCGAGATCGCGGACATGCTGACCCTGCCGGCCTCGCTGCAGACGCACTACTGGAACCGCGGCTACTACGGCACCCTCAAGCACAACGTGAAGGCGGTGTACCAGAGCTACTTCGGCTGGTACGACGGCAACCCCGCCAACCTCGACCCGCTGCCCCGCCGCGAGCAGGCGCAACACTACGTGACTTATATGGGCGGCAGCGGCGAGATCCTGAAGAAGGCGCGCGCCAGCTATGACAAGGGCGAGTACCGCTGGGTGGCGGAGGTGCTGAACCACGTGGTGGCGGCCGAGCCCGGCAACCGCGACGCGAAGGCGCTGCTGGCGCAGGCCTACGATCAGCTCGGCTACCGCAGCGAATCCTCGGCCTGGCGCAATGCCTACCTCACCGGCGCCTGGGAGCTGCGCCACGGCGCGCCGGAAAAAGGCGTGGATCTCGCGGCCGCGAGCGCGTTACTGGAAAACACGGGCCCCGAGCAGTTCATGCAGATGTTCCAGGTCAACCTGAACGGCCCCAAGGCGGCGGAAAAGAACCTGACGTTGAACCTGACCTTCCGTGACCTGAAGCAGAACTGGGTGCTGCGCGTGGAGAACGGCGTGCTGCACGCGCGCCAGGCCCCGCCGGCGAAGGAGGCGAGCGCCACACTGGCGCTGACGCGACCGCTGCTGGTGAAGGTGGTGACGAAGCAGGCGGGCCTGACGGACCTGGTCGGCTCGCCCGACCTCCAGGTCGACGGCAGCCTGCTGGACCTCGTCGGCTTCTTCGCGCTGCTCGACAAGCCCGACCTGGTCTTTCCCATCGTGACGGCCAAGGAGTAATGCCCGCCATGTCCCGCGACACCCCCTCCCCCCTCGTCCTCGCCCTCGCGCTTGCCGGCGCGCTGGGCGGCTGCACCACCGAGGCCTGGTACGAAAGCGCCCGCGTCAGCGCCGAGCAGCGCTGCCGCGAGCAGCCGCCCGGCGCGCAGGAGGAGTGCCTTTCGCGCCTGAACCAGAAAAGCTACGACGACTACCGGCGCGAACGCGACGCGACGCTGCAGAAAGCGCCCTGACGACCGTCGCCGGCGCCGCGTCAGCCGCCGGCGAAGCGCGCCACGATGGCGGCCGACCAGCGCTCGTCGTGCGCCCGCGCCAGGCGCGCCACCGGCCGCGTCGCCAGCGCCAGCAGGCCGGTGGCATATTCGCGGTGGCGCAGCAGCGTGCGCCCGGCATCCAGCGGCTTCAGGGTCAGCGAATGCCGGATCACCGAGCCCAGCGCGCCGCCGCCCCACTCCAGGTGCAGCGGCTCGCTGCGGTACACGGTGCAGGGCAGCGGCAGGCCCGGCCCGGGCCCGTCCAGCACCATGACAAAGCGCTGGCCCGGGCGCATGGGCCCGCGGCGCCAGCGGCGGATGGCGCGCAGGCCCGGCGTCCAGGCCGGCCAGTTGTCGAGGTCGGAGAGCAGCAGGTAGAGCGTGGCGGCGTCGGCGGCCACTTCCACCTCGTGGTCGATCCAGGTGTCGCGCGGCGGCAGGGTGAACGGCGGCTTGTTCATGGCGGTCCTCATTTGACGCGGTGCTTCTCCAGCTTGCGCGCCAGCGTGCGGCGGTGCATGCCCAGCCGGCGCGCCGCCTCGGAGATGTTGAAGTCGCAGGCGGCCAGCACCTCGTGGATGTGCTCCCACTCCAGGGTCTTGATGGAGGTGGGGCGCTCGGTGACCTCGATGCTGGTGTCGCCGGTGGCGCGCTCGAAGGCGGCCTCGATGTCGTCGGTGTTGGAGGGCTTGGCCAGGTAGTGGCAGGCGCCGAGCTTGATGGCCTCGACCGCCGTGGCGATGCTGGCGTAGCCGGTCAGCACCACCATGAGCAAGTCGGGGTCGGCCGCGTGCAGCGCCTTCACGCACTCCAGGCCCGAGGCGCCGCCGGCCAGCTTGAGGTCCACCACGGCCTTGCCCACCGCGTGCGCGCCCACCACCGCCAGCGCCTCGTCCACGGTGGTGGCGCAGTGCACGGCGTAGTCGCGGCGCTCGAAGGAGCGGCGCAGGGTGCGCGCGAAGGCCTCGTCGTCCTCCACGATGAGCAGGGTGCGCTCGCGCTCAGTCATCGTCGTCGTCCTCCTCGTCCAGCACCAGCGCCGCCAGCGGTAGCACCATGGTCACCACGGCGCCGCCGCGGTCGCGGTTCTGCGCGAAGATGTTGCCGCCCAGGCCGCGCGCGACATTGAGCGACAGGAACAGGCCGAGCCCGCTGCCGGGGCGGCCCTTGGTGGAATGATAGGGCCGCCCGAACTGCGCCAGCATGGCCGGCGTGAAGCCGGGCCCCTCGTCCAGCACGCGCACCACGAGCTCGCGCTCGTCGGCGTGCACGGCCAGGGTGACGTGCTCGGGCGAGGCGTCGCGGGCGTTGTCCAGCACGTTGCAGATCATCTGCTTCAGGCCCTCGTCGGCGACGATGGGCAGGTCCTCCTCGATGGCGTGCTCGTAGCGGAACTCGCGCAGCGGCCGCGTCGCCTTCCAGTTCTCCACCAGCGCGTCGAAGAACCCCGTGAGCGAGGTGCGCTGCGGCGCCTCGGCGCGGGTCTCGCCCGCCGAGAGCAGGATGCCGCTGACGATGGACTTGCAGCGGTCGAGCTGCAGCTGCATCTCCGCCGACTCCTCCAGGAGGTCGGCCTGCTCGCGGAACAGCTTCATGCGCCGCCAGTCGTTGAGCAGCACCGAGATGGTGGCGAGCGGCGTGCCGAGCTCGTGCGCGGCGCCGGAGGCGAGCAGGCCCATGCGCACGATGTGCTCCTCCTCGGCGGCGCGCTGGCGCATGGCGGCCAGGTTCTCGTCGCGCGCGCGCAGCATGCGCGTGATGCGGTTGATGAAGATCACGATGAGCGCGGCGTTGAGCAGGAAGCACAGGAACAGGCCCACCGCCGTGTACAGCAGCGGCAGGATCACCGGTCCCGGCCACACCGTGAGCGCGGCGAAGCCGGCGCCGGTGATGGCGGCGATGGCCCAGGCGCCCCAGGGCGGCAGCAGCACCGCGGCCAGCACCACCTGCAGCAGGTACAGGAAGATGAAGGGATTGCCGGCGCCGCCGCTGTAGTGCAGCAGCGCGGTCAGGGTCAGCACGTCCAGCAGCAGCGCCAGGAAGACCGAGGTGTCGGAGACCTCGTCGCGGTGGCGCCAGCGCACCATGGAGAACAGGTTGAAGGCCACCAGCCCGGCCACGATGGCCATCATGGGCTTGAGCGGCAGCGGGATCTCCAGCACGACGTGCACGAAGAGGATGGTCGCCACCTGCCCGCCCACGGCCAGCCAGCGCAGCTGGATGAGCGGGTGCATGCGGCTCACGGCCACGTAGGCCAGCCGCCTGACGCGGGCGGCGGCGCTAGGACGCGTCGCGGGGGTCTGCTCCATCGGTCGGCCTCGGGCCCGGCGCGGCGCGGCGGCGGGCATCGCGGGCGACGAAGGCGGCGGCGCCGGCGCCCATCGCTGCCAGCGCGAACCAGGTCAGCGCGTAGCCCAGGTGGTTGTTGCGGAAACGCACCACGGTCAGGCCGGCGCGCGGCCAGGACGGGGTGCCCGCGCCAAGCGTAGCACCAGTGCCGGGGGCGCCGGCATTGGCCGAAACCCGGACCGGCGCGTCAAGGTCGACAAAGAAGGGGGCGACGGGACCGAGGCCGCGGGCACGGGCGATGGCCGCCACGTCGCGCGAGTACCAGCGCCCGGCGCCGGGGTCGTTGCGGCGCAGGAAGGCGCCGCCCGGCTCCGGCAGGCGCAGCAGGCCGGTGACCTCGGTGGCGGCGGGCACGGCGTCGCCGCGCCAGTCCGGCGGCACGAAGCCGCGGTTGACCAGCACGAGGGCGCCGTCGTCGGTGCGGAAGGGGGTGAGGAGCCAGTAGCCGCTGCCCAGCGCGGTGGCCGCCTGGACGCGGGTGTCATGGCCGCCGAGGTAGCGTCCGCGCAGGCGCACGTGGCGGTATTCGTCGCGCGCGCGCGAGACCCGGGGCCAGTCGGCGGGCGCCGGGGCCGGGACCGGCGCGGCATGCACGCGGGCTTCCACGCGTGCGATCAGGTCCAGCTTCCACTGCAGGCGGTAGAGCTGCCAGGCGCCGAGGGCGGTGCCGCCCGCGGCCACCAGCAGCAGCGCGGCGACCAGGACGACCGCCGCCGTCCGGCCACGGGCCGGGCGGGCAGCGGGGGCCGGGTCGCGCGCGGGGGTCACGGCATGTCGCCCATCTGCTGCGGCGTCATCTCGTGCATGTCGTGGCCAGCTGGCATGGGCATCATGTTGGCGTTCATGTGGTGCATCACCCACATGGAGCCGGCCAGCAGGATGACGAGCAGCACGAAGGTGAAGATGAACGCCAGGAAGTTCCAGCCGTGCTCCGACTTCGCGTTGAGGTGCAGGAAGTACACCAGATGCACGACGATCTGCACGGTGGCGAAGCCCAGGATCACGAAGGCCGTCACCGCCGGGCTGGCGATGACCTTGTCCATCACCAGCCAGAAGGGAATGGCGGTCAGGATGACCGACAGCACGAAGCCGATGACGTAGCCGCCGAGGGTGGCGTGGTAGCCGCTGTCGTGGTGGTCGTCGTGGGCGTGGGTGTCGTGGGTGTCGTGGCTCATGGCAGCACTCCCATCAGGTAGACAAAGGTGAACACGCCGATCCAGACCACGTCCAGGAAGTGCCAGAACATGGACAGGCAGATCAGGCGGCGCTGGTTGGAGGCGGTGAGGCCGTGGCGGGCCACCTGGGCCACCAGCACGAACAGCCAGACCAGGCCGAAGCTGACGTGCAGGCCGTGGGTGCCGACCAGCGCGAAGAACGAGGTCAGGAAGGCGCTGCGCTGCGGGCCGGCGCCCTCGTGGATGAGGTGCGCGAACTCGTACAGCTCGACGCCCACGAAGGCCAGGCCGAACAGCGCGGTGACGAGCAGCCAGCCCTGCACCTGCGGCACCTTGCGCTTGAGCATGGCCAGCATGGCCAGGCCGTAGGTGATGGACGACAGCAGCAGGAAGCCGGTGTTGAGCGCCACCAGCTTGAGGTCGAACAGCTCGGCGCCCGTGGGGCCGCCGGCGTAGCTGCGGCCGAGCACGGCGTAGCAGGCGAACAGGCAGGCGAAGATGAGGCAGTCGCTCATCAGGTAGATCCAGAACCCGAGCAGCGTGCCGTTGGCCGGGTGGTGGTCGCCCTTGAGGTCCAGGAACTGCGGCTTGCCGTCCGCGGTGGTCATGGGGATGGATGCGTTAGCCATTGAGGGCCTCCAGCTGCTGCGTGCGCGCGGCCTCGACGCGGGCCACTTCGTCCGCGGAGATGTAGTAGTCGCGGTCGTAATTGAAGGTGTGCACGATGGCGCCCACCACCAGGCCGACGAAGGCCAGCACCGCCACCAGCCACATCTGCCAGATCAGCGCGAAGCCGACCACGGCGGAGATGCCGGCCAGCACGAAGCCGGCGCCGGTGTTCTTCGGCATGTGGATGGCGTTGAAGCCGCTCTTCGGGCGCTCGAAGCCGCGCTGCTTCATGTCATGCCAGGCGTCGTTGTCGTGCACCACCGGCGTGAAGGCGAAGTTGTAGGCCGGGGGCGGCGACGACGTCGACCACTCCAGGCTGCGGCCCTGCCAGGGATCGCCGCTGGCGTCCCTGAGCTTGGCGCGGTCGCGGAAGCTGACGTAGAACTGCACCAGCATGGCGGCGATGCCGATGGCGATGAGGACGGCGCCCAGGGCGGCGATCTGGAACCAGATCTGCAGCGAGGGGTCGTCGAAGTGGCTGAGGCGGCGGGTCACGCCCATCAGGCCCAGCACGTACAGCGGCATGAAGGCCAGGTAGAAGCCGACGATCCAGAACCAGAACGAGACCTTGCCCCAGAACTCGTCGAGCTTGAAGCCGAAGGCCTTGGGGAACCAGAAGTTGATGCCGGCGAGCAGGCCGAAGAGCACGCCGCCGATGATCACGTTATGGAAGTGCGCGATCAGGAACAGCGAGTTGTGCAGCACGAAGTCGGCCGGCGGCACCGCCAGCAGCACCCCGGTCATGCCGCCGATCACGAAGGTGATCATGAAGCCGACGGTCCACAGCATGGGCACGTCGAAGCGGATGCGGCCGCGGTACATGGTGAACAGCCAGTTGAAGATCTTCGCGCCGGTCGGGATCGAGATGATCATGGTCGTGATCCCGAAGAAGGAGTTCACGCTCGCCCCCGCGCCCATGGTGAAGAAATGATGCAGCCACACCAGGTAGGACAGGATGGTGATGACGACGGTGGCGTAGACCATGGAGGCATAGCCGAACAGGCGCTTGCCGGAGAAGGTGGCCACGACTTCCGAGAAGATGCCGAATACCGGCAGGATCAGGATGTAGACCTCGGGGTGGCCCCAGATCCAGATCAGGTTCACGTACATCATGGCGTTGCCGCCAAGCTCGTTGGTGAAGAAGTGGGTGCCGAACATGCGGTCCAGGGACAGGCAGGCCAGCACCGCGGTCAGCACCGGGAAGGCGGCCACGATCAGCACGTTGGTGCAGAGGGCGGTCCAGGTGAACACCGGCATCTTCATCATGGTCATGCCGGGGGCGCGCATCTTGACGATGGTGACGATGAAGTTGATGCCGGTCAGCAAGGTGCCGACCCCCGCTATCTGCAAGGCCCAGATGTAGTAGTCCACCCCCACGTCGGGACTGTAGGCGATGCCCGACAGGGGCGGGTACGCGAGCCAGCCGGTCTTGGCGAACTCGCCCACGAACAGCGACACCATGACCAGGCCGGCGCCCATGGTGGTCATCCAGAAGCTGAAGTTGTTCAGGAAGGGGAAGGCCACGTCGCGGGCGCCGATCTGCAGCGGCACCAGGTAGTTCATGAAGCCGGTGATCAGCGGCATGGCCACGAAGAAGATCATGATCACGCCGTGGGCGGTGAAGATCTGGTCGTAGTGGTGCGGCGGCAGGTAGCCCATGTTGTCGCCGAAGGCGATGGCCTGCTGCAGGCGCATCATGATGGCGTCGGCGAAGCCGCGCAGCAGCATCACCAGGCCGAGGATGATGTACATGATGCCCAGCTTCTTGTGGTCGATGCTGGTCAGCCACTCGCGCCACAGGTAGCCCCACAGCTTGTACCTGGTCAGCAGCGCCACCACGGCGATGCCGCCGGCGGCGACGGCGAGGAAGGTGAGCACGAGGATGGGCTCGTGGTAGGGGATGGCGTCCCAGGAGAGGCGCCCGAAGATCAGCTTCGTCAAAGAGGTGTCGTTCATTTCAGCTCCGGAAGGCTGCGTGCAGGCTTCGTGTGCAACGAATGGAGGCGGCGGCGGGCTCAGTGGCCCGCGTGGCCGGCGGCAGGCGCGGCGGCGTGGCCGTCATGGCCCTGGCCATGGCCCTCGGGGCCCGCGGCGGCCGGCGCGGCGGATGCCTGCGGGCCTGCGTGGCCGGCGGCGGCGCCCTCACCGTGCGCGGGGCGCGGCGCCATGCCCATGTCCATGGCCATCAGCTGGTCCATGCAGGGCTTCCCGGGGGCGGCGCAGCCGTTGAGGATGTCGTGGTAGAGCGTGGGCTCGACGCTGGCGTAGTAGCGCACCGGCTCCTTGACGCTGGGGGCTTCCAGCTTGAGGTAGTCGGCGCGGGTCAGCGCGGTGCCGCCGTCCTTGTGCTTCTTCACCCAGGCCGCGAAGCCGGCGTCGTCCAGGCCGTGGAAGCGGAACTTCATGTCCGAGAAGCCGGCGCCGCTGTAGTTGGCGGAGAAGCCCTCGTAGTTGCCCGGCTTGTTGATGACCGCGTTGAGCTGGGTCTCCATGGCGGGCATGGCGTAGATCATGCCGG
This sequence comes from Moraxellaceae bacterium, assembly GCA_036275595.1. Classification (GTDB taxonomy): domain Bacteria; phylum Pseudomonadota; class Gammaproteobacteria; order Pseudomonadales; family Moraxellaceae; genus UBA2031. Next base: position 8,261 of record DASUDN010000135.1, read on the forward strand.
CCAGGTGCGGAATGTAGAACGCGTTCATGACCGAGGTGGCGGTGATCTTGAAGCGCACCGGGCGGTCCACCGGGGCCGCGACCTCGTTCAGGGTGGCGATGCCCTGCTCCGGATAGATGAAGAGCCACTTCCAGTCCATGGCCACGACCTGGATCTCCAGCGGCTTGACGTCCGCCGGCACGGGACGGCCCTCGGCGATGCGGTCCAGCGGCCGGTAGGGGTCCAGGGTGTGGGTGGTGATCCAGGTGATGGCGCCCAGGGCGATGATGATGGCCAGCGGCGCGGCCCAGATCACGAGCTCGAGCTGGGTGGAGTGGTCCCAGTCGGGGGCGTAGGTCGCCTTGGTGTTGGCGGCACGGTAACGCCAGGCAAACAGAACGGTGAGCAGGATCACCGGTACGATGATCAGCAGCATCAGCAGGGTGGAGCTGATCACCAGCTTGCCCTGCTGCGCGGCGATGTCGCCGGACGGGTTGAGGACGACCGTGTCGCAGCCGGCCAGGAGCAGCAGGGCGGCGGCGGCGAGCAGGGGGCGGAACGGGAGTTTGGAGGTGGTCATTGGACAGGCCATTTCACGGAAAAAACCGCGACTACTGCGGCGGCGCGCAATCTATTGCCTGTCCTGTCCGGAGTCCATAGGACTTTTTGTCCCACATCAACAATCGGACGGTGGTATGAACTTGACTTCCATGCCACTCTCTGGGTTCGCGACGCTGTTACCTCACAATAATCCTTACAACTTTTGAGGCTATTCGCATGCAGACCGTGCATCCCCTGCCCCACGGAAACCACCAGTCCCAGTACGGTGCGCACACGCCGCCCAGCGAAGTGGCCCCCGGCGAGATCGCCGTCGGCGTGGTCATCGGCCGCGCCTCCGAGTATTTCGACTTCTTTGTCTACGGCATCACCTCGGTGATGGTCTTCCCGGCGGTGTTCTTCCCCTTCCTCGACCCCCTGCAGGGCACCCTGGCCTCCTTTGCCGTGTTCGCGCTGGCCTTCCTGTCGCGCCCGGTCGGCACCGTCGTGTCCATGTGGATCCAGAACCGCTGGGACCGCGCCACCAAGCTCACCGCCGCCCTCTTCCTGCTCGGCAGCTGCACCGCCGGCATCGCCTTCCTGCCCGGCTACCAGGAGTGGGGCGTCTACTCCATCGCCCTGCTCGCCCTGTTCCGCCTCGGCCAGGGCGCCGCGGTCGGCGCCTCCTGGGACGGCCTGCCCTCGCTGCTGGCCCTGAACGCCCCCGACCACCGCCGCGGCTGGTACGCCATGATGGGCCAGCTGGGCGCGCCCATCGGCTTCATCATCGCCGCCGGCCTCTTCGCCTACATCAGCGGCGCGCTCAACAGCCAGGACTTCCTGGAGTGGGGCTGGCGCTATCCCTTCTTCGCCGCCTTCGCCATCAACGTGGTGGCGCTGTTCTCGCGCCTGCGCCTGGTGGTGACGCACGAGTACGACCGCGAGCTCGGCGAGCACGAGCTGACCCCGGCCCCGGTGGCCCAGCTCTTCCGCGAGAAGGGCCTCAACGTGCTGATCGGCGCCGCCGCCGCGCTGGCCAGCTACGCCCTCTTCCACCTCGTCACCATCTTCCCGCTGTCGTGGATCAGCCTGAACTCCGACCAGTCGGTGGAGCAGTTCCTGCGCATCCAGATCCTGGGCGCCATCCTGGCCGCCGGCGCCGTCATGCTCTCCGGCGTCATCGCCGACCGTTTCGGCCGCACCCGCACGCTGGCGGCGCTGGCCGGCGGCATCGCCGTGTTCTCGGGCTACGCCTCCGACCTGCTGGCCGCCGGCGAGCTCGGCCAGGACGTGTTCGTGCTGCTCGGCTTCATCCTGCTCGGCCTGTCCTACGGCCAGGCGGCGGGGTCGGTGACCGCTAACTTCGGCTCCAGGTTCCGCTACACCGGCGCCGCCCTGACCTCCGACCTGGCCTGGCTGATCGGCGCCGCCTTCGCGCCGCTGGTGGTGCTGGGCCTGTGCGCGACCTTCGGCCTGGCCATCGTCGGCGTCTACCTGCTGTCCGGCGCCGCCGCGACCCTGATCGCCCTGGGCGTGAACTACTACCTCAAGCTGCAGAACTGACCACGGGGGCGGCCCGGCCGGACCGGGCCGCCCTTCTGCTCCCCGCCGCACGCCCCGCCCCTTCCGACTCCGCCGCCCGCCCCGGCCGGCCATCGGCTGCGCCCACCTCGCATCGCCTGTCCTGTACCCCGCTCCCCGGGCTTTGCATAATCGGGGCATCGGTCCGACGGTGGGACAGGGGTTGCCCCACCGCCACGCGACGGCCGCCGCGGCGTCCCGCATGAGCGCCGGGGCGGCCGGGGCCGGTCCTGAAGTCCTTGCCAGGGAATCGTGTCCGATGAAGGCAGCGACGGGGCAATCGCCCCGCCCACAGCGCCGGCTGGTGTCCTTCCTGCTCCTCCTCCTGCCCCTTGCCTGCGCCCCGGTCCTGGCCGCGGAGGCGCGGTCCCCGCTCGCGCTGACGGCGCACTACCTCGCCGAGTCCTGGACCACCACCTCCGGCGGCCTGCGGCGCGACACGCGCCTGCTGGACATGCTGATCGTGGGCGCCACCCTCGACACCGCCGCCGCCACCTCCCACCCCGGCGGCACCGTCTTCGTGAATGCCCTGCTGCACCACAACACCGCCGCCGACCTGGCGGGCGAGACGCAGGCGGTGTCCAACATCGACTTCGACGACGGCGAGCACCTGTTCGAGGCCTGGTACGAGCAGGACCTGGGGGCCGCGGGCAGCTCGCTGAAGGCCGGGCTCTACGACCTCAACAGCGAGTTCGACCACATCGCCGCCGCCGGCCTTTTCCTCAACAGCAATTTCGGCATTGGCGTGGACGTGTCGCAGTCCGGCGTGAACGGGCCCTCGGTGGCGCCGCTGTCGGCGCTGGCCCTGCGCGGCCGCTGGCAGGCCACGCCGTACTGGCAGGCGCTGGCGGTGGTGCTGGACGCGGTGCCGGCCGCGCCCGGCGACACCCACCACAACTCGATCACGCTCAGCACGCGCGAAGGCGCCCTGCTCGCCGGCGAGATCGTGTACGGCCCCGCCCCGGAGCGGCGCCTCGGCATCGGCGCCTGGCGCTACACCCGCGCCGTCCCGCGCCTGGCCGGCCCCGGCACGGCGCCCAGCCAGGGCGTGTTCCTGCATGCCGAGCAGCCGCTGCGCACGCGCCCGCAGGCCACCTGGACCGGCTTCCTGCGCCTGGGCCGCGCCGCCGCCGCGGTCCATCCCGTGCAATACGGCCTGGAGGGCGGACTGGTGCGGACCGGGCGGATCTGGCGCGACGACGACCAGCTCGGGCTCGCCGTGTCCTGCGCGCGCAATGGCGCTCCCTGGCGCGCCGACCTGGCGGCGGACGGTATCGCCAGCGAGCGCGCGGAGACGTTCATCGAACTGACCTGGCAGACGCGCCCGAGGCCGTGGCTGGCCCTGCAGCCCGACCTGCAGTACTTCGTGAACCCGGGCACAGCCCCGGCCCGGCGCAATGCCTTCTTCGCCGGCCTGCGCCTGCGCCTGGAATGGGAACGCCCCTGAACGCTTCCTGCCGCCTCCGTAATTCCCGGTCTTGTCCGCGGCCGCCACGGCCACTACAAAGGCTTACCGTCCAGACACACTTCATTACGCTCTGGCCGTTTTCCTTTTCTTGCCTGACCACACAAGGAGTCCTGTGTTGAAAGCCCTTGCCCCCCTGTCCCGCCTCGTCCTGCTCACCGCTGTCGCCGCCGGCCCCGCTTTTGCCGCCGACGACTTTGCTCCCTATGTCGGCCTCGGGGGAGGCGTCGCCCACTATGGCTATGACTCCGAAATGTGCGCCTCCGACATCGGCGGCAGCTGCGAGCTGGACCAGAACGACACCGGCATGAAGATCTTTGCCGGCGTGCGGCTGAATGCGTCGCAGGGCCTGGTGGAAGTCGCCTATTACGATTTCGGCAGCCTGAGCGGCAACGGCGTCAGCCCCATACTCGGCCCCGTGCAGATCGAAGAAGAACAGACCGCGGTCGCCCTCTCCATGGGCGCGACCCCGGTACTGGCCGACGGGCTGGAAGGCCTGCTGCGCTTCGGCCTGTACAGCGCCGACATCGAGGCCCGGGTGGACTCCGCCGTGGGGTCGGGCAGCCTGAGCGACAGCTCCAGCGGCCTGATGCTTGGCGGCGGCATTGTCGTCCACGCGAGTGACACGGCGGCGCTGCGCCTGGAGTACGAACACTTCCTGGATGCCGGTGATTCCGAGACCGACCTCGGCATCGCAACGGCCGCGATCGTGCTGTCCTTCTGATCACGCTTGCGCCCCGGCAAAGAAAAAGCCCGGCCATGGCCGGGCTTTTTCTTTGCCGGGATCCGGTGCGCAACCAGCGCCGGCCGCGACGGGACTCAGGCCTGCTGCGGCTCCGCGGCCGGCGCGCGGCGCGGCCCGGCCAGGCGGGCGTCCTTCTCGCTCCACAACTCGTGCAGCCAGGCCTGCACCTGCGCGCGGTGCGCCGGGTCGGCCTGGTAGTCGCCGTCCAGCAGGTGCTGCGGCACCGGGCGCACCAGCACGTGCAGCTTCACATCGGCCTGCTCGCCGCAGAGCCAGCTCCAGGCCAGCGCGCGCTGCGTGGGCGCGTACTCCACGGTGACGTCGATGACGCCGGCGAACTGGTCGCCCATGGCGTTCAGCGTGTAGGCGATGCCGCCGGACTTGGGCTTGAGCAGGCGGCGGTAGGGCGAGCCCGTGGCCGCCTGCTTGGCGGGCGTGAAGCGCGTGCCCTCGAGGAAGTTCACCACCGTCACCGGCACCTCGCGGTAGAGCTCGCAGGCGCGGCGCGTGGTGGCCAGGTCCTGGACGCCGGCCTTGCGCGTCATGAAGGGAAAGTCCATGGCCCAGCACACCACGCCCACGATGGGCACGTACATGAGGTCGCGCTTGAGGAAGAAGCGCGCGAAGGGCGTGCGGCGGTGGAACACGTCGAAGAGCACGAGGATGTCGGCCCAGCTCTGGTGGTTGGACACCAGCAGGTAGGACCGCTTCGGGTCAAGCTCGCCGTCGAGGTCGATCTCCCAGTTCACGCGGTGCAGCAGGCGCAGCGCCAGCACGTTGCTCGCCACCCAGTTGGTGGCGATCCACACGCAGTAGCGCGAGGCCAGGCGCTGCAGGCGGTGCACGGGCACGCAGCGCAGCAGCACGCCGGGGAGCATGAGCACGAACCAGAAGGTGATGATGACGATGAGGCTGAGCAGGGTGACGACACCCGTGAACCAGGCGGGGAACAAGGCCGCGATCATGTGAGGTCCATTCCTGTGTTGCACTGACGGGAACGCGCGACCACGGTCGCGCCCGGGCCTGGGCTGCCCGGCGTCCGCCGGCAGGCGGACAAACGGCAATTATCGACCAAAGCGACAGCACCGTCCGGTCACTGGTCGGACAAAGTGCTGCCGCGCTAGCCGGCCCCGGCCGCGGCGGGCGGGCCGGCGCCTCAGTTGGGCGCCAGCTTCTGCACCATCCACGAGGTGAAGCGCTGGGCCAGGCTGGCATCGCGGACTGTACAGCGCGGATCGGTGGCTTGCAGGGAACGGATCACATAGCGGGGAATCGGCAGCTCCTCGCAGCCGTGGGTCTGCTCGCAGACCAGGTCGAACTCGGGCCGGGCGGCGGCATGGCAGGCAAAGCAGTTCTTGCCGAAGCGGTTGTTGACCTCGGCGAAGCCGCGCTTGCGGATGCGGCTGCCCTTGTCGTCCACGTCGAGCTCGAAGAACTCCCAGTCGCGCGTCACCGGACTGAAGCCGGGCTCGCGCTTGACCATGACCTCGGTGGGCACGAGCTGCACCACCGAGCCCGGCGGATACGGGGTGCCCGCGGGGTTGCGCGCCGCCGCCAGCGTGCCCTCGAGGTTGCCGGCCAGGTTGTCGACGAAGAAGCCGCGCACGGCCGTCATGGCGGTGAGGCATTTGAAAGAGGCGGGGGTCACGGTCACGGCGGCGGCCGGCGCGGACGGGGGCGCGTCGTTCGTGCCGGTCGGGGCGGCGGCCGTCCCCGGCGCGGCAGACGCCGCCGGCGCGGGGGCGGGCGCGGCCAGCGCGGCGGGTGGCAGGGCCAGCACCAGGGCGGCGAGGGCGGGACGGATCATGGCGGCACTCCGGGCGGGACGCGGTGCCGCGATTCTGCGCAGGCGGCGCCGGCAAGGGCAACTGCACAAGGCGCGACACGGTTGCAGGCCGGGCCCGCGGCCAGTAGAAACACGGGAGCGCCATGACAACAACAACGACCGCAGGAAGCCCCATGTCCCAGCCCGCGCCCCGCCAGCCGGTCACCGCCGGCCTTGCCAGCATGGTCGGCACCACCATCGAGTGGTACGACTTTTTCCTCTACGGCACCGCCGCCGCGCTCATCTTCAACAAGCTGTTCTTCCCCGGCCTGGACCCGCTCACCGGCACCCTCGCCGCCTTCGGCACCTATGCCGTGGGCTTCCTCGCGCGGCCGCTGGGCGCGGTGGTGTTCGGCCACTACGGCGACCGCCTCGGGCGCAAGAGCATGCTGCTCGCCACCCTGCTGCTGATGGGCGTGCCCACCACGCTGATCGGCCTCATCCCCACCTACGAGACCCTCGGCCCGGCCGCGGCCGGCCTGCTGGTGCTGATGCGCTTCCTGCAGGGCATGGCGGTGGGCGGGGAATGGGGCGGCGCCGCGCTCATGGCGGTGGAGCACGCGCCGCCGGGGCGGCGCGCCTTCTTCGGGTCGCTGCCGCAGGCGGGCGTGGGGGCCGGGCTGATCCTGTCGTCGCTGGCCATGGCCGCGGTGTCGCAGCTGCCGGAAGCGGAGCTGCTGGCCTGGGGCTGGCGCCTGCCCTTCCTGGCCTCGGTGGCGCTGCTCGCGGTAGGCGCCTTCATCCGCCTCAAGGTGCAGGAATCGCCGGACTTCGCGGCGCTGCGCGCCAGCGGCCGCCAGCTCGAGCTGCCGGTGGTGGAGCTGCTGCGCCGGCATCCGCGCGTGGTGCTGACCGCGGCCGGGGCGCGCATGGCGGAGACGACCTGGTTCTACACGGTGGTGACGTTCTCGCTGACCTATCTCACGCAGCAGCTGGGACTGCCCAAGGCGCAGGCGCTGGACGCCATCGTGGTCGGCGCCACGCTGTCGCTCGTCACCATTCCGGCGGCGGGCTGGCTGGCCGACCGTGTCGGCGCGCGGCGCGTGTTCATGGCGGGGGCGGCCCTGCTGTGCGGCGCCGCCTTCGTGTTCTTCGAGCTGCTCGCCACGCGGGACCCGGTGTGGCTGCTGGTGGCCATGGCGGGCGCCATCGGCGGCGTCTTCCCGCTGCTGTACGCGCCGCAGTCGGCGCTGTTCTCGGCGCAGTTCCCGCCCGAGCTGCGCTACAGCGGCATCTCGGTGTCGGTGCAGCTGGCGGGCGCGGTAGCGGGCGGCGCGGCGCCGCTGGTGGCCACCGCCCTGCTCAAGGCGGGCGACGGCCACCCATGGATGATCAGCCTGTACCTGGTCGCGCTGGGCGTGCTGGCGCTGGTCTGCGCGGCGGCCCTGCGCGAGGGCGAGGAGCCCGCTCAGGCGGCCTGACGCCCCGGGGCGACGGCGTCGCTCGCCGGCTCCTGGTGGTAGGAGCGGCTGGTGATCTTCCAGGCCCCTTCGCGCTTTTCCAGCGCCAGGTAGCAGGTGTAGCGGTGGCCGTCGAGGACGTGGCACAGATAGGCGTGGGCCACGTCGCCGGCGGCCTCGATGCCCTGCAGCGCCAGGCCCGCCACCTCGGGCGGGTGCCGCGGCGCCAGCGTGGCCAGCCAGGCGTCGGGCGCCAGGCTCTCGCGGCGGCCGCCCTGGTAGCGGTTGATGGTGGCCTCCCTGGCGAGGTGCTGTTGCAGCAGCGGGACATTTCCCTCCTGGAGTCCCTGGACGAAGGCCCTCACGACCCTCTCGACGGACTGGGTTTCGGTCACTGCGGTCCCCTTGCCCAAGACGGGCAGGCAAATAGCCATTGGTTAAGCCGGGTCTGCCGCCCGGTCCTCCCCTTCTAGCGCCTGACGCCCCGCCGCGATTTGATGCAGGACAAGAAAAGCCTCCCCAAATGGTGAGGTGCGCCGGGCGGCCGCCTGCGCCGGACCAGCGGCATGGCGATCCGGCGGCCCGGGCGCTGCCCGCCCGGCCCGGCGGGCCACGCAGGGGGGCCGAATACGGCCCCCGCGGCCCTTCCCCCGGCGACCGGGGGCCTATTTAATTAAACGCATGATCAGTAAAAGAAAGACCATGAGCAAGCAGCACTTCCCCCCCGCCCCGTCCGAGGTTCCCGTCGTGGCCCTGGCCCGGCGCGGCCGCCCGGTCGATCCCGCCCAGTCCGCCGACCGCCGCCTGCGCCTGTGCGAGGCCGCCATCGGCGTGGCCCTGCGCGAGGGCGTGACCGGACTGACCCTGCGCGCAGTGGGCGAGGCCGCCGACATGAGCCCGGCCATGGTGGCCTACGAATTCGAGAACAAGGACGGCCTGCTGCTGGCCATGCTGGAAACCATCCATGCCGGCGTGCGCGCGGCGCTGGCCGGCGTCCGCCCCGAACGCCCCGGCATCGGCCCGGCCCTGCGCCACCTGGCCGAGGCCTACTGGCGCCATGCCCGGGAAACCCCGGGCCTGCAGCGCGTGCAGTACGAGCTGACCCTGCACGCGCTGGGCCTGGCCGGCGGCGAGGCCTTGTCCCGCCACCAGTACCACGGCTACGTGACGGTGGTGGCCGAGGCCCTGGGCAAGGCGGCGCTGATGCCGGTGCCGCAGGGCTGGCTGCGCGACCTCGCCGGCACCTGCGTCGCGCTCATGGACGGCATCATCCTGCAGTGGCTGGCGACCGGCGAC
>DASUDN010000136.1:0-6008 GCA_036275595.1 Moraxellaceae bacterium
GGCATTTCCAGGCCCAGCGACAGGATGCCCTCGTTGCGGCCGCGGAACATGGCGAGCGCGCGGTGCGAGGGCACGCCCTCGAGCTTCTCGCGGTGCTCGAAGTAGTCGCGGAACTTGGCGCCCTCGGTTTCCTTGCCGGGAATGACCCTGGCGACGAGCTCGGAGCTGTCGACCAGGAAGCTGCGCAGGCGCGCCAGCAGGTCGGCGTTCTCGGCGAAGCGCTCCATGAGGATGTGCTTGGCGCCGTCGAGCACGGCCTTGGCGTCGGCGTAGTTCTTTTCCGGGTTGAGGAACTTCTGCGCCTCGGCGTCCGGCGCCAGCTTCGGGTCGGCCAGCAGCGCGTCGGCCAGCGGCTCGATGCCGGCCTCGCGCGCCAGCATGCCCTTGGTGACGCGGCGCGGCTTGTAGGGCAGGTAGAGGTCTTCGAGGCGGGCCTTGGTGTCGGCCTCGAGGAGCTGGGCCTTGAGCTCGGGCGTCAGCTTGCCCTGCTCCTCGATGCTCTTGAGGATGGCGGCGCGACGTTCTTCCATTTCGCGCAAGTAGCCCAGGCGCTCCTCGAGGTTGCGCAGCTGGGTGTCGTCCAGGCCCTCGGTGACTTCCTTGCGGTAGCGGGCGATGAAGGGCACGGTGGCGCCCCCGTCGAGCAGGTCGACGGCGGCCTGCACCTGGTTCGGGCGGACATTCAGTTCGGTGGCGAGGGTCCTGATGATGGACTGCATGGAAAGCTCCGGATACAGCGGGCTGGAGCCCCCTCCGGGGAGCCGGGAGGGGACGGGAAAGCGGAAAGGCCGCCATCATATCGACGGGAGGTTTTCCCCGGCAGTCTTGAATTCACGGAAGCGCCATGGTGGGTACATGGCCTGCCATGCGGACTCCCGCTAGACTCGCCGGCGCCGCCCCGGCCACCCGGCCCGGGCCGCACCCGTTGACACCCGCCCGCCTACGGAATCCGCCGCATGGACACGCCCGCCCCTGCCCCGGCCGCCCCGCCCGCCCCCGTAAGCTTCCGCGAGGCCCTGCGCTTCTGGTGGAAGCTGGGCTGGATCAGCTTCGGCGGCCCCGCCGGGCAGATCGCCATCATGCACGAGGAGCTGGTGACGCGGCGGCGCTGGATTTCCGAGAAGCGCTTCCTGCATGCCCTCAACTATTGCATGGTGCTGCCGGGGCCGGAGGCGCAGCAGCTCGCCACCTACATCGGCTGGCTGCTGCACGGCACCCGCGGCGGCATCGCCGCCGGCGCCCTGTTCGTGCTGCCCTCGCTGTTCGTGCTCATCGCCCTGTCGTGGGTGTACATGGCCTTCGGCCACAAGCCGCTGCTGGCCGCCCTGCTCTGGGGCATCAAGCCGGCGGTGGTGGCCATCGTGCTGGCGGCGGCCTGGCGCATCGGCAAGCGCGCCCTCAAGACGCCGCCCCTGTGGGCCCTGGCCGGCCTCTCCTTCCTGGCGGTGGCGGTGCTGCACCTGCCCTTTCCCGCCATCGTGCTGGCGGCGACCGTGATCGGCGCCATCGGCGGCCGCCTGCGCCCGGACCTGTTCCGCAGCGGCGGCGGCCATGCCGCGGGCCAGGCTCCGCATGCGCCGGCGCTGATCGACGACGCCACCCCGCCCCCGCCCCATGCCCGCCCCGGCCGCGCCGCCCTCGCACGCCACCTGCTGGGCGGCCTCGCGCTGTTCCTGCTCGGCCTGGGCCTGCTCTACCTGCTGCCGGGCCGGGGCGGCCCGCTGCCCGACATCGCCCTCTTCTTCAGCAAGGCGGCCCTGCTGACCTTCGGCGGCGCCTATGCCGTGCTGCCCTACGTCACCCAGGCCGCCGTGGGCCATTTCGGCTGGCTGAGCGCGCGCCAGATGATGGACGGCCTCGCCCTCGGCGAGACCACGCCGGGCCCGCTCATCATGATCGTGGCCTTCGTCGGCTTCGTGGCGGCGTGGCCGCTGGACCCGCTGTGGGCCATTGCCGGCGCCTGCGTGGCCACCTTCTTTACCTTCCTGCCGTCGTTCGTGTTCATCCTGGTGGGCGGGCCGCTGGTCGAGGCCACCCACGACGAGCTGCGCCGGACCGCGCCGCTGGCCGCCATCACCGCGGCCGTGGTCGGCGTCATCGTCAGCCTGGCGCTGTTCTTCGGGACCCACGTGGCCTGGCCGCAGGGGCTGCTGCAGGGCACCCCCGACTGGCCGGCCGTGGCGCTGGCCGTGGCGGCGCTGGTGGCGCTGGTGCGCTTCGAGGCCAACATCATCCGCCTGATCGCGGCCTGCGCCCTGGCGGGCCTGGCCTGGCGCTGGCTGCCCGCCCTGCTGCAGGGCGGGCTCTAGCGCGGCGGCGCGCCCGGGAGGGGCCGGCGCCCGTCGCGGCCCCGGCCTCCCCCTTTCAGCTCACCCCAAAACGCCGGCCGGGCTGCTACCATGCGCCATCCCCGTCCGTCGCCATCGCCTATGGATCCGCTCGACCCCAAAACCGAGACTGCCGCCGACGCCAGCCAGACCCGCATCCTCGTCGTCGACGACGACGTGCGCCTGCGCAACCTGCTGCAGCGCTTCCTCGAGGAACAGGGCTTCACGGTGCGCGCCGTGCCCGACGCCGTGCAGATGGACCGCCTGCTCGGCCGCGAGCTGTTCGCGCTCATGGTGCTGGACCTGATGCTGCCCGGCGAGGACGGCATGGCCATCTGCCGCCGCCTGCGCGCGGCCGGCAACAACCTGCCCATCGTGATGCTCACCGCCAAGGGCGCCGACGCCGACCGCATCTCCGGCCTCGAGGCCGGCGCCGACGACTACCTGCCCAAGCCCTTCAACCCGCAGGAGCTGCTCGCGCGCATCAAGGCCGTGCTGCGCCGCCAGCAGCGCGAACTGCCGGGCGCGCCCTCGCTGGTGGCCGAGAAGGTCAAGTTCGGGCCCTGGGTGCTGGACCTGTCCACCCGCCAGCTCACCCGCGACGGCAACGACGTGTCCCTCACCACCGGCGAGTTCGCGGTGCTGAAGGCGCTGGTGCAACACCCGCGCGAGCCGCTGACCCGCGACAAGCTCATGAACCTCGCGCGCGGCCGCGAGTGGGGCGCCATGGAGCGCTCCATCGACGTGCAGGTCTCGCGCCTGCGCCGCCTCATCGAGGACAACCCGGCCAAGGCCCGCTACATCCAGACTGTCTGGGGCGTGGGCTATGTCTTTGTTCCGGACGGCGCGGAATGACGCCGTCCCCCAGCCACGGACTCCAGCAGTGATCCGCTTCAACAAGCTCCTCAACCGCCTCAAGCCGCGCTCCGCCGTGTGGCGCACCACGCTCGTCATCAGCATCGTGCTGGTGGTGACGCAGTACCTGTCCATCGCCTTTTTCTGGAGCAACCTGTACGTGCCGGAGATGCGCCAGCACGCGCACTACTCCGCCATCCAGATCCGCCTGCTGCGCACCGCCGCGCTGGCGCCGGCCGACAGCCCCGACGCGCTGCACATGCACCAATGGGTGCGCGAGACCACCGGCATCGAGGTGGTGCGCAACGCGCAGGACATCCCCGCCGTCATCGACAAGCCCTTCGTCGAGATCTTCACGGACAAGTACGAGGAGCAGCTCAGCCAGGAGCTGAACGAGCCGGTGCAGGTGTACTTCAAGTTCAAGCCGGTGCCGGTGGCGTGGATCCACGTGCCGTCCATCAAGGGCGGCTGGGTGCGCGAGCCGCTGCTGTTCTTCGCGCAGTACAACCCCTTCATCATCATCGCCTGGGTGATCGGCGTGCCGCTGCTGGCGCTGGTGGCCATCGTCATCCTGGTGCGCCAGCTCAACCGCCCGCTGAAGCGCCTGCAGCTGGCGGCGCTGCGCGTGGGCAAGGGCCAGCACGCGACCTTGCTCGACACGCAGAGCGGCTCCACCGAGATCCGCGCCGTGAACCGCGCCTTCAACCAGATGACGCGCGAGATCCAGCAGGCAGGCAAGGAGCGCGCCTTCATGCTGGCCGGCATCTCGCACGACCTGCGCACGCCGCTGACGCGCCTGCGCCTGACCGCCGAGCTCATGAAGGACCGCGACGTGGCCGAGGGCATGGTGCTGGACATCGAGGAGATGGACGCCATCCTGGACCAGTTCATCGCCTACATGCGCGACGGTTCCGACGAGCCGGTGGTCACCGCCAGCCTCAACGGCGTGGTCATGGAGATCGTGGCGCAGGTGGCGGCGCATGCCGAGGTGCACTTCGAGGCCGCGGAGCTGCCCGACATGCCCATGAAGCGGCTCTCGCTCAAGCGCATGCTGGACAACCTGGTGAGCAACGGCCTGCGCTATGGCGGCGCGCCGCTGCACATCCACACCGAGCTGCACGCGGAGCAGCAGAACGTGGTGCTGGTGGTGCGCGACCACGGCCCCGGCATCGACGAGAAGGAATTGCCCAACCTGCTGCAGCCCTTCGTGCGTGGCGAGAGCGCGCGCACCTCGCAGGGCTCCGGCCTGGGCCTGGCCATCGTGGCGCGCATCGTGAAGATGCACAACGGCCGCCTCGACATCCGCAATCACCCCGAGGGCGGGCTCGTCGTCGCGATCACCCTGCCGCTCAACCGCCGGCCCGGGCGCGCCTGACGCGCGCTCCGGTCGCGCCTGTCGCGGCCTAGTGCAGGCGCTCGCTGCCGCTGGCGCCGCCGCGCAACAGCTGCTCCACGTCGATGGGGTCGAAGCGGTATTCCTGGTTGCAGAACTGGCAGGCGACCTCGATGGCGCCCTGCTCGGCGATGATGGAGCGCAGCTCCGCCTCGCCCAGTGACAGCAGCACGCGCTCGGTGCGTTCGCGCGAGCAGGTGCAGCGGAACACCACCGGCGCGCTCTCGTGCAGCTCCACCGTCTCCTCGTGGAAGAGGCGGTAGAGCAGCTCGGTGGCGGGCAGGTCCAGCAATTCGCCGGCGGTGACGGTGTCGGAGAGCTGGCACAGGCGCGGCCACACGTCCGCATCCTCGCCCTTGTCATGGCCCGGCAGCACCTGCAGCAGCAGGCCCGCCGCGCGCTCCTCGCCCGCCGCCAGCCACAGCCGCGTCGGCAGCTGCTCGGACTGCGCGAAGTAATGCTCGATGCACTGCGCCAGGGATTCGCCGTCCAGCGGCACGATGCCCTGGTAACGCTGGCCGCCGTCGGGATCGATGGTGATGGCGAGCTGGCCCTCGCTGCCGAAGAGCTGCGCGAGCGTCAGGGTCTCGGCCTCCGGCGACCAGTCCTCGCTGACGCGCGCGATGGCGCGCAGCTCGCGGCGGTCGTTGCACTCCACCATCAGCGTTTCCAGGGGCCCGTTGCCGCGCGCCTGCAGGATCAGCGCGCCCTCGAACTTGAGGGTGCTGGTGAGCAGCACGCTGGCGGCCATGGCCTCGGCGAGCAGCGCCGCCACGCGGGGCGGGTAGTCATGACGCTCGAGGACTTCCTCGACGCTGCCGCCAAGCTGCACGACCTCGCCACGGACGGGGCTGTCGCTGAAATGGAATCGCTGTACCTGGTCGCTCATGGGGGCCTCCTGGGCGCGTCAGTTTAGCAGCCGGCCGGAGCCGCTCCCAACATTTGCGGGCCGCGCCCTACCCCCGTGGTGGCAGATGCTACTGCCGGCCACTTGCTGAAATGACAGTGAGTGACCGCTTTTTGTGCCTTGACCTGATACAAACCTCTGAGTAGCTTGCTTCCACCCAGTCCGGTTCGCGCCAGCCGCTCCTTTTCACCCCCTGCCGGCGCCCGGCCTGCTTTCCCCTCTGCACACACGGATATCCCCGGGAGGATCCCCCGCATGAAACTCACCCGTATCGCTACCGCCCTGCTGCTGGCCCCCCTGGCCGTGGCGGCCCGCGCCGAAGTCACCTTCACCCCCATGGGCGCCTACCAGTGGTTCGACAGCGGCACCGTCGAAGAGCTGCAGTCCTCGTCCGTCGCCCCCGACATCGAGGACCACGAAGGCTATGCCCTGGCGCTGGGCTACCGCTTCACCCCCGCCATCGGCGTGGAAGCCAACTATGGCCGCACCAAGTCCTCGGTCGAATCCGGCCTGGCCGGCTGGCCCG
>DASUDN010000137.1:0-3065 GCA_036275595.1 Moraxellaceae bacterium
TCCGCGCTCGGCATGGACAAGGCGCGCACCAAGCAGGTGTGGATAGGCTGCGGCCTGCCCACGCCCAGGTACGCGCGCCTCGCCGCGGGCATGGACTTCGGCCAGGTGGTCGCCGACCTCGGCCTGCCCATCATGGTCAAGCCCTCGCACGAAGGCTCCAGCATCGGCATGGCCAAGGTGGAGAAGGCGGGCGACCTGGCGCAGGCCTTCGCCAACGCCGCCGGTTACGACGCCGAGGTGATCGCCGAGAGCTGGATCACCGGCAGCGAGTACACCGTGTCCATCCTGGGCGAGCGCGCGCTGCCCGTGATCCGCATGAAGACGGACCGCAACTTCTACGACTTCGAGGCCAAGTACCAGCGCAACGACACCCAGTACCTGATTCCCTGCGGCCTTCCCGCGGACAAGGAGCAGGAACTGCAGGCGCTGGCGGTGGCAGCCTTCCGCGCCGTGGGCGCGACCGGCTGGGGCCGCGTCGACGCCATGATGGACGAGCAGGGCCGCTTCTGGCTGCTCGAGGTGAACACCGTGCCGGGCATGACCGACCACTCCCTGGTGCCCATGGCGGCCAAGGCCGCGGGCTACTCGTTCCAGGACCTGGTGCTGGCCATCCTGGCGCAGACACTGGAGGGGGCGCACTGATGCTGCAGGCCACGCGCCGTACCGTCGAGCCCGCCGGGGAGATGCCGAAGCTGCGCGTCGGCAACCTCGCGGGCATCGCCTCGCGCCTGCTGTTCGCGGGGGCGGCGGTGCTGCTCGTGGTGACCGGCTACCAGGCCGCGGGCGTGCTCGAGCGGCGCGCCGCCATCCGCAGCGTGCAGGTGGAGGGCGACCTGCGCCACGCCAGCCGCGCCGGCATCGCCGAGCGCGTGCTGCCGCTGGCCACCGGCAGCTGGTTCTCGGTCGACCTCGAGGCCATCCGCCAGGCCGCGCTGGCCGCGCCCTGGGTGGACGAGGTGGTGGTGAGCCGGCGCTGGCCGGACGGCGTGCGCCTGCAGGTGCAGGAAAAGCAGCCGGTGGCGCTGTGGGGCGCCGGCGGCCTGATCAGCTCGCGCGGCGACCTGTTCGTGCCCGGCGACCTGGCGCGCCAGGCGGTGGACACCGAGCACCTGCCCATCCTGTTCGGCCCGGGCAACAAGGGCACCTACGTGATGGAGCAGTACCGCGCCATGAACGGCGTCCTGCGCGGCATCGACATGCGCATCGTGGAGCTGCAGCTCACCGACCGCATGAGCTGGTTCCTGCGCCTGGACAACGGCATCCAGCTGGTGGTCGACCAGGCCGACACCATCGGCAAGCTGCAGCGCTTCGCCTATCTGTACGAGCGCCAGCTGAAGCCGGACGCGGCCAACATCGCCACCATCGACCTGCGCTACCGCAACGGCGTGGCGGTGGGCTGGCGGGTGCCGCAGCAGAACCGGGCGCCCGTGGCGGGCGCCTGAGCGGCAGACATGAATTTGACGAAGGCTCCGGGGAGCA
This sequence comes from Moraxellaceae bacterium, assembly GCA_036275595.1. Classification (GTDB taxonomy): domain Bacteria; phylum Pseudomonadota; class Gammaproteobacteria; order Pseudomonadales; family Moraxellaceae; genus UBA2031. The sequence continues at coordinate 1,480 of DASUDN010000137.1, forward strand.
ACTGAGGACATGGCAAGCGCAACGAACATCCCGATGATCGTCGGCATCGATATCGGCACCTCCAAGGTGGTGGCGCTGGTCGGCCAGATCAACGCCGAGGGCGCGCTGGAGATCGTCGGGGTCGGCATGAAGCCGGCCCGGGGCATGAAGAAGGGCGTCGTCGTCAACATCGAGCAGACGGTGGCTTCCATCCAGGGCGCGGTCCAGGAGGCCGAGCTCATGGCCGACTGCCACATCCACTCGGCCTACATCGGCATCTCCGGCGCCCATGTCGGCGGCCGCAACTCCTCGGCGGTGGTGGCCATCCGCGAGGGCGAGGTGCAGCAGGGCGACATCGACCGCGTCATCGACGCCGCCAAGTCCGGCAACATCCCGGCCGACCAGCGCATCCTGCACATCCTGCCGCAGGAGTTCCTGGTGGACGACCAGGCCGACGTGCGCGACCCGCTGGGCATGTCCGGCGTGCGCCTGGAGGGCCACGTGCACCTGGTGACCTGCTCGCACAACGCCCTGCAGAACCTGGAAAAGTGCGTGCGCAGCTGCCAGATCGAGATCGACGGCGTCATCCTGCAGCAGCTGGCCTCCAGCTATGCGGTGCTGACCGAGGACGAGAAGGAGCACGGCGTGTGCCTGGTGGACATCGGCGGCGGCACCACCGACGTGGCCGTCTTCGCCCGCGGCGCCCTGCGCCACACCGCGGTGATCGCGGTGGCCGGCGACCAGGTCACCAACGACATCGCCACCGCCCTGTACACCCCGACGCAGGACGCCGACGACATCAAGATCAAGCACGCCTGCGCCGTGGCGCAGCTGGTGGACCCGGAGCAGACCATCAACGTGCCGGGCATGGGCGACCGCCCGGCCCGCAAGCTCTCGCGCCAGACCCTGGCGGAGGTGGTCGAGCCCCGCTACGACGAGCTGTTCGGCCTCGTGCAGCAGGAAATCGAGAAGAGCGGCTACGCCGGCCGCCTCGCCGCGGGCGTGGTGCTGACCGGCGGCTCCGCCAAGATCGAGGGCGCCACGGCGCTCGCCGAATCCATCTTCCACATGCCGGTGCGCATCGGCATGCCGCAGTCGCTCAAGGTGGGCGGCATGGGCGAAGTGTTGCGCAACCCGATCTATTCCACGGGCGTGGGACTGTTGCTGTACGGGAAGAAGCAGGTGGAGGAGAACCTCCATGCGCGTCCGCAGCCGAAGAATGCCGGCGGCGTGGGCGACATGTGGCTGAAGTTGCGCGGATGGGTGGCGCGTAATTTTTAGTTTTGTTGGGAAATTTTTTTGCAATTGATGCGACAATAACGCCGGCTCGACCGGCCCATGAAAGCAAGAACGTAGCAAGCGGTATCAAAGGAGAGAGAGCAATGAACGTATTTGAGCTGGCGGACAACGCCCCTCAGCTGGGGACGGCGGTCATCAAGGTGGTGGGCGTGGGCGGCGGTGGCGGCAACGCCGTCGAGCACATGGTCAAGAGCCAGGTCGAGGGCGTGGATTTCATCTGCGCCAACACCGACCTGCAGGCGCTGTCCAAGATGCAGGCGCGCACGCACCTGCAGCTGGGCCAGGGCGTGACGCGCGGCCTGGGCGCC
>DASUDN010000138.1:0-10674 GCA_036275595.1 Moraxellaceae bacterium
CTTCATCAGCACCTGCATGTCCACCTGCTCCCAGGGGATCTCGACGGCGCCGCGCAGCATGTCCGGCACTTCGCAGACGCCCTCGCGCGGCACCTTCATGCGGATCACCGACGCTTCGCCCGCCTCCAGGCGGCGCGACACCTCCTCCACGGTCAGCCGCATGCAATGGCCGTCATAGCCCGGCGTCTGCTTGGCGGCGGTCTGTTCGGCGCGCAGGGCATCCAGGCGCTCCGCGGAACAGAAGCAGTGGAAGGCATGGCCCCTCTCCACGAGCTCCACGGCGTGGCGGCGGTAGATCTCGCTGCGCTCGCTCTGGCGGTAGGGGGCATGCGGACCGCCGACGTCGGGCCCCTCGTCCCACTCCAGCCCCACCCATTTCAGCGCGCTTAGGATCTGCTCCTCGGACTCCCGGGTCGAGCGCACCTGGTCGGTGTCCTCGATGCGCAGGATGAACTGGCCCTTGTGCTGGCGGGCGAAGCAGAGGTTGAACAGCGCGATGTAGGCGGTCCCGACGTGGGGATCACCGGTGGGCGACGGGGCGATACGGGTACGAACGGGAGTCATGGCGCATCCGGCGAGTGGAAAACGGGCGGATTATACAGAGGCGGCCGCGGCGCCGCGAAAGCCGGCGGCGGGGCAATAAAAAACCCCGCGATGCGGGGTTTTTTTGCCGATTTGGCGGAGAGGGTGGGATTTGAACCCACGGTAGGGGAGACCCCTACTCCGGATTTCGAGTCCGACGCGTTCAGCCGCTCCGCCACCTCTCCGAGGGGCGCAAAGATACCGGCTTGCCGGCTCCTTGCCAAGACCTCAGAGGGGAATATCGTCGACGGTGTTGGCGGCCTTCTGGATGACGTCGTTGCCGATGTTGCCGGCGACCGGGACGATGGAGACGGCCGCGCCGACCACGCGCATCGGCACCGTCACGATCTTGGTCAGGAAGCAACCGCTCAGGGAGCTGGCCAGGGCCGCCACCGCCACCACACGCACAAGGGTCTTGTTCATTTTCTGGACTCCATGGAAGAAACCGGTACAGGGGAGATCAGCCCTGCCAGGAAATCAGTGTGACAGGCCGGGGGACCGCCGGCAATGCCGCCGGCCCCGCCCGGACGCCCCTCAGTCGAAGCGGATGCCGAGGCGCTGGCCGACTTCCTCGTAGGCCTCGACCACGCCGCCCAGGCCCTGGCGGAAGCGGTCCTTGTCCAGCTTCTTGCGGGTGTCCTTGTCCCAGAGGCGGCAGCCGTCCGGGGAAAACTCGTCGCCCAGCACGATGGAGCCGTCCTTGAACACGCCGAACTCCAGCTTGAAGTCCACCAGCAGCATGTTGCCGGCCAGGAACAGCCCCTTCAGCACGTCGTTCACCCGGAAGGACAGCTCCTTCATGCGGTCGAGCTGCTCCTGCGTGGCCCAGCCGAAGGAGCGCACGTGGTATTCGTTCACCATGGGGTCGCCGAGCGCATCGTTCTTGAGGAACAGCTCGAAGGTGGGCGGATTCAACTCCTTGCCCTCTTCCACGCCCAGGCGCTTGACCAGGCTGCCGGCGGCGAAATTGCGCACCACGCACTCCACGGGGATCATCTGCAGCCGCTTCACCAGCGACTCGGTGTCGGACAGCAGCTGCTCCTGGTGCACGGGGATGCCGGCCGCGGCCAGCTTGCCCATGATGAAGGCATTGAACTTGTTGTTGACCATGCCCTTGCGGTCGAGCTGCTCCACCTTCTTGCCGTCGAAGGCCGAGGTGTCGTTGCGGTACAGGATGACCAGGCGATCGGGATCATCGGTGGTGTAGACCGACTTGGCCTTACCGGTATACAGCAGCTCGCGCTTTTCCATTTCAGTCTCCGCTATGCCTGCGCGGGGCAGGCCTCATGTCTGTGCCCGCGCCACCGGCGCGGGTAGGGACGCGACCGTCCCGGGATCAGGGGGTGGGCGTGCCCGGCTGGCGCTCGGGTTCGGTCCAGTACCGGACGAGGGCCTCGAACAGGGTCCGCGACGTCTCCTGCGGCGCCAGCGTGTCGTCATCCATCTGCAGGGTCAGGGTGTAGGCGCTCTGCGTACGCGCCAGCCGCAGCTGGTAGGGCACGTTCCTGCCCGTGGCGTCATTGAGGCGCAGGTAATAGAGGCTTACGCGCTGGTCGCGGTCCTCGACCTTCACCCCGGCGCGGCGCAGGGCCTCTTCCAGGCGGTCCCAGATGGCATTGAAGTCGCCGCTGACGCTCATCAGGGGGTAGCCGTTGCCATCCTGGGTCAGCGCCGGGCGCTCCGCCGCGGCGGCAGGCGCGCCGGGGGTCGCGGTCGCCGCGCCCTCCTCCGCCACCACCAGGGGCCGGGGTCGCGGCACTTCGAACTTCTTCGGCCAGGTGGTCGGCACGGGGCCGGGGGGGATGGCGTAGCGCGGCTTGATGGGCCGCGTCTCGGCCCCGGCCGGCAGGGTCAGGGGGGGCAGCTCGCGCGCCGAGCGGTATTCGTCCGGCCCGCGCAGGACGGAGCAGCCGGCCAGCAGGCCCAGCACCAGCAGGAGGGTCGTCGCGGCGGGGCCGCGCATCAGAGCACCCCGGCCTGGCGCAGGGCGGCGCGCACCGGCTCGCGACCGGCTTCCGACAGCACGGTCAGGGGCAGGCGGATGCCGCTGTCGATGCGGCCCATCTCGTGCAGGGCCCACTTCACCGGAATGGGATTGGACTCGACGAACAGGTCACGGTGCAGGGCCGCCACCGGCTCGTTGAGGCGGCGCGCCTCGGCGGCCTCGCCACGCAGGGCGGCAGCGCAGACGCGGGCCATCTGGCCGGGGGCGACGTTGGCCGTGACCGAGATGTTGCCCTTGGCGCCGCGCAGGATGAGTTCATGGGCGGTGGCGTCGTCGCCCGAGTAGACCGCCATGCGGTCGCCGACGAGGCCGATCAGCTCCACGCCGCGCTCGATGTTGCCGGTGGCGTCCTTGATGCCGACGATATTGGGCAGGCCGGCCAGGCGCGCCACGGTGGCGTTCTGCATGTCGACGCCGGTGCGGCCGGGCACGTTGTAGAGGATCTGCGGCAGGGCGACAGCCTCGGCGATGGCCTTGTAATGCTGGTACAGGCCTTCCTGGGTCGGCTTGTTGTAGTAGGGGGTGACCAGCAGGCTGGCGTCGGCGCCGGTGTCGACGGCGGCGCGGGTCAGCTCGATGGCCTCGCGGGTGGAGTTGGCGCCGGTGCCGGCGATGACCGGGATGCGGCCAGCCGCCACCTTGACCACCGTCCGGATGACCGCCAGGTGCTCGTCGACATCCAGGGTCGCGGACTCGCCGGTGGTGCCGACGGCGACGATGGCGTTGGTGCCCTCGGCCACATGCCACTCCACCAGGCGCTGCAGGGCTTCCCAGTCCACCGCGCCATCACGGTGCATGGGCGTCACCAGGGCCACGATGCTGCCGCTAATCATGCTGCTCTCCGCCGCTTCAGAAAGCGGACAATGGTAATGGCCCGACTCCGCATTGAACAGGCCAACCATCGCGATTGAACTGGCCAAATCCGGGTCGCGCAAAGCAAAAAGCCGGCATAAGCCGGCTTTTCGAGGAATCTGGAGCGGGAAACGAGACTCGAACTCGCGACCCCGACCTTGGCAAGGTCGTGCTCTACCAACTGAGCTATTCCCGCATGTCGCCTCCCCGTGGGGAGGACGCGCATTCTACCGATGCCGGCCGGGCTGTCAATCCGCCCGGCGCGGTTTTCACGCTCCCCGCAGGTCCGGCCAGGCCGCCCTGAGGTAGACGAGCATGGACCAGATGGTGAGCGCCGCCGCGACCACCAGCAGCGGAAAGCCCAGCCAGTGGTCGAGCGCCGGCTCGTGCACCAGCAGGACGGTAATGGCGGTCATCTGCATGGTGGTCTTGAGCTTGCCGATGTAGGAGACGGCCACGCTGGCGCGCTTGCCGATCTCGGCCATCCACTCCCGCAGCGCCGAGATGGTGATCTCGCGCGACACGATGATGATGGCGGAGACCACCATGAGCGGATTGGCATGATGCCACTGCACCAGCAGGACGAGCGCGGCCGCCACCATGAGCTTGTCCGCCACGGGGTCGAGGAAGCGGCCGAAGGCCGAGGTCTGGTTCAGGGTGCGGGCCAGGTAGCCGTCGAACCAGTCGGTGATGGCCGCCACCAGGAACACCCCCGCGGCGGCCCAGTAGCGCCACGCGAACGGCGTATAGGCCAGCGCCACCAGGACCGGGATGAGCACGATGCGCAGCAGCGTCAGCACGTTGGGAATGTTCAGCAGGGGGGCAGCGCTCAAGGGGGAGGTCTCCGCGCGAACCGGCGAGGGGCGGCCCGGTTCAGTGGCTGTGCAGGGCGTCGTAGATGGCCTCGGCCAATCTTAAACTAATCCCCGGTGCGGTCGCGAGGTCCTTGACGCTGGCCCGCGCCAACTCCTGCATGCCGCCGAAATGCTGGATGAGGTCGCGCCGCTTCTTGGGGCCCACCCCCGGGATGTCCTCCAGCACGGACCGCTGCCGTGCCTTGCCGCGGCGGGCGCGATGCCCGGTGATGGCAAAGCGGTGTGCCTCGTCGCGGATATGCTGCACCAGGTGCAGCGCGGGCGAGTCCGCGGCCAGCTGCAGGTCGGCGCCGTCCGGGAAGACCAGGGTCTCGAGGCCGGGCTTGCGCCCCTCCCCCTTGGCCACCCCGACCAGGCGCACGCCCTCCACCCCGAGCTCGCGCAGCACGTCCACCGCCTGCGCGAGCTGGCCCTTGCCGCCATCGATGAAGAGGATGTCGGGATAGCGCCCCTCGCCGCCCTTGAGGCGACGGTAGCGGCGCGTCAGCGCCTGCTGCATGGCGGCATAGTCGTCGCCGGGGGTGATGCCCTCGATGTTGAAGCGGCGGTAGTCGCGCTTGCAGGGGCCGGTTTCGTCGAACACCACGCAGGACGCGACGGTCGCCTCGCCCATGGAGTGGCTGATGTCGAAGCATTCCATGCGGGTCACCGGCGCGTCCATGCCCAGCGCCTCCTGCAGGGCGGCGAAGCGCTGGCCCACCTGGGTCCGGTTGGCGAGGCGCGAGGCCAGGCCCTGCTCGGCATTGACGCGGGCCAGCTGCAGCCAGGCCTGGCGCGTCTCGCGCACGCGATGGCGAATGGCGACCTCGCGGCCGTGCAGCGTGCGGATGGCTTCCGCCAGCGCCTCCGCGCCCGGCAGTTCCTCCTCCAGCAGGATCTCGCCCGGCAGCTCCAGGCCCCCCTCCTCGCGCAGGTACCAGGACGGCAGGAACTCCGCGAGGATCTCGGCGGCGGCCGTCTCGCCGAACATGTGGGGAAAGAATGCCTTGCTGCCAAGCACGCGCCCCTGGCGCACGAACAGCACCTGCACGCACACGCCGCCCGGCTGCGCCGCCACGGCCCAGACATCGGCCTGGCCGGTCTCGCGCGTGACGAACTGCTGCTCCTGCAGCCGCCGCAACGCCGTCAGCTGGTCGCGATAGACCGCCGCCGCCTCGAAGTCCAGGCGCTCGGACGCGGCGTTCATGCGCGCGATGAGGTCGCCCGTGACCTCATGGCTGCGCCCCTCCAGGAAGAGCACGGTATGGCGGACATCCTCGGCGTACTCCTCTGCCGTCACCAGGCCCACGCAGGGGGCCCGGCAGCGCTTGATCTGGTGCTGCAGGCAGGGGCGCTCGCGGTTGCGGAAGAACGCGTCCTCGCACTGGCGCACCTGGAACAGCTTCTGCATCACCTGCAGGCTTTCGCGTACCGCCTGCGAGCTGGGATAGGGGCCGAAATAGCGGCCCTTCTCCTTCTTGGCGCCGCGGTGGAAGGCCAACCGCGGATAGGGCTCGCCCTCGGAGATGAAGACGAAGGGATAGGATTTGTCATCGCGCAGGACGATGTTGTACGGCGGCTGCAGCTCCTTGATAAGGGTCTGCTCCAGGAGCAGGGCCTCGGTCTCGGAGGAGGTGATGGTGACCTCGATGTCGCGGATGCGCTCGACCAGCGCCCGGGTCTTGGGGCTGGGGATGTTCTTCTGGAAATAGGAGCCGACGCGATTGCGCAGGCTGAGCGCCTTGCCCACGTAGAGGACGTCGCCACCCGCCCCCAGCATGCGGTAGACGCCGGGCAGCGAGGGCAGCGCGCGCACGAGGGCGTCGAGGTGGTCGGCGCGATCGGCCGCGGCGCTCATGGCGAACCCCCTGCCGGCCTCAGGCGAGGTCGGCGCTCAGCAGGCCGTGGCGCACGGCCAGCAGCGTGAGCTCGACGTCGCTGTCAATGCCCAGCTTCTCGAAGATCCGGTAGCGGTAGCTGTTGACCGTCTTGGGGCTGAGGAAGAGGCGGTCGGAGATTTCCTGCACCTTCTGGCAGTTCACGATCATCATGGTGATCTGCATCTCGCGCTCGGACAGCGCCTCGAAGGGAGAGCCCTTCTCGTCGTCGAGGTTCTTGAGGGCGAGCTGCTGGGCGATCTCGGGACTGATGTAGCGCTGGCCACTGGCCACGGCGCGGATGGCCTTGACCATCTCGTCGAGGGCGGCGCCCTTGGTCAGGTAGCCGGCGGCGCCCGCCTTCAGGAGCCGGGAGGGAAAGGGCTCCTCGTCGCAGACGGTGACGGCGACGACGCGGATGTCGGGATCCTGGCGCAGCAGCTTGCGGGTGGCCTCGAGGCCGCCGATGCCGGGCATCTTGACGTCCATGAGCACGACCTGGGGATGGAGCTCGCGGGCCAGGCGCAGCGCATCCTCGCCGCTGGCGGCCTCGCCAACGACCTTGATGCCGCTGATGTCCGTCAGCATGCGGGTGATACCCATGCGCACCAGATCGTGGTCGTCGACCACCAGGACCTTGATCACGCTGTACTCCAGTTCAGTCCGCCTGCAACCCGGGCCCCCGGGGTGCTCGACGCAAGGGTAGCGCGGGGCCGCCATGGGGAGAAGTAGGTAAATTTACTGAGAATCAATGTGTTAAGAAGTTCACAGCCTTATGAAGATTTTCAATCAGAAATTGGTATTTCATTACAATTCAAACACTTAGATACAGAATCAGGGCTTGAGCTGGGTCGGGCATTTTGTTAAAAAACGATCAAGAAGAGTTAGCAATCTGTTGGTAAAGTGCTACGCTCTTCTTTTGGCTTTTCAATGGATTGAAGCAGCTTCTTCAAGCGCCGCTCCAGGAGCGGCCCTGAATTCCGAGATCCCTATGCGACAGACTCTGTTTCCTGGCGTGCGTGCCCTGCTGATCGGAGCCATCAGCCTTGGCCTCAGCCTGCCTGCCGTGGCCGCGACGCGCAATTCGGATGCGCCGGCCAAGGCGACGGTCCACAAGGTCCACAAGAAGGCGGCGCGCTCCGCCTCCAAGGCCACCTCCAAGAAGGTGAGCCACGCCCGCAAGAGCCACCGTGCCTCCCGCGTGTCCCGCTACGGCAAGCAGCGCACCCCCGTGGCGCGCATGAGCGCGGCCGAGCGTCAGCGCCTGGCCACCCTGGCCAACCTGCCCATCGCGTCGGTCCCACCGAGATCTTCCAGATTCCCGGTGCCCAGGGTTCGCTGTCCCTGCAATCCCGCGCCGCCGTGGTCATGAACGCGGAGACCGGCGAGGTGCTGTACAGCAAGAACCCGAACCGCACCATGCCCATCGCCTCCATCACCAAGCTGATGACGGCCATGGTCGTGCTCGATGCGCGCCTGCCGATGGATGAACCCATCACCATCACCGCCGAAGACGTCGACCACCTCCGCAACACCAGCTCGCGCCTGACCGTCGGCACCACCCTGCCCCGTCACGAGATGATGCTGCTGGCCCTCATGTCCTCCGAGAACCGCGCGGCGGCGGCGCTGGCCCGCACCTATCCGGGCGGCACGGCGGCGGCCCTCGCCGCCATGAACCGCAAGGCGCAGGAGCTGGGCATGACCCATGCCCGCTTCCTGGACGGCACCGGCCTGCACAGCGAGAACAGTGCCTCTCCGACCGACCTCGTGCGCCTCGTCAAGGCCGCGCGCAACTATCCGGAGATCCACCAGTACTCCACCACTGCCGAACACGTGGTCCACGCCGGCCGTGGCCGTGCGCTGCAGTACCGCAACACCAATGCCCTGGTGAAGAACGACAGTTGGCAGATCGAGCTGTCCAAGACCGGCTTCATCAACGAGGCGGGCAAGTGCCTCGTGATGCAGGCCCGCATCCAGTCCCAGCCGGTGGTCATCGTGCTGATGGATTCCGCCGGCCGCTATACCCGGATTGGCGACGCCAACCGCGTGAAGCAGTGGCTGGAGACGGCGATGGGCACGGGCACCACGGCGACCGCCTCGAATGCGGGTCCGCACTGAGGCCAGCCGCACCGGACAAAGCAGGGCATCGCCCTGCTTTGTTTTTTCTGCCCCCCGCCACGGGCTCTGACCGGGGGCCGCCTTGCTCTACCTCGTCACCGCCCTCGCCTGCCTCCAGGCCATCGTGATCTTCTTCCTGCTGCGCAATCGCAAGCGGCGCAAGCAGACCCTTGAATCCCTGCGCGAAACCCACGCCCTCCTGGAGCAACGCCTCGCCAGCCGCACTGAATCGTGGCGCCAGGCCACCGACACGCTGGAGCAGACCGAGCAACGCCATCGCGTCACCACCGCGCTGCTCAACGAGACCAAGGAATACCTGAACAGCATCATCAATTCGATGCCGTCCATCATGATCGGCGTCACCCCCAGTGGCCACATCACGCACTGGAACTCCGCCGCCGAGCTGGCCACGGGCATCCGCGAGAAGCAGGCACTGGGCTTCCGCCTGCACGAGATCTATCCCGACCTGCCCGTGTCCGCGGCCATGATCGACGAGGCCATCGCCAACAGCGAACCCTCCACGCGCGAGAACGTCAAGATCGAGCACCTGAACACGGTGCGCTATGTCGACATCACCGTGTATCCCCTGCATTCGCTGGAGCTCACCGGCGCCGTGATCCGCGTTGACGACGTCACGCTGCGCCAGAAGCTGGACAGCATGATGCTGCAGAACGAGAAGCTGAAATCGCTGGGGGAGCTCGCGGCCGGCATGGCGCACGAGATCAACAACCCCCTCGCCGCCATCCTGCAGAGCCTGCAGAACGTGCAGCGCCGGCTCAACCCGGACCAACCTGGCAACCAGGCGGCGGCCCGCGCGCTGGACCTGGACCTGCGCCTGATGCAGGACTACCTGGAAGCGCGCGACATCAACCGCTTCCTGTCGGGCATGGAAAGCGCGGGGCACCGCGCTGCCGAGATCGTGCGCCACATGCTGGAATTCTCGCGCAGTTCCAGCCGCCAGCTGGAACCCACCAGCCTGAACGCCATCGCCCACGCCAGCGTGGAATTCATGCGCAATGCCATCGAGCTGTCCATGCCGGCGCTGCATGCGCGCCTGGTGATCGAGGAGGATTTCGACATCGCGATGCCCGCGGTGCCGGCCTCGGGCGTCGAGCTGCAGCAGGTGCTGGTGAACCTGCTCAAGAACGCGGCCCAGGCTATTCAGGAGGCGCACCGCGAGCAGCCGCGCATCCAAATCAGCACGCGGCTAGTGCCGCCCTTCGCTGAAATCCGCGTCGAGGACAACGGCGTTGGCATGAATCTCTCGACGAGCCGGCAGATTTTCGACCCGTTCTTCACCACCAAGGCCGTTGGCCAGGGTACCGGCCTCGGCCTTTCCATCTCGCACTTCATCATCAGCCAGCGCCATCACGGCCGCATCGAGGTCAGCAGCACCCCGGGCGTGGGCACGACCTTCATCCTGAGCCTGCCGCTGCAGCAACCCACCCAGCCCGGCGCCAGCCAGGCCTGACCGCCTACTGCCGCCCCAGCGCCTCAAGGCGCCGCTTGCGCTCCTTCCAGTCCGGAATGAAGCGCGCCTGCAGCTCATAGAATCGCGGACTGTGGTTGAACTCGACGAGATGGCAGAGCTCGTGGGTGATTACGTAATCGATGCATTCGAGCGGCATCCGGATCAGCTCGAGGTTCAGCGTGATGACCGCGCTGCGGCTGCAGCTGCCCCAGCGCGAGCGCATCTTGCGCACGCGCAACTGCGGCGTCGGCAGCTGCAGATCCTGCATGGCCCCATGGCAGTGCGCGAGGCGCTCGGGGAACAGGCGCAGGGCTTCCCGGCGCTGCCAGGCTTCCACCGCCGCCACCACCGCCGACTTGTCCTCCGGCGCGCGCTGCGGCACGCCCAGGTGCAACTCCTGGCCGCGGCGCAGGGCGCGCGTGCGCGGCGCCTCCGCCACGCGCAGGATCAACTCCTCGCCCAGGTGCAGGATGGGCTCGCCGTCCTCGAAGCGCTGCGTCCGCGGGGGCGGCTCGCGCAGGAAGCGGGTGCGGTGGTGCTGCAGCCATTCCCAGCGCTCGCGCAGGAAGAGACAGATTTCGGTGAAGGGCGTGCGCATCGGTGCGCGCACCAGGACCGAACCGTCGCGGTTGACGTAGATGGCGATGGTGCGGCGCGCGCTGCGCAGGAAACGGAATCCCAGCACTTCGCCGGACTCATGGCGGAACTCCTGCCACTCGCCGGGACGTGCCCTCGTTTCAGGCATATTCATTCACGACATCCAGGAAGGCCTCGCCGTAGCGCTCGAGCTTCTTGTCGCCCACGCCGGCCAGGCGCCCCAGTTCATACAGGCTGCGCGGACGCGCCGCCAGGATGGCCATCAGCGTGCTGTCGTGGAAGATCACGTAGGGCGCCACGCCCTGCTCCAGCGCGAGC
>DASUDN010000139.1:0-4033 GCA_036275595.1 Moraxellaceae bacterium
TGGGTGTACTTGACGGCGTTGGTGACCAGGTTGGAGAAGGCGCTGCGCAGCTCGTCCTCGCGCCCGAGCAGGCGCAGGCCCTCGTCGCAGTCCAGCGAGATGTCCTGGTGCTTGTCCAGGCCGAAGGCGATGGCCTCGTTCTTCAGCTGCGCCAGCAGCGCCGGCACGTCGACCACGCGCGGTTCCTGCTTGCGCGCGTCGTTCTCCAGGCGCGAGAGCAGCAGCAGGTCATTGACCAGGTTGTTCATGCGCTGCGCCTGCGCGTCCATCTGCTGCAGCGCGCGTTGCCAGCGCGGGTCCACGTTCTCCCGCTGGGCCAGCAGCGTCTCCAGGTAGCCGGTGAGCACCGTCAGGGGCGTGCGCAGCTCGTGCGAGACATTGGCCACGAAATCCTTGCGCATCTGCTCCAGGTTATGCAGGCGCGTGATGTCGGCCACGATCATGAGGCGGTCGTTGCCGCCGAAGCGGGTCAGGTTGAACTGCAGCTGCCGGGCGGGATGGACAAAGGAGGGCAGCGGCAGCGGCTCGTCGTAGGGGCCCTGCTCGAAGTAGCGGATGAAGGCGGGGTCGCGGATCAGGTTGGTGACGGGCTGGCCCAGGTCGGTGTCCAGGCGCAGGCCAAGCAGCTTTTCGGCGGCCGGGTTCCACCACTCCAGGTTGCCGTTGCCGTCGATCAGCACCACCGCTTCCCTGAGCGCCGCCACCGAGGCACGGGCGCGCTCGATGATGCCGAGCAGGTTGGCCTGGGCGCGCTGCTCGTCGCGACGCAGGGCGTGGATGCCGTCGAAGATCTCGCCCCAGGCGCCGCCGGCCTCGGGCAGCTCGGCGTCCGGATCGCCCTTCAGCCAGCGCTGCAGGCGCTCGACCTGGCGCAGGTGCAGCGCGATGTAGGCCAGGAAGCCGGCCGCGAAGGACCAGCCCGGGTGGCCGGTCAGCAGGCCCAGCAGCGCCGAGCCGCTCAGGAAATACAGCAGGCGCAGGGCCTCCTGCTTCATCAGCTCGCTCACGGGGGCGTTCCCCGCTCGGCACGGTCCCGCCGTCCGGCGTGCGCGCGGGCGGCTGCCGCGACAATGGCGGCGGACAGGAGCGGACAGGGGCGGAGGAGAGGCGTCATGGCACGCGGCCCGGTGGCAGTCAGGGGCAACACCGGCGCGGCTAGTGGTCGGCCGGCGGGCGGGCGTTGTCCACCTTGGTGGAAAAGCGGTAGCCGGTGCCGCGCACGGTCTGGATGAAGCGGTCGTAGCCCCAGGGTTCCAGCGCCTTGCGCAGCCGGCGGATATGCACGTCGATGGTACGGTCTTCCACGTAGACGTTGCCACCCCAGACCTGGTCCAGCATCTGCGTGCGTGAATAGGCGCGCTCCGGATGGCTCATGAAGAAGGCCAGCATGCGGTACTCGGTCGGCCCCATCTCCACCGGCTGCTCGTCGGCGGTCACGCGCTGGCTCACCGGGTCCAGCTTCAGGCCGTCGGCCTCGAGCGCCTTTTCCGCGGTCAGGCTGGAGGTGCGGCGCAGTACGGCCTTGATGCGCGAGATGAGCTCGCGGGTGGAGAAAGGCTTGGTGATGTAGTCGTCGGCACCGGCGTCCAGGCCCTGGATCTTGTTGTCCTCCTCGCCACGCGCGGTGAGCATGATCACCGGAATCTCGCGCGTGTTGTCGTCGCGCTTGAGGCGGCGGGCGAGCTCGATGCCGCTCATGCCGGGCAGCATCCAGTCCAGCAGGACGAGGGAGGGGCGCTGGTCCACGATGACGTGGTGGGCGGCCAGGGCGTCCTCGGCCTGCAGGCAGTCGTAGCCGGCCAGCTCCAGCGCGATGGTGATCATCTCGCGGATGGCGGCCTCGTCGTCGACGATGAGGATGCGTTCCTGGGTCATCGGGCGTTGCCCTTGCGGCTCGTCTTCATGGTGAGGCTATTACAGCCTCCGGACGTTAAGGAAATATTACAGTCCGGTGACGAGCCTGGCCGCCGCTGCCGCCGGCCCCTGCCTCAGGCGGCCACGGGCGCGGCCTTGAACAGGTAGGCCAGGAACAACCCTGCGAAAACGGTGGCGCCCACCCAGTGATTGTGCAGGAAGGCCTGCAGGCAGGGCTGGGGCTCGCGATCGCCCGCCACGCGGAACTGCCAGGCGAAGAGCCCGGCGGCCCCGGCCAGCGCCACCAGGAAGGGCCAGCCCAGGCCGAGGCGGCCGGCCAGCATCCACAGCGCCAGCAGGAACATGGCCTGCAGGCTGCCGATGATCATCAGGTCCATGTCGCCGAACAGGATGGCGGTGGACTTGATGCCGGCCTTGAGGTCGTCCTCGCGGTCGGCCATCGCGTACCAGGTGTCGTAGGCGACGGTCCAGCACAGGTTGCCGGCGAAGATCAGCCAGCACTCGGGGCCGGGCGTCTTGCCCTGCGCCACGAAGGCCATGGGGATGCCCCAGGAGAAGGCGGCGCCGAGCACCACCTGCGGCAGGTGGGTGTAGCGCTTCATGAAGGGGTAGAGCGAGGCCAGCAGGACCGCGCCGAAGGACCAGTAGAAGGTGGCGCGGTTCAGGAAGAGCAGCAGCGATGCCGCCAGCGCGAGCAGGAGGATGAAGAAGGCCGCCGCCTCGCGAGCCTTGATGCGGCCGCTGGCCAGGGGCCGCTCGCGCGTGCGCCAGACCTGGCCGTCGAAGTCGCGGTCGGCCAGGTCGTTGATGACGCAGCCGGCGGCGCGCATCAGCACCACGCCGAGGCTGAACACCGCGATGATGGCGAGCGGCGGACGGCCGTCCCCGGCCACGTATACGGCCCACAGCGTGGGCCACAGCAGCAGCCAGATGCCGATGGGGCGGTCGAAGCGCGCGAGCCTGAGGAAGTCGGGCAGGCGCGGGAAGCGGGCGAGGAGGGGGGCGGCGAGGGCGTTGGACATGTCGGGCATCGCGGCGGTGGTTGCGGCAAGTCTACCCGCGCCCGCGCGGAGGCGGAATCGTGACGAGCGGCGACTGCGCGGGACGGAGCACGGCGTCGTTACCCCATATGGGGAATTCGGCGCGGCCCGTGTCCTTGCTACGCTGCAGCCTTGCTCATGTGCATTCGCAGCAAGGACGTGCCGGTCGATATCGCCTGGCGAAGGAATCGCCGCGGGAGTGCATGAACCTTCGGCGCCGGCCTTGCGGCCGGCCTCCTGTCCCTGGTCCAGCTTCCGCGTACCAGGCAGGGAATGGAGTTGATGGTTACCGCGCCCCCTGGGCGCGTTTTTTTTGGGGGCGACCGGCGCGGGCCCGGCGCGCGGCCCGGGTGCGCTAGCGCAAGTGCTGGAAGTCCACGGTGAGCCCCATTAGCAGGCGCATGAGCTCGGCCTGCGAGCGCTCGCCGGTCTTGGCGTAGATGTCCTTCATGTAGGTGCGCACCGAGTTCAGGGACAGGCCGCAGGTGGCGGCCACGGCCTCCAGGGAGGCACTGTTGACGAAGGCCTCGCAGATGGCGCCCTCGCGGTCCGTGAGGTCGTAGGCGCGCTTGAGCAGGCCCAGGGCCAGCTGGTGGCGCGCGTGCGGGTCGCTCAGGAACACCGCGGCGGCGATGCCCTCGCTGTCGAGCTCCTGGTAGCCCGCCAGCTGTGACAGCGGCGCCACCGTCAGCATCAGCAGGCCGTCGCCGCTGGCGTCGGGGCAGGCCACCACGCCGCCGCCCGCCGTCGCGGTGTCGCGCCGGCTGGTGCGGATCGCCTCCCGCAGCAGTGCCTGCAGCTCCGCCTGCCGGGCCGGCGAGCCGGCGCGCAAGTCATGGCGGGGCCCCACCTGGAGGCCGTCGTGCTGGCGCAGCAGCGCCTCCGCGTGGTTGTTGGCGTAGCGGACGCGGCCGTCGGCATCGAGCAGCAGGACCCCGACGGTGAGGCCGTCCAGAACACTATGGAGGTGCAGCGGGCGTGTCGTGGCGCCGGCGAGCTGGCGATGGATCTGCAGCGCACGGCGCAGGTGCGGCATCAGTCGCGACACGGTGGCGACGGCGTCGGGCTCGAACGGGGTGCCGGCCGGACCCCGGTGCACCCCCACCATGGACCAGCGG
>DASUDN010000140.1:0-2231 GCA_036275595.1 Moraxellaceae bacterium
CCTGGACCAGGAACTGCTGGGCGATGCCAAGGTCTTCGAGAGCGACGAGGAGGTCGCCGGCACCACCATCAAGGTGCGCAGCCGCGACAGCAACACCGGCATCGACACTCCCGAGAACAAGCAGAGTTCCGCCCTCGGCGCCAATCGCGTCATCAACCTGCTGCAGGTACGCGGCGCCCAGCAGGTGATGCTGGAGGTGAAGATCGCCGAGGTGTCCAAGAGCCTGCTCAACCGCCTCGGGGCGAGCTTCGAGGGGACGTCCGTCGACGGCAGCTGGAAGTACGGCATCGTCAGCAGCCTGCTGTCCGGCCCCGCCGGCGCCGGCAATACCGTCATCAACGCGCTCAAGACCAACGGCACCGAGCTCAACGTCGACGCGCAGAAGAAGGACGACCTGGTCAAGGTGCTGGCCGAGCCCACCATTGTCGCCATCAGCGGCCAGCAGGGCAGCTTCCTGTCCGGCGGCAAGATCTACATCCCCACCGGCCGCGACTCCAACGGCACCGTGACCCTGGAGGAGAAGGAGTACGGCGTCGGGCTGCGCTTCACGCCCACCGTGCTCAGCAACGGCATGGTCGACCTGCAGGTGACCCCGGAAGTGTCGGAGCTGGCGAAGGACGGTTCCGCCTTCACCGTCGGCGGCATCACCAGCGTCTATCCGTCCATCACCACCCGCCGCGCCTCCACCACGGTACAGCTGCGCGACGGCGAAACCTTCGCCATCGCCGGCCTGCTCAAGAACAATGTGGTCGAGACCATCAGGCGCGTGCCGCTCCTGGGCGACCTGCCGCTGGTGGGCGCGCTGTTCCGCCACAGCGTGTTCCAGTCCGAGAAGACCGAGCTGCTGTTCGTGGTCACGCCGCGCCTGGTCAAGCCGGTGGACGGTGCGCTGCGCCTGCCGACCGACAACTTCGAGGAGCCCAACCAGTTCAACTTCATGCTGAACGGCCGCATGGAAGGCTTCCACACCTCGTCCGACGAGCAGAAGGACGAAAAATCCGCGTCGCAGAAGTCGGGAGACAAGAAATGAAGATGCTGACCCTGCTGTGCCTGGGCCTGGCGCTGGCCGGCTGCACCACCCCCCACCTCAGCCGCCACCTGGGTGAGCCCAAGGAAGCGGCGGAACTGGCCATGCGCGTGAACAAGGATCCGCGCGGCAACCGCGCGGCGGCCACCACCGACGGCCAGATCAGCAACGCCGCCCAGGACCGTTATCACAACGCCTACGGCAAGCCGACCACGGTCAACGTGTACAACATCGGCGTGGGCGCCAAGGGCAGCAACTGAGGTCCTCGACCATCCGGCGAGGCGAGGAGACGACGTGAAGATTCTGCTGCTGTCCGCTGAACCGGCCCATCTGGAGGATCTCCGGAGCGGGCTGGGCGACAAGGCCGCCCGGCACGAGACCAGCGGTGGCCCGCTGGCCCTGCTCGCCGATCCGGCCGAGCTGCTGAAGGAAGGCGCCGACCTGCTGCTGGTGGAGGCCCGCCCCGGCGACACCGCGCTCTGGCCCCAGCTGGAGCGCCTCGCGCTGGCCGCGCCGCAGCTCATCATCGCGGTGATCTCCGACAACCAGACGCCGGAGTTCCTGCGCCTGGCCATGCGTGCCGGCGTGCGCGAGGTGCTGCAGCCCGGCGGCGCCGACGTGCAGCGCCTGGTCGCCCGCGCCGAACAGCACCTGGTGCGGGGGTCCGCGCACGAGAAGGGCAGGGTGCTGGCCTTCCTGCCCACCAAGGGCGCCAGCGGCGCCACCTTCATCGCGACCTCGATGGCCTATGCGCTGTCCAGCCATTGCGGCAAGAAGGTCCTGCTCATCGACCTCAACCTGCAGCTGGGCGATGCCGCCTTCTTCGTCAGCGACAAGCATCCGCAGATCTCCCTGGCCGACGTCTGCCAGCAGGTGCACCGCCTGGATGCCAGCTTCCTGGCGGCCAGCGCGGCCCTGGCGCACCCGGACTTCAGCGTGCTGGCCTCGCCGGACGATCCGGAAAAGGCGCTGCTGGTGAAGCCTGACCACATCGCCCGCATCCTCAAGGTGGCCATCCAGTCCTACGACTTCGTGGTGCTGGACGTGAGCCGCGCCATGGACGCGGTGAGCGTCGCCGCCCTGGACAGCGCCGACCTCATCTTCCCGGTGCTGCAGCAGGATCTCTCCTACCTGCGCTACGCCTCCCGCCTGCTCAAGGTCTTCAACTCCCTTGGCTACGGCGGCGATCGCATCCGCCCCATCC
>DASUDN010000141.1:0-5996 GCA_036275595.1 Moraxellaceae bacterium
CGCGTGGTCCTGGACTGCGTGACCTCCCTGCAGAACGGCGCCGACATGCTGTGGATCGAGACCCCGACCCCGAACGTCGCGGAAATCGCCCACATGGTGAACCGCGTGAAGGAAATCGTCCCCAACGCCAAGCTGGTGTACAACAACAGCCCGTCCTTCAACTGGACCCTGAACTTCCGCCAGCAGGCCTATGACCGCTGGGTGAAGGAAGGCAAGGACGTGTCCGCCTACGACCGCGCCAAGCTGATGGACGCCAAGTACGACGGCACCGCGCTGGCCAACGACGCCGACGAGATGATCCGTACCTTCCAGGCCGACGCGGCCCGCGAAGCCGGCGTGTTCCACCACCTGATCACCCTGCCGACCTACCACACCGCTGCCCTGTCCACCCACGAGCTGGCCAAGGGCTACTTCGGCGAGCTGGGCATGCTGGCCTACGTCGGCGGCGTGCAGCGCAAGGAAATCCGCGAGGGTATCGCCTGCGTGAAGCACCAGGCCATGGCCGGTTCCGACATCGGCGACGACCACAAGGAAATGTTCTCCGGCGAGAACGCCCTGAAGGCCGGCGACGCGTCGAAGAACACCATGAACCAGTTCGGCGGCTGATGCCTCCGGCCGGTACACGGTCATGAAAAAGCCCCGGGCCTGGCCCGGGGCTTTTTTTTGCGCGCCCGGCAGGCCCGGTGCTTACCGGCCCGCCCTGAGGCCTTTGCCCGGGCCGGCGTCGCGCCGGCTTCTCAGGAGCGGGCGGCAGCACCGCTCCCGATGCGGTTTTCCACCACGCGCACGAAGCTGGGCGTGCGCTGCACCGGGATCGGCAGCACGCCGTAATAGGACTCCGGCAGGTGCACGCGCGCCGCGGCAAAGCCGGCATCGTGGAAGCCCGCGCGGATGGCGGCCTCGTTGCCGAAGTGCAGGGTCACGCGGCTGCGCGTGGCGAAGGCCAGGCCGGTCTTGAACAGCTGCGCCGCGCGCGCGATGCGGTGCCACTGGAAATTGGGATAGAGGTCGGTCAGGTAGAGGCCGGCCGGGAACCGCCGCAGCGCCCCGGCCAGCCGCGCCCAGAAGCCGGTGATGGTGGCGTGGTCGAAGTAGTTGACCAGGCCCTCGGTGATGACCAGGGTCTTGCGCGCAGGGTCCAGGCCCGCGAACACCGCCTCCAGCGCATGCGGCACGTCCTGCGCCAGGATGTCCAGGTCCAGCACGCGGTGGCGCGGCCCCAGCTCCCCCGCGTCCTCCAGCAGCGCCCGCTTGCGCGCCGCCATCGCCGGCAGGTCGGCCTCGATGTAGTGCAGGTCCTGCGCCGCGAAGCGGCGCGCCATCAGCGTGCCGCGCGGCGACAGCCCGCAGGCGATCTCCACCACCTGGGTGAAGCCTTCGTCGCGCACCGCGCGTTCCAGGAGGTGGTCGATGATCAGGTGGCGCTGCAGCAGCATGACCTCGTTGCCGCCCCCCAGCACCGCCTCCGCCAGCCGCTCCACGGGACGCCCCGCCAGGTAGAGCAGCCGGCCCTGCGGCTGGGCGAGGAAATCGACGGAGAGTCCGTGGCGCCGCCACACCTCGCCCGTGTAGAAGGCCGTGAAGGAAATACCGGAACTGTCGCGCGCCATCATCGTCTCCGCTGTCGAATGGCTCCGACACTAGCGGGGATGCGCATACGCAACAACGGGGGGCGTGGGCCAGATTACCGGCCGTGCAGGCCAGCCCCTGGCTCCCCTGCCTCCACTCCCGCGTCAGAGATTGAGGTTGACCACGTCGAGGCGGCCCTCGGCGGCGGGCTTCTCCTCGCGCGGCGTCGCCTTCAGGCCCTCGAAGTCGAAGAGCGCGCGGTCGGCCAGCTGCGAGGGCGCGACGTTCTGCAGCGCGGTGAACATGGAATCCAGGCGCTGCGGGTACTGGCGGTCCCACTCGCGCAGCATCTCGTTGATGGCGGCGCGCTGCAGGTTCTCCTGCGAGCCGCAGAGGTTGCAGGGGATGATGGGGAAGCCCTTGAGCTTCGCGAACTCGATGATGTCCTTCTCCTTGCAGTAGGCAAGGGGCCGGAT
Source organism: Moraxellaceae bacterium (assembly GCA_036275595.1). Taxonomy (GTDB): domain Bacteria; phylum Pseudomonadota; class Gammaproteobacteria; order Pseudomonadales; family Moraxellaceae; genus UBA2031. The sequence goes on from DASUDN010000141.1 coordinate 2,046, forward strand.
GAGGATGTTGCGGCCGTCGTCGGACAGCAGCTTGGGCGGCATGGCCTTGAGCTTGCCGCCATGGAACAGGTTCAGGAAGAGCGTGGCCAGCATGTCGTCGCGGTGGTGGCCCAGCGCGACCTTGGTCGCGCCGATCTCCTGCGCGAAGGCATAGAGGTTGCCGCGGCGCAGGCGCGAGCACACCGCGCAATAGGTTTTGCCTTCCGGAGTCAGTTCCTTGACGATGCTGTAGGTGTCCTTCTCCAGGATGTAGAAGGGCACGCCGCGGCGCGTCAGGTACTCGGGCAGCACGTGCTCGGGAAAGCCCGGCTGCTTCTGGTCCAGGTTCACGGCCACGATTTCGAATTTCACCGGTGCCGAGATCTGCAGGTTGAGCAGTATCTCCAGCAGCGTGTAGCTGTCCTTGCCGCCGGACAGGCAGACCATGACCTTGTCGCCGTCCTCGATCATGTTGTAGTCGGTGATGGCCTGACCCACCAGGCGGCGCAGCCGCTTCTGCAGCTTGTTGAACTCGGTGCGCGACTTCTTGTCCAGGTGGTCGGGAATGCCGGTGGCCGGCTCCTCGCCGCCCGGCACGACGACCTCCTCGCCGGCCTCGTCGCCCCAGGCGTCGGGCAGGGGGGCGTCGGCATCGGCCGCCGCCAGGGAGTCGGGATGGAAAACCACGGGATTCTGGGGAGTGCTCACGTTTCTGCTACCGCAACTGGCGAAACCGGGGGCGCATTCTCGCCCCCTTTCGGGATGGAAGACAAATGCGGGGCCGGTCGCCCGGCCCCGGCCGCTCAGGTGACCTTGAGGCGCCGGATCACCTTCGCCAGCAGGGCGGGCGACAGGCGGCCCAGCCAGACCGCGACCTTCTCGCGGCCGGCGATGAGGATCTGCTCCTCGCCGCGGCCCAGCGCAGCCACGGCCCGGGCGGCGAACGCGTCCGGCAGCATGGCGCTGGCGATCTTGTCGTCGAGCTGGCCATGCCGCGCCCCGTCGCCGGTCAGCGCCGCGCGCGACACGTTGGTGCGCACGAAGCCCGGATAGATCACCGCCACCTGTATGCCGGCGTCGTGCACCTCGGCGCGCAGCGCATCATAGAAGCCGCGGATGGCGTGCTTGGCGGCGGCGTAGGCGGAGCGGTACGGAGTGGCCACGAGGCCGACCACCGACGACACCGCCACCAGCTGCCCCTGCCCCGCCCGCAGCATGTGCGGCAGCACCGCCTTGGTCAGGGCCACGGGCGCGAAGAAGTCGACCTCCATGATCTGGCGGTCCACCGCCAGCGCGGTGTCCTTCACCAGCGAGCGCTGGCTGATGCCGGCGTTGTTCACCAGCACGTCGATGCGGCCGAATTTCGCCAGCACGTCGCCCACCAGCACGGGAAGGCGGTCGATGTCGGTCATGTCCATGGGCAGCACCAGGTGCCGCTCCGGCTGCGCACAGGCCTGCCGCACCGCCTCGAGCGCGTCGGCGCGCCGCGCCGACAGCACCAGGCGCGCGCCCTGCCGCGCGAACTCATGGGCCAGGCCCTCGCCGATGCCGGAAGACGCGCCCGTGATCCACACCACCTTGTCCTGGTACATGTCGCCGCTCCTCAGGCCACGCCGATGGCGGCGTTGATGGCGCGCAGTGCCGCCGCCGGATCAGCCGCCTGCGTCACCGGCCGGCCGATCACCATGTAGGAGACGCCGGCGGCCACCGCCTGCTCCGGCGTCATGATACGGCGCTGGTCGCCGGCGGCGCTGTCGGCGGGACGTATGCCCGGCGTCACCAGCAGGAAGTCGCCGCCCTGCGCCGCGCGCAGCACCGGGGCCTCCTGCGCCGAGCACACCACGCCATGCAGGCCGCAGTCGGCGGTCAGGGCTGCCAGCCGCCGCACCTGTTCCAGCGGCTCGATGTCCAGGCCCACCTCGGCGAGGTCGGCGCGCTCCATGCTGGTCAACACCGTCACCGCGATGAGCCGCGTGGCATGGCCGCCCTGCAGCAGGCGCTCGGCGGCCGCGGTCATCATGCGGCGGCCGCCGCAGGCGTGCACGTTGACCATCCACACGCCGAGGTCGGCCGCGGTCGCCACCGCGGCGGCGACGGTATTGGGAATGTCGTGGAACTTGAGGTCGAGGAAGAGCTCGAAGCCGCGGTCCTGCAGGGCGCGCACCACCGCGGGTCCCTCGGCGGTGAACAGTTCCTTGCCCACCTTGAGGCGGCATTCGGCCGGCGACAGCTGCTCGGCGAGGCGCAGCGCGTCGCTGGCGCGGGCGTAGTCGAGCGCGACGATGACGGGCGAACGGACGGCAGACGATGTGGACATGGGACCCCCCGGTAAAGAGGCGCGCATTCTAGCGCGACCCGGGGCGGGATGGGCTAGCGCCTGTCGCCCAGGGCGTCCTGCAGCTGGCGCACCTCGCGCTTCAGCCAGAACAGGCGGTTGCGCAGGCGCAGCAGTTCGAGGAGGTTGAGCCCCACCAGCAGGCCGATGCCGCAACCCGCGGCGAAGGCGACCAGGACCACGAGGCCGAGGTTGCCGGGACGGGTCTGCAGGAACAGCAGGTCCAGCATCACGCGCTGGTCGTTGGCCACCACCAGCCAGAGGCCGGACAGCAGCAGCGCCAGCGCGAGCAGGACGAGGAAAAGCTTCTTGAGGAATTGCACGGATCAGGGGCTCGGGGCCGTCGCCGCGGCCGGGCTCGCGGTGGCGCGTTCGCGTTCGGCGGCGATCTCGGCCTGCAGGCTCTCGTTCACGCGGTCCTTCAGTTCCTTGCCGGGCTTGAAGTGGGGAACGTACTTGCCGACCAGGGTCACCGCCTCGCCGGTCTTGGGATTGCGGCCGACGCGCGGCTCGCGGTAATGCAGCGAGAAGGAGCCGAAGCCGCGGATCTCGATGCGTCCGCCGGTGGACAGGCTCTCCGACATCTGCTCGACGATGGTCTTGACCGCGAGCTCGACATCCTTCGCCGTCAGCAGCGTCTGCTTGGCGACAATGCGCTCGATCAGCTCGGATTTGGTCAGGGCCATTGCAGTCTCCGCTGGGCCTCCCGGGGCCTCTTCTCGTGGACTTGGAGAATCTTTCTCAACTACTAGGATGGTTTCCCGTGTAACGGGCTGATTTTAAACACAAAAAATCGCCTGCCGCAAATACCCCCTTTTTCCGGTCGCCCGGGCGGGGGCGGAAGGCGCCCGGCCGGGCCGTACAGGCCGTCCCGCGGGGCCGCCGGCGGCCCGCCAGACCCCGCGGAGCCGGGTTCGGCGGGGCTTGCCGCCCGGGGCCTGCCAGGGGCGGCACGGCCCTCCTCCCTGGCCGGCATCATGGCGGCCCCGCCTGTCGGCGTCCGTGACGCAGGCATAAAAAAACCCCGCCGGGGCGGGGTTTTTTTATGCCGTGAGGCCGGGCCTCAGTTGCCCATCTGCGCCTTGATCAGGTCGCCGATGGTCTTGGGGCCGCTGGACTCGGGCTCCTGTTCGCGCAGGGAGCTCATGGCCTCGCGCTCGTCGGCCTCGTCCTTCGCCTTGATGGACAGGCTGATGACGCGGGACTTGCGGTCGATGCCGATGATCTTGGCTTCGACTTCCTGGCCGACGGTCAGGTGCTTGGTGGCGTCTTCCACGCGGTCGCGGCTGATCTCGGAGGCACGGAGGGAGGCTTCGACGCCGTCCATGACCTCGATGGTCGCGCCCTTGGCGTCGACGGTCTTGACCTTGCCCTTCACCAGGGCGCCCTTGTCGTGGCTGGTCACGAAGTCGCCGAACGGGTCACGCTCGAGCTGCTTGATGCCCAGGGAGATGCGCTCGCGCTCCGGGTCCACGGACAGGATGGTGGCTTCCACGGCATCGCCCTTCTTGTACTTGCGAACGGCTTCTTCGCCCGTCTCGTTCCAGGAGATGTCGGAGAGGTGCACCAGGCCGTCGATGCCGCCTTCCAGGCCGATGAAGATGCCGAAGTCGGTGATCGACTTGATGTTGCCCGCC
>DASUDN010000142.1:0-11350 GCA_036275595.1 Moraxellaceae bacterium
GGCGGAAGAGAACGTCCTGCTGCCGCTGGAGCTTGCCGGAGTGAATGGCGATGGACGGGACCGCGCGCGCGACCTGCTGCGCGCCGTCGGCCTGGCAGATCGGCTCGACCACTATCCAGTACAGCTTTCCGGAGGGGAGCAGCAGCGCGTGGCGCTGGCTCGCGCCTTCGCCGGGCAACCCGACGTGCTCTTCGCCGACGAACCCACCGGCAACCTCGACAGTCGCACCGGCCAGCAGGTGATCGACCTGCTGTTCAGCCTCAACGCCTCGGCCGGCACCACGCTGGTGCTGGTCACTCACGACGCCCAGCTTGCCACCCGCTGCGACCGCCAGCTCCGCCTGGAAAACGGCCGGCTGGCCGGGGACGGCGCATGAGCGGCGCCTGGCGGGAGTCCTGGCGCGCGTTTCGCCGCGACCTGCGCCACGGCGAGCTGACCTTGCTGCTGCTGGCGCTGGTGCTGGCGGTCGCGGCCATGACCAGCCTGCGCTTCTTCAGCAATGGCGTCGAGCTGCGGCTGCGCCAGGAGGCGGCGCGCCTGCTCGCCGCCGACCTCGTCGTGCGCAGCACCCGTCCCGTTCCCGCCGCCTTCGCCGCCGCCGCGCGCGAGGAGCGCCTCGCCACGGCGCAGACCCTGGAGTTCTCCAGCGTCCTCGTGAACGGCGACACCTTCCAGCTGGCGTCGGTGAAGGCGGTGGACGCCGGGTACCCCCTGCGCGGCGAACTGCGGCTGCGCGCGGGCGCCGGCGAGCGCGTCGTGCGCGCGATACCCGCCGCCGGCGAGGCCTGGCTCGACCGCCGCCTGCTCTCCCTGCTCGGCGCGCGCGTCGGCGACACCATCACCCTCGGCGACATCCGCCTGCGCATCGCGGCCGAGCTGGCCTACGAACCGGGCCAGGCGGGCTTCACCGGCTTCTCGCCGCGCGCCCTCATGAACCTCGCCGACGTGCCCGCCGCCGGCGTCGTGCAGCCGGGGTCGCGCCTGCGCTATCAACTCCTCCTGCGCGGCGAACCGGCGCGCCTTGACGCGTACACGACGCGCATGACTCCCCACCTCGGGGTCGGCATGCGCCTGCTCGACGTGCGCGAGGGGCGCCCCGAAATCGGCACGCCGCTGGAACGCAGCCAGGCCTATTTCAGCCTGGCGACCATCGCCGCCGTGGTGCTGGCCGGACTCGCCATCGGCACCGCCAGCCGCCGCTTCGCCGAGCGCCAGTTCGACCAGCAGGCACTGCTGCGCTGCCTCGGCGCCTCGCGCCGCGAGGCGCTGCGGCGCCTGCTCGGCGAGATCGCCTGGTTGTGGCTGGTCGCCGTGGCGCTGGGCGCATTGCTGGGGCTCGCCGCGGCGCACCTTTTCACCTGGCTGCTCGCCGGCTTGCTGCCCGTGGCCGAGCCCGTCTACGCCGCCGGCCGTCCCCTGCTCACCGCCGTCCTCACGGCCACGCTCACCCTGCTCGGCTTCGCGCTGCCCGCGCTGGTGGCACTCGGCGGCGTTTCCCCCCTGCGCGTGCTGCGCCGCGACCTGCCCGCGCTGACGTGGTCGCAGGGCGCCGCCGCCAGCGGCGCGCTGGTGGCGGTGCTGCTCCTGCTCACCGTCGAGACCGGCCAGCCCCGCCTCGCCTTCATCGTGATCGCCGGTGGCGGCGTCGCCGCCCTGTGCCTCTGGTGGCTGCTGGCGCAGGGACTGCAATGGCTGCGCCGTCGCGTGCAGGTGCCGGCGCTGGCGTCGGTGCTGCGCGACCCGCGGGCCGCCAGCCTGCAGGTGCTGGGCCTCGCGCTCGGCCTCACCGCACTGCTGCTGGTGGCCAGCCTGCGCGGCGAATTGCTGGCCGCCTGGCAGGGCAAGATCCCGCCGGGCGCGCCCAACCAGTTTGCGCTCAACATCGCCGACGACGAGCGCGAGGCCTTCACCGCCTTCCTGCGCGCACAGGGCGTTGCCACCCCGGCGGCCCCCTTTGCCATCGTGCGCGGGCGCCTTACCGCCATCAACGACCGCGCGGTGCAGGAGGCCGTCACCAAGGAAAAGGCCAGCGAGCGCGACGAATCCCTCAACCGCGAGCTCAACCTGACCTGGCGCGCGCAGTTGCCGGAGGGCAACGCGCTGCTGCAGGGAACCTGGTGGCAGTCCGGCGCTGCCGCCGGCGCGACGGTCCCGGTGTCGGTGGAGAGCCGCCTTGCGGAGCGACTCGGCCTGCGCCTGGGCGACCGCCTGCGCTTCACCCTGGCCGAGGGCGAGATCGAGGCCACGGTGACCAGCCTGCGCAGCGTCGACTGGGACAGCTTCCGGCCCAATTTCTACTTCATCTTCCCGCCCGGCTCGCTCGATGCATTCCCGGCCAGCTACCTGACGAGCTTTCACCTGCCGGCGGCGCAGCGCGGCGTCCTCACCGCCCTGGTGAAGGCCTTTCCCACCGTCATCCTGATCGACGTCGCGAGCATGATGGACGAGGTCCGCCGCCTGCTCGACCAGGTGGCCCGCGCGGTCGAGGCGGTGCTGGTATTCGTGCTGGCCGCCGCCCTTCTGGTCATCGCCGCGCAGGTGGCGGCAGGCGCCGATGCCCGGCGCTACGAGGCGGCGCTGCTGCGCGTGACCGGCATCGGCCGACGCGCCCTGCAGGCCCGCCTGGCCGCCGAGTTCCTGTTCATCGGCGCCCTTGCCGGCGGCATCGCCGCCCTGCTCAACGAGGCGCTCGCCGCCGTCATCTACCGTCGCGTGTTGGACCTCGCCCCGGTGCTGCATCCGGACCTGTGGTGGCAGGCGCCGCTGGCGGGCGCCGTGCTGGCCCTGGCCACCGGCCTGCCGGGCGCGCGGCGCGCCTGGCGCGCCAGCCCCCTCCTCGTGTTGAGGCAGGGTTGACGCCGACGCGCTAGCATTGCGCGGCAGCGCCCCCGGGCGCGGCCGCGCCATCCACTTGCCGAAGGAGCACCATGAAGATCCGCTGGCATGCGCTGCGGGGGCACCCCGAAGCCCCGCTGCTCGTCCTCGACCTGGCCGTCCTCGCGCTCATCGCGGTCAACCTGCTGTGGCTGCTCATCGATGCCCTGCTGCTGGGCTCGGGGCTGGGCACGCTGGTGGCCGAGGCCTTCCCGCGCCTGATGCAGCGCTACCACGACCACTGGCACAAGCGCCTGCAGGCCTGGGACAACTGGTTCACGCTGTTCCTGGTCGGCGAACTGCTGCTGCGTTGGGGCGTGGCGATCGCGCGTCGCACCTACCACCGCTGGTTCTTCTATCCCTTCGCCAACTGGTACGACGTCCTCGGCTGCATTCCCCTGCCCTTCTTCCGCGCGCTGCGCCTGCTGCGCCTGGTGTCCATCGGCTACCGCCTGCAGAAGATGGACATCCTGGACCTGTCCGGCAGCCGCCTGTTCGAAGGCATCGCCCGCTATTACCGCATGGTCGTCGAGGAGATCTCCGACCGCGTGGTGATCAATGTGCTGGAGGGCGTGCAGCGCGAGATCAACAGCGGCGGCGACCTCACCCACCGCATTGCCGACCAGATCCTGCTGCCGCAGCGCGGCACCATCGTGCCCTGGCTCGCCGACCTCATCGCCGACACCAGCGCGCATGCGCACACCCTGCACCGCGCGCGCCTCGCCGGCTACCTCGACACCACCCTGCGCGATGCGCTGGAGCGCAACCCGGGCTTCCAGCGCCTGAAGCGCCGCCTTCTCTTCGCCGGCCCCGTCGTGCAGGAGGAGCTCCACGCCGTGGTCGCGCGCCTGCTCGCCGACGTGCTGGACCAGGTCCTGGCCGACCTCGGCCGCCGCGGCAACGTGGCCGCGCAGGACGTGGCCGCCGGCCTCTTCGACACGGTCGTGGCCCCGCACGAGGAGCGCGACGCCGCCCTCCGCCGCATCGCGCTCGACGCCATCGAACTGGTGAAGGTGCAGGTGGGCGTCCAGCAGTGGAAGGTCGACGAGCGGCTGCGCAAGGGCGAAATCGGCGACGCCTGATTGGTATCGAATCTGTACGTCGCCTTGCCAGCACAGCCAGCCCTCCCTAGGCTCATCCGTGCCCGCCTGCGATGGGCCAGAGGGGGACCGGCAGCATGAGCATGCATATCGCCTTCGTGTCGTCACCGGAGTTGCGCCGCCACTCCGAGCAGTTGATCGCGCAGGTGGAGTCGGGCAGCGACGCCTCCCAGGCCGACCTCATGATCGACACGGTCAACCGCTTCACCGACGAGATCCTCACCGTCTTCTTTGTCGACCTCATCGACCTGCTGCAGCTCAATCCGGTGCTCAGCCGCGCCATCCACGGCGCCGTGGCCACCATCAAGGCGACCATCCACGGCGTGGCGCGCACCATCATCCATCGCCTCGACAACCGCTCCCTCATGCCCCTGGCTGACTACATGGGCGGCGTCATGCTCACCGCCCCCGACACCAGCGGCGACCCCACCCCCTACATCGGCTTCACGGTGGACGACGCCACGCGCCAGGGGCTGCAGCAGCTCATGCAGGACATGCGCGCCGGCGAGCCGCGCCGGCACGAGAAAACCCTCGAATCCCTGCTCCTGGCCATTACCGACCGCGCCCTCGAAGTCTACATGCTGACGCCGCTCGGCCTGCTGGAACTCGGCTTCCTCCTGCGCAAGAGCGCCGAGGGCGGCGTCGCCGTGGTGCGGGGCGCCATCCACATGGTCATCCGGCGCCTGCTGCCCGACCTGGACGGTCCCCAGCTGCTGGCGGTGGCGCACCACCTGGGCGGCCTGCTCCTGGCCGACGGAAAGCCCTACCGCGAGCATTGAATCCGGCTTGACCCCCGCCGGGTCCGGTCCTAGAGTGCGCGCCTTCTGGCAGCAGACTTGCGGAGAGTGTCATGGGCGTCACCCAACCGGCCCGTTTTGGCGAAGACTGGAGCGACGAGCGCGTGCGCGGCTACCTCGACCGGGCGCCGGCCGCCGGGGAAAACCCGGACTTCCATGTCCTCATGACCGCCTACAAGCACATGCGTGCGCATGACTTCGAGCGCTTCGTGGCCTTCTTCCTGGCCGCCGGCCGCGATCTCGACGCCCGCAACGGCGCCGGCCAGACCCTGCTCGACATCGTGCGTACCCATCCCCGCTCCGGCGACTTCGTGAAGGTCCTGGAAGCCGCCCGCGGCTGAGCCGGCCCCGTCCCCTCGCCCACCACCGCTGGCCCGCCGTCCCCCTCCCGCCGCAGAATGAGCGCATGCCGGGCATCTCCGCCCGGCCCCATCCGCGGAGACCCGGCATGGCCGGCATCGACGAATCCGCCTGGCGGCGCTGGCGCCACGCCCTGGTCCGGGACCTGGCCTGGTCCCTCGCCAGTCCTCCCCTGCTGGCCGCCCCGGTTCCCGGCCTGCTCTGGCTGGACCAGGAGTGGGGCCGCCGGGCCCTCGCCGCCAGCGAAGACTGGCTGGCCGCCCTCGATCGCGACCCCTCCCCCCTCGCCAGCGCGCTGTCGCGCCGTCCCGGCCGCCTGGGCAGCTACTTCGAGAGCCTGCTCGACGCCTGGCTGGACTGGCCCGGCAATCCCCTCTACCGCCGCCTGTACCACGGGCTTCCCGTGCGCCAGGGCAAGCGCACCGTGGGGGAATTCGATTTCCTGGTGGAGGAGCGCGCCACCGGAGAGGTCCAGCACTGGGAAGTGGCCGTCAAGTTCTACCTGGGCATCGCGCCCGGAGGCGACGCCCGGCACTGGGTGGGCCCCGGCCTCAAGGACCGCCTCGACCTCAAGATCGACCGGCTCGCAAGCCACCAGCTGCCCCTGGCCGTCCAGCCCGAGGCGCGCGCCCTGCTGGCGGCACTGGGCCTGCCACCGCCCCGGCCCGCCGGGCTCCTGCGCGGACGGTTGTTCTACCCGGCCCATGCCTGCCCGGCCGAGTGGGCGCCCGCCGGCGCCGCCCGCGGCCACCTGCGGGGCTGGTGGATGAACGCGACGGACTTCCTGCGCACCTTTCCCGACCCGGGCCTCACCTGGATCCGACTGCCGCGCGAGCACTGGCTGGCGCCCGTGGACCTCTCGCCCGGCAGCGACGGTGTCAGCATTGGTGAACCGCAGGCGGCAGCGGCGCTGGTTGAGGCCTGGCAGGCGGCTGCCGATAATCGGGCGGCCGCCGTGGTCGGCCTGGCCCAGGGCCGGGAAGTCACGCGCGGCTTCATCACCCCGCCGCCCTGGCCCCGGACCCTGGACCCCGAATGACGCTCCCCGCCCACAGCCTTTCCGCGAACGCTCCCCTGATCGTCGACGGCCAGCCGCGCTTCGGCTACTTCGATGACTCCCTGCGCCACATCAACCGCGGCGATTTCCGCCTGCGCACCCCCTTCGGCAGGAAGGCCAGCCGCTTCGCGGACTGGGTGGGCTTCAAGGAATTCCAGTACTTCGGCGTCACCAACGGCCGCTTCCTCTGCGGCTGCGCCCTGGCCCACCTGCGCTACGTGGGCGCCGCCTTCGTCTACGTCTACGACCTCGAGTCCGGCGAGCTGTTCTCACGGTCCCTGCGCAGCCCCTTCGGCATCGGCATGGCGCTGGCCGACAACCCGGTCGAGGGCGAGAGCCATTTCCGTTTCCTCGACGCCGACATCCGCATGCGCTACGAGGCGGCGCCGCGGCGCAAGTCCATGACCATCCGCATCGGCCAGGAGTTCTTCCTCGACGCCACCATGCCCGAGGACGGCTTCGAACCCATGTCCATCAGCACCCGCATCGGCTACACCGGCTGGGTCTACACCAACAAGACCGCCTGCCTGGCGGTCTCCGGCACCCTCGAGCTCAAGGGCCGGCGCTTTGACCTCGCCGCCCTCACCACCCTCGGCCACCACGACTTCTCCACCGGCTTCATGCGCCGCGAGACCTTCTGGAACTGGGCCTGCTTCTCCGGCATGAGCGGGGGCCACCGCCTGGGCATCAACCTGTCCTGCGGCGTCAACGAGACCAGCTACACGGAAAACTGCGTCTGGGTGGACGGCAAGCTCATCAAGGTGAACCTCTGCCGCTTCGAGTTCGACGAGGCCAACATCCTGCAGGACTGGCGCGTGTGGTCGGACGACGGCCAGGTGGAGTTGCGCTTCAGGGCCCTGGGCCTGCACCGCGAGTACATGAACGCCGGGCTCATGGCCAGCAAGTTCCGCCAGCTTTTCGGCCATTTCGAGGGCGAGCTGCGCGTGGACGGCAAGGTGATTCCCGTGAGCGGACTCCCTGGCTTCGTGGAAGACCAGTACATCAAGTGGTGACGGCGCCCGCCGCCGGGCCTGTCCCGCCCCTGCGCAATTGACGTGGCGGCGAGGGCGCGCGCTAATCGGGGGGCGCTGCCGGCGCCCCACCTGACCGAGTGTACGGAGACACCCCATGCGCCCCGCCCTGGCCCTTCTCCTGCTGCTTTTCCTGTCGCCCCTGGCCCAGGCCGCCGGCCAATGGGTGGGACGGCCGGCGCCGGTGCTGAGCCTGCCCGACCAGGACGGCAAGGCCCGCCGCCTGGCGGAGTTCCGCGGCCAGTGGGTCGCCCTCTACTTCTACCCGAAGGACGACACGCCCGGTTGCACCCAGGAGGCCCTGCGCTTCCGCGACCGCTGGGCGGAGCTGCGCCGCGCCAACATCATGGTCGTGGGCGTGAGCGTGGACGACGTCGCCTCGCACCGGGCCTTCGCCACCCGGCTCAAGCTGCCCTATCCCCTGCTGGCCGACGACCGCCATGCCCTGGCCAGGGCCATGGGGGTACTGCGCGGAATGGGACCCCTCGGCTTTGCCAGCCGCGAAACATTTCTGATTGATCCTGAGGGAACCATCGTCTATCACTATCCGGACGTGGATACCGCCCGCCACGCCGAGCAGGTCCTGGCGGACGTGAAACGGCTGTCCGCCGCCTCCCCCTGAGCCGTCCGGCGGCGACGGGACCGCCGGTCCGCCACCCCGACCAACCGGTCGCGCACCGGGTTGAAAGCTCGCGGGCGCGGTCGCAAAACTGTCCTCGCAGGCGTTTTGCGCAGCAAATCCGGCCTTTTCCCGGCTGGCCGGACTTGAGACGCCCGTGCTAGTGTGCCGCCATCCACCGCCCCCCGGCCTTTCCGAGATTTCCGAGTGAAGCTGTTCTCAACCAACACCTGCCGCGTCCCTGCCGACCTGTCGAGTGTCACCACCATCGATTTCGAGCGCGAGACCGCGCCCGAGGCGGCCGGCTTCCGTCCCGGCCAGGTCGAGAAGATCTGGGAGGCCGTGGAAGGCCTTTACAAGACCGGCATCTCCCCGGCCGTCACCTTCTGCCTGCGCCGCGAGGGCAAGGTCGTCCTCAACCGCGCCATCGGCCACGCCAGCGGCAACGGCCCCGACGACCACGCCGGCGTCCCCAAGGTCCTGGCCACGCCCGACACCCCGGTCTGCCTGTTCTCGGCGTCCAAGTCCATCACCGCCATGCTGGTGCACCTGCTGGACGAGCGAGGCCTCATCGACCTGCTGGACCCGATCAGCCACTACATCCCCGAGTACGGCGTCAACGGCAAGAAAAACGCCACCATCTACCACCTGCTCGCCCATCGCGGCGGCATTCCCAAGATTTCCGGCGACTTCGACCCCGAGCTCCTCTATGACCTCGAGGCCATCCTGGACATGCTGTACAAGGCCCGCCCGGTCGCCCCGTCCGGCCACCGCGTGGCCTACCACGCCATCACCGCCGGCTACATCTTCGGTGAGATCGTCGAGCGCGTGACCGGCATGAGCGTGCGCGAGTTCCTGCGCGAGGCCGTGGCCGAGCCCATGGGCATGCGCTTCTTCACCTTCGGCCTGCCCGAGGCCGACCGCCCGCTGGCCGCGGTCAACTACAACACCGGCTTCAAGCCGGTCGGACCGGCCAATGCCTACATCCAGCACATCCTGGGCGGCGACCTGGAGCTGGCGGTCAACATGACCAACGACCCGCGCTTCATGGACACCATCTGCCCCGCCGGCAACATCTACGCCACCGCCGAGGAAGCCGGCCGTTTCTTCCAGATGCTGCTGGATGGCGGCCGCTACCAGGACAGGCAGATCTTCAAGCCCATGACCATCAAGCGCGCGCTGATCGAGGTCGGCAAGCCGGAGCTGGACCGCTCCCTGCTCATCCCCATGCGCTACTCCATGGGCATGATGCTCGGCAACAGCCCGGTCGGCCTGTACGGCCCCATGACGCGCAAGGCCTTCGGCCACCTGGGCCTCACCAATATCTTCTGCTGGGCGGATCCGGAACGCGACACCTCTGTGTCCCTGCTCACCACCGGCAAGCCGCTGGTCGGCCCCCATATCCCGGCGCTGGGTAAACTGTTGTTCACGCTTTCCACCCAGTGCCCCAAGGCCTCCCCGGAACGGGCGGCCCGGCTGGATACCGGCATGGCAATCTGACCCGGCGCGGCATCCGCCTTAAACAAAACCCGACAAAGCGGGCCCGTAAATTGACCCCGGGCAATCGCCCCCGGTCCGCCGGACCCGTATAATGAACACGCGTTTACCTACGAGGACCCATCCTGATGACGACTTCCGTCGCCGAACGCCCCCCGATCAACTGGGTTGCCGCCATCGTCCTGACGACGACGCCGATCGCCGCCCTGATCCTGATTCCCCTGTACGCCCTGTACTTTGACTACTCCGCCGCCGCGTGGGTGAGCTTCGTGGTGCTGCTGGCGTGCAACGGTCTGTCCATCACGGCGGGCTACCACCGCCTGTGGGCCCACCGTGCCTACGAGGCCCACTGGCTCGTGAAGATCCCCCTCATGCTGTTCGGCGCCATGGCCATCCAGAACAGCATCCTGATCTGGGGCTCCAGCCACCGCACCCACCACCGCAACGTGGACGACGTCGACGGCGACCCCTACTCGATCAACCGCGGCTTCTGGTTCGCCCACATCGGCTGGATGCTGCGCAACTACGAGTCGGGCAAGCCCAACTTCAGCAACGCCAACGACCTGCTGAACGACAAGATCGTGATGTTCCAGCACAACTACTACGTGCCCATCGTGCTGGTCATGAACATCGCCCTCCCGCTGGCCCTGGGCTGGGCCCTGGGCGACCTGTGGGGCGTGTTCCTGCTGGGCGGCCTGCTGCGCCTGGTGGTCAGCCACCACGCCACCTTCTTCATCAACTCCCTCTGCCACATGTGGGGCACCCGTCCCTACACCGACGAGAACACCGCCCGTGACAACCCCGTGCTGGCGCTGTTCACCTGGGGCGAGGGCTATCACAACTACCACCACATCTTCCAGTACGACTACCGCAACGGCGTGAAGTGGTACCAGTACGACCCCACCAAGTGGCTGATTCTCGGCCTGTCCTGGCTGGGCCTGACCAGCAACCTCAAGCGCTGCTCCGACTTCTCCATCCAGAAGGCCGAGCTCACCATGCAGTTCCAGCGCGCCGAGCAGCAGCTGCAGCGCAAGCAGGCGCTCAAGGCCAACGTCGAGGCGCTCAAGGCCCGCATGGCCAGCGAGTACGAGATGTTCAGCGCCTCCCTGCAGGAGTGGGCCAAGGTCAAGGAAGAAGAGTTCACGCAGAAGAAGGCCGAGCTCCAGCAGAAGTGGAACGACGCCGCCTTCCGCGAACGCTTCCGCCAGATCGAGAAGCAGCTCAAGGAACAGCGCAAGCGCATGCGCCTGCTTGCTGCCGAGGCCGCCGCGGCCTGATCCGCGCAGCCCCTGGAAAAAGGCCGGCAATAGCCGGCCTTTTTTCATGGATAAAATTTTGCCCCGCGGGTCCATACTGTCGCCCGGCGCGGCCATCGGCGTAACGCTGTCCCCTCCCTGCCCCGCGCCATGCTCCGGAACCTCTCATGGCCAGCCTCGACTCCCTGCGCTTCGACAACCGCTTCGCCCGCCTTCCCGCCGGCCTGTTCTCGCGTGTGACGCCAACCGGCTTCGAGCGCCCCTTCGTCGTGGCCTTCAACCCGGAGGTCGCCGCGCTGATCGGCCTTGACCCGGAGGCCGGCCACCACCCCGACCTGGCGCAGTACTTTGGCGGCCGCAAGCTCCTGCCGGGCAGCGAGCCCCTGGCCATGAAGTACACGGGCCACCAGTTCGGCGTGTACAACCCGGACCTGGGCGACGGCCGCGGCCTGCTGCTCGGCGAGGTGGTCAACGACCGCGGCGAGACCTGGGACCTGCACCTCAAGGGCGCCGGCCAGACCCCCTACTCCCGCTTCGGCGACGGCCGCGCCGTGTTGCGCTCCTGCATCCGTGAATACCTGGGCTCCGAGGCCGTGCACCACCTCGGCATTCCCAGCACCCGCGCCCTGTGCATCATCGGTTCCGACGAACCGGTGCAGCGCGAGAAGCGCGAGTCCGGCGCCATGTTGCTGCGCGTGGCCGACACCCATATCCGCTTCGGCCACCTGGAGTGGCTCTACCACAGCGGTCAGCACGAGC
>DASUDN010000143.1:0-6747 GCA_036275595.1 Moraxellaceae bacterium
CGAGGTGCTGTCCGCGGTGCGTAGAAGGCCATAGACGGTCCAGGGCTGGCGCCCGACCTCGGTGGTGAACCAGCCTGCCAGGATGCCGACGAAGCCGAGCGGCAGGCAGGCCTGGCAGAGGCGCAGGAAGGCCGGACTGTCGTAGAGTCGCCGCCGTAGCCGCAGGTAGAGGCTGAGGGCGCCGACCAGGAGCATGAGCAGGCCCGCGGCGACCATGAGGCGGAAGGCGAAGAACACCACCGCCACCGGCGGGCGTTCGTCGCGCGGCCACTCCTTGAGGCCGCGGATTTCACCGTTCCAGTCATGTGTGAGAATGAGGCTGCCAAGACGCGGAATCTCGATCGCGAAGCGGTTCGCCTCGCGCTCCTGGTCGGGCAGGGCGAACAGCACGAAGGGCATGCCGCGGCCGGTCTCCCAGTGCGCCTCGATGGCGGCCACCTTGGCGGGCTGGTGGCGCAGGGTATTGAGCCCGTGCAGGTCGCCGAACACGATCTGCAGGGGCGCGAGCAGGGCGATGAGGCCCAGCCCCATGTTGAAGGCGGTGCGCGCCGTGTCCTCGAAGCGCCGGTGGCGCAGGTACCAGGCGCTGGTGCCCACCACCACGAACGCCGTCGTGAGGTAGGCCGCGGTGACCATGTGCACGAAGCGGTAGGGGAAGGACGGGTTGAAGATGGCCTCGCGCCAGCGGGTGACGCGGTACAGGCCGTCCTGGAGCGTGTAGCCCGCCGGGGTCTGCATCCAGCTGTTGGCGCTGAGGATCCAGAAGGCCGAGGCGAGGGTGCCCAGCGCCACCATGGCGGCGGCCAGCAGGTGCAGGGCCGGCGGCACGCGCGCGCGGCCGAAGAGCAGGATGCCGAGGAAGGTGGCCTCCAGGAAGAAGGCGGTGAGTACCTCGTAGCCCATGAGCGGGCCGATGACCGCGGCGGTGGCGTCGGCGAAGCGGCTCCAGTTGGTGCCGAACTGGTAGGCCATGACGATGCCGGACACGACGCCCATGGCGAAGGACACCGCGAAGATGCGGGTCCAGAAGCGCGAGAGGCGGGCATAGACGTCGCGCCCCGTGGCGAAGGCGAGGGCCTCCAGCACGGCGATGTAGGACGCGAGGCCGATGGTGAAGGCCGGAAACAAGATGTGGAAGGACACCACGAAGGCGAACTGCAGGCGGGCGAGCAGGACGGCGTCGAGTTCCATGGCGGCTTCCGTGCGGCGGAGCGGAAGGGCTCCTGAACGCCTCAGGCTGAGTCAGCGAGGGGGCGAGCGCCAGTGCGGAACGGTAGCAAAGCGTTGCGCGACCAGCAGGCCGACAGAATCCGGGTTACCGGCGACGCCGGGGTACGCCGCCCCGCTCAGGCGTGCTCGATCAGGGTCTTGGCGACGCCCAGCAGCAGGCCGATGAAGCTGCCCACCACCACGCCGTTGACGCGGATCATGTGCAGGTCGCCCCCGACCTCGGTCTCGATCTTGGCGATCATCTCGCGCGTGTCCCAGTCGTGGATGCGGCTGGACACGTAGCGGATGATGGCGTCGCTGTACTCGTCCGCGAACACCACGGCCAGGTCCTCGATCTCGGCGTTCAGCGCCGCGCGCACATGCAGGTTGTCCTGCAGGTGGCGGCCCAGGCGGAGCAGGGCGCCGCGCAGGTTGGCGGCGAGGCCGGAGTTGTCGCGCTGCAGGTCGGCCTTGACGGCGTCGCGCAGCACCATGATGGCGCTGGTCACGAAGTTCACCACCGCCGGGCTGTCGGCCAGGGCGTTCTTGAAGGCATTGAGGCGCTGCGACGAGGGATGGTCGGGGTCCTGCAGGGCCACCATGAGGTCGTGGGCGTTCTCCTCCAGGCCCAGGCGCCAGGGGTGGGCGCGGTCCTCCAGCAGGGCCTCGACCTGCTGCACGAAGGTCTCGATGATGCGCCGCTCCACGTCGATGCCGATCCAGCTCGCGGTGCGGGTGATGCCGCCCACGCCGAGCTCCTGGAAGATGCGCGTCGCCACCTCGCGCGCCTTCTGCGGATTGGCCTTGACCCACTTGTCGGCGCTGTCCAGGCCGAGCTGCAGCGCCTCGTGGTGGAAGTCGTTCTCCAGCACCGCGCGCAGCACCTGGCTCACCATCTGGTGCATGGGCGTGGTCTTCACCCATTCCACCGCGTTCTCCTGCAGGAAGGCCTGGATGTCGCGGCTCTCGAACACCTGCAGCAGGCGCGGCCCCACGCGCTGCACCACGTCGCTGATGCGGCGGACGTTGGCCTCCTGCGCCAGCCAGTCGCCCATGGCGAGGCTGATGTCGGTCTCGCGCAGCGACTTGCGCAGGATGTGCGGGGCCATGAAGTTTTCCTGCACGAAGCGGCCCATCGACTCGGCGATGCGCGCCTTGTTGCGCGGGATGATCTCGGTGTGCTCGCGCAGCAGGCGCGGCAGCGGCAGGCGCCCGAAGGGATTGCGGAACAGGACGGTGACCGCGTACCAGTCGGCGAGGCCGCCCACCACGCCGGCCTCGGCGCCGAGGGCGAGGATGCCCAGCAGCACGGAGTGGCCGGGCAGCAGCTTTTCCAGGACCAGGATCACGACCCAGAACAGGGCCGCGCTGATGAGGGCGGTATTGGCCAGCATGCGGCTGCGGGCCAGGGCAGGGGGGGTATGGGGAGTCATGCGCTGCATCCGTGGGCAATGCCCGCGACGTTAGCAAATGCCTCCCGGGGCGGGAAGTTGCCGCCGCCTCATCCCTTGAACGTAGAGAGCCCGAAGTCGCCGAAGGGCTCGTCGCGCTCGCGCACCGCCTGCTTGAAGCCGGCCTCGGCGGCGCGCTGCTGGAAGGCGTATCCCTCGGGCGTATGACGGGTGATGCCGTCGAAGACCGTGCCCAGGAGCTGGGTGGTGTGCAGGCCCTGCTGCATCACCGACTGGTTGAGCAGCAGCTTCATCATCATGAGCTGGTTGACCGGCATGCGCGCGATGCGCGCCAGCAGCGACTCGAAGCGGGCGTCCAGCTCCGCCGCCGGCGCCGACTCGATGGCCAGGCCCCATTCCTTCGCTTCCTTGCCGGACAGGCAGTCGCCGGTGAAGAGCAGGCGCTTGGCCTTTTCCAGGCCGAGGCGATGGAACCACAGCGACGTCGTGGGCGAGCCCCACACGCGCGCCGGCGGATAGCCGATCTTGGCGTCGTCGGCGATGACGAGCAGATCCGAGCACAGCGCCATGTCGGTGCCGCCCGCCACGCAGAAGCCGTGCACCTTGCACACCACGGGCTTGTCCGAATGGAACAGGCTCATGAAGCCCTTCACGTTCCGGCTCATGCCGGCGTAGTCGACCATGGGATCCCAGGCCTGGCCGGGGATGTGGTTCTGCATCTGCACGCGCGGGTCCACCGGCGAACCGGCGGGAACACCGTCGCCGCCATGGTCGAAGGCCAGGCGCTCGGCGCTGTCGACGAGGTCGTAGCCGCCGCAGAAGCCGCTGCCGTTGCCGGCAAGCGCGATCACGTGCACGGCGGGGTCGAGGTTGGCGCGCTCCACGCAGGCGGCCAGCTCGCGCGGCATGTCCATGGTGATGCCGTTGCCGCGCTGCGGGCGGTTCAGCGTGATGCGGGCGATGCGGCCGGTGACCTCGTAGGTCAGGGTGGTGAGGGTGTCCATAGGTGTCTCCCGGGGCAGGGTGGGGAAAGGGGGGCGAGGCGCTCAGTCGCCGAAGTCGCCGTGACGGCCGCCGCCGTCCGCGAAGCGCGTGGCGCCCGCCGCGGTCTCGCCGGATTGCAGCGTGCGCAGGCCATAGGCGAATTCGTGATGCAGCGCGGCGGTTTCCTCCAGGCCCCACTGTTCGTAGGCGCTGCGGCGGTCGCCGCGCAGGCAGGCCTGGGGGAAGGCGGCGATCTGCAATGCCAGCTCGCGCGCGGCGGCCAGCGCCTCGCCGGCGGGTACCACGCGGTTGGCCAGCCCCATCTGCAGGGCCTCGTCGGCGGCGACGGGGCGTCCGGTCAGGATCAGGTCCAGCGCGCGGCTCATGCCGATGGCGCGCGGCAGGCGCACGGTGCCGCCGTCGATGAGCGGCACGCCGAAGCGGCGGCAGAACACGCCGAACACGGCGCTGGCGTCGGCCACGCGCAGGTCGCACCAGAGCGCGAGCTCCAGCCCGCCGGCGACGCAGTAGCCCGACACCGCGGCGATGACGGGCTTGCTGAGCTGCAGGCGGGTCGGTCCCATGGGGCCGTCGCCGTCGGTGCTCAGGCGGTTTGCCCGGCCGGGATCGGTGGCCACCGCCTTGAGGTCGGCGCCGGCGCAGAAGTGGCCGCCTTCGCCGGTGAGGATGGCGACGCTGAGGGCGGGGTCGGCCTCGAAGTCGCGGAAGGCGTCGGACAGCGCGGCGGCGGTGGGGCCGTCCACCGCATTGCGGACGTCGGGGCGGTTCAGCCGCACGATCAGCAGGGGCGGCTGGCGGTCCAGGACGATGGGGGCAGGCGCCATCTAATTACTCCATTAATTGGATGTTGACATCTTAAGTAATATTACATAGAAATGCTGCAATTGCCATAAGGTGTTATTTTTGGCCCCGGGGAGGGCGCATGAAGGTCAACCCGCGATCGCTGATCCTGAATCTCCTGCTCGCGCAGGACGGCGAGCCGCTCTCCGCCCGCGACGCGGTGGCGGCCTGCGCCCTGTTCGGCATCAGCGGCAACAGCGTGCGCGTGACCCTGGCGCGCCTGTCGGCGGCCGGCCTGATCGAGGCGGAAGGGCGCGGCGCCTATCGCCTGGGCCCCGACGCCGAGGGCCTGGCCGCGGACGTGGCCACCTGGCGCCATGCCGAGCAGCGCGTCTGCGAGTGGCGGGGCGGCTGGGTCGCCGTGCATGTGGGCGGCCTCGGGCGCAGCGACCGCGTGGCCCTGCGCGCGCGCGACCGCGCCCTGGCGCTGCTTGGCCTGCGCGAGCTGGAGCGCGGCCTGTTCCTGCGCCCCGACAACCTGGCCGGCGGCGTCGCCGCCGCCCGCGAGCGCCTGTACAAGCTCGGCCTCGAGCGCGAGGCCAGCGTGTTCCTGGCGCAGGACTTCGATGCCGGGCACGAGCAGCGCGCCCGCGCGCTCTGGGATGGCGCGGCGCTGGACCGCATCTACCGCGAGACGCGGCAGCGCCTGGAGGCCTGGCTGGAGCGCGCCGACAGCCTCGAGCCCGATGTCGCGGCGCGCGAGTCCTTCCTGCTCGGCAACGAGGCCATCCGCCAGCTCGTCTTCGATCCCCTGTTGCCGGCGCCGCTGGTGGACGTGGCCGCGCGCCGCGAGTTTGCCACCAGCGTACGCCGCTTCGACGAGGCCGGCCGCCGCATCTGGCAGCGACTGGTCAGCGCGCGCGGCGACAGCGCGCCGCTCCCGCGAACGGTACGGCACTGACAGCGCCGTGACCGCGGCTCCCTTTTTGCAACCGAGGCCATCGACATGAACCAGATCGTGACCATCCCCGACTCCGCCACGCCGGTGGAGATGCCGCCGGAAACCCGTCGCAAGGTCACCGACCTCTTCACGCGCGACGAGATCCGCCAGTTGACCGCGCGCTCCGACCTCATGGGCTTCTGGGCCGTGGGCTCCACCTGGGCCATCATCGCCGGCGCCTTCGCGCTGCTGGCCTGGGGCGCCGCGCAGCCCGCCGTGCTGGCGATCCCGTCCCTCTTCCTCGGCCTGTGCGTCATCGCCGGCCGCCAGCTCTGCCTGGCCATCCTCATGCACGACGCCTCCCATGGCACGCTCTTCAAGACCAAATGGCTGAACGACGTCTTCGCCGACTGGACCTGCGCGCGCCCCATCTGGAACGACCTGCAGAAGTACAAGGTGCACCACTTCGTCCACCACACGCGCACCGGCACTGCCGACGACACCGACATCTCGCTGGTGGCGCCGTTTCCCTGCTCACGCGCCTCGCTGGCGCGCAAGTTCCTGCGCGACCTGTCCGGCCTCACCGGCCTCAAGTTCTTCATCGGCCGCTTCCTGATGGATGCCGGCTACGTGAAGTGGACGGTGGCCAACGACGTGGTCTGGCTGCCGCGCGAGGGCGTCACCGTCGCCGACCGCATCGGGACGTTCGTGCGCAACGTCACCCCGACCGTGATCGTCAACGCGGCGCTCTTCGCCCTGCTGTGGGCGAGCGGCCATCCCTGGCTCTTCGCGGCCTGGGTGCTGGCCTACATGACCCCCTTCGCGCTTTTCGTGCGCATCCGCTCCATGGCCGAGCATGCCTGCACCGAGAAGACCGCCGACATGTTCCGCAACACCCGCACCACCCGCGCCGGCTGGCTGGCGCGGGCCACGGTCGCGCCGCTGCGCGTGCATTACCATATCGAGCACCACGTCATGGCCTCGGTGCCGTATTTCCGCCTCAAGGACATGCACCGCCTGCTGCGCCAGCGCAATGCCGTGCCGGCGCCGCCGGGCTACCTCGAGGTGATGCGCATCGTGTCGTCGCAGGCGGTACGATAGCGGCGGCGATCGCGACGACCGCCTTCGAACAGGAGCAAGAGATGGTGACGAAAGAGGCACTGGCCGACTTCATGGCGACGGCCTTCCCGCAAAGCCGCTGCACCCTGGAGGCCCTGGGGCCGCGCACGGCCACGGTGCGCCATGCGGTGGGGGAGGGCGAGCTCCGTCCCGGCGGCACCGTGTCCGGGCCCGTGCTCATGGCCACCGCCGACGTGGCGCTCTACCTGGCCATCCTCGGCGAGATCGGCCTCGTGCCGCTGGCGGTGACCACCAGCCTGACCTTCAATTTCATGCGCAAGC
>DASUDN010000144.1:0-3150 GCA_036275595.1 Moraxellaceae bacterium
GTAGGCGGAGAGGTCTTCCACCACGGGATAGAAATTGTCGACGACGAAATCGAGCAGGGCGTAGAGCACATAGGCCGGCCCCAGGCGCATCATCTCCGGCGAACGCTCGCAGCGCTGGCGCACCGGGGCATAGCTCAGCGAGGCGCCGGTGCGCACCGTCAGCACGTAGCGCGGTCCCACGAAGAGGGAGGTGTGGCCGAGCACGATGTCCTCGTTCTCCAGGCGCGCGGTGCGCGCCACCACGAACAGGGTGTCGCCGTAGGACTCGATCTTGGAACGGTGCTGGGGCCGGGTGGCGTCCTCGACCGCCAGCTCGTGCAGGCAGAACTCGTCCACCACGAGCTTCATCTCGACGGCATCCGGCTCGTGCAGGCCCACCCAGACGAAGTGGTCGGGGTTCTCGGCCAGCGATTCGCTGACCTGGTCCAGGGGAATGTCGGCCAGCTTGTGGCCGCTGGCGTGGCTGTAGACCACGCAGTTGACGACGCTCATGGGCGCTCCTCACCCGCGGGCGGCGCGGGCCATCCCGGCGCCCCCCCTTCGCCGGCGCGGTCGCCGGCATGCCAAAGCCCGAACCATAGCAGAGCCCGAGCGGCGCCGAACAGGCGCCGGCGACCCCGGCAACCGGCAGCGCGGGCCAGGGCCCTGCCCGCCGGGCTCTGGACAAACGCCAGCTCATCGCGTACCTCTGCTAGCGCTTTTTTCTGATTACCGCATCCAGGTATCCACCATGAGCTGGCAAGGCCGCGTCCTGACCCGGGTCCTCAAGGGCACCCTCAAGAATTTCATGTTTTCCGGCCGGCCCACCCCCGTGCGCATGGGCCTGTCCGCCGTTGCCCTGGAGCTCTCCGCCGGCCTGGTGCCGGTGCCGCGCGCCACCATCACCCCGCACAAGACCCTGCGCGGCGAGTGGGTGGAGGCCGACAATCCCGGCCGCGCCGTCATCCTCTACCTGCACGGCGGCGCCTACATCGCCGGCTCGCCCCGTACCCACCGCCCCCTCACCGCCGAGCTCGCCCGCCGCGCCGGCGCCCGCGTGCTGGCCCTGGACTACCGCCAGGCCCCGCAACACGAGTTCCCGGCCTGGATGGACGACGCCGTCGGCGCCTACCGGGCGCTCCTGGACGAGGGCTTCGCGCCCGGCCAGATCGTCATCGCCGGCGATTCCGCGGGCGGCAACCTGGCCCTGGTCACCCTGCTGCGCCTGCGCGAGCTCAAGCTGCCCCTGCCCGCCGGCGCGGTCTGCCTCTCGCCCTGGACCGAACTCACCTGCAGCTACAAGTCGCACACCGTCAACGCCCGCCACGAGGCCATGCTGAACCCGCGCGGGCTCAAGGCCCTGGGCCTGCGCCACATCGGCCCGCACGACCCCAAGAACCCGCTGCTGTCGCCGGCCCATGCCGACCTGGCCGGCCTGCCGCCGCTCATGGTCCATGTCGGCACCACCGAGATCCTGCTCGACGATGCCCGCGCCATCCGCCGCAACGCCAAGCGCGCCGGCATCCGCCTGGTCTACCGGGAGTGGAGGGAGATGCCCCACGTCTTCCCCCTCTTCCACCTGGTCCTGCCCGAGGGCCGCAAGGCCCTGGAGCAGATCGCGGACTTCGTGAAGGACCTCACCCGCTAAGCCCCCCCCGGGGTGGCCCGCCCGGGCCGCCCCGGCGGCCCTTCCGGCGCCCGTCCCGCAGACCGCGCCAACACCTTTTGTTACATTCACGCCGGACACCCTGACCGACCGGTCCCGGTGCGTTTGTTACCATTGGCCCCGGTTTCTCCTGCCCACTCAAAGGCTTACAAGAAATGCCCCAATGGCTTAGCAACCTCTTCCTGCTGCTTGCACGCAAGTTCCTCTATTTATTCGTGCGCACCACCGTCCTGCCGGAAGACCTCAAGCAGCTGCAGCTCGACCCCAACAAGCCGGTCTGCTACGTGATGCAGACGCGCTTCCTGTCCAACCTGCTCGTGCTCGAGACCGAAACGCGCAAGGCCGGCCTGCCGCGGGCCCTCAAGCCCATGCAGGGGCCGCACCTGCGCGAGAACCGCGCCCTCTTCTTCCTGACCCGCAGCGACAACCCCTCGCCGCTGCAGCGCAACCGCTTCGCCTACTCGCCGCGCTTCGTGCGCCTCATGGACGCGGTGCGCGAGAACCCCGACCTCGACGTGCAGCTGGTGCCGGTCACCATCCTCTGGGGCCGCGGCCCGGACAAGGAAAACTCCGTCTTCAAGATCCTCTTCGCCGACTCCTGGGCCACCCCGGGCATCTTCAAGCAGTTCATCACCATCCTGCTGCACGGCCGCCAGACCTTCCTCAAGTTCAGCGCCCCCATCTCGGCGCGCAGCGTGATCGAGGAAGGCCAGTCCCCCGAGATCACCCTGCGCAAGGTGTCGCGCGTGCTGCGCGTGCATTTCCGCCGCCAGCGCGAGGTCGCCATCGGTCCCGACCTGTCGCACCGCCGCATCCTGGTCAAGGCCATCCTGACCTCCCCCTCCGTGCAGCGCTCCATCGAGCGCGAGATGGAGGAAAAGAAGATCAGCCGCGAGAAGGCCACCGAGACCACCCTCAAGTACATCAACGAGATCGCCGCGGACTACTCCTATCCGGTCATCCGCCTCTTCGACCTCTTCCTGACCTGGCTGTGGACCCGTCTCTACGACGGCGTCGAGGTGCACCATTTCGACAAGGTGCGCGCCGCCGCGCACGACTACGAGATCGTCTACGTGCCCTGCCACCGCAGCCACATCGACTACCTGCTGCTGTCCTACGTGATCTTCCACCGCGGCCTCATGACCCCGCACATCGCCGCCGGCGACAACCTCAACATGCCGGTGGTGGGCTCCCTGATCCGCCGCGCCGGGGGTTTCTTCCTGCGCCGCAGCTTTAAGGGCAATTTTCTCTACGGCGCGGTGTTCAACGAGTACCTGCACCAGATCACCACCAAGGGCTACTCCATCGAGTACTTCATCGAGGGCGGCCGCTCCCGCACCGGCCGCCTGCTCTCGCCGCGCGCCGGCATGCTGTCCATGACCCTGCGCGGCTACCTGCGCGACAACAAGCGCCCCATCGTCTTCATCCCCGCCTATATCGGCTATGAGAAGCTGATGGAGGGCAAGACCTACGTGGGCGAGCTCGCCGGCAAGCCCAAGCAGAAG
>DASUDN010000145.1:0-25650 GCA_036275595.1 Moraxellaceae bacterium
GTCCTCGCCGATCAGCACCAGCGCCTTCGCATACCGGGCCAGGGGCGCCGACAGCGGCGCGAAGTCCTGGCCCTTGCCGACGCCGCCGGCGATCAGGATCAGCTTGCCGCGCACGGCGTTGCCGAGGCCGTTGATGGCCGCCAGGGTGGAGCCGACAGTGGTGCCCTTGGAATCGTTGTACCAGGCCACGCCGTCCTGCTCGGCCACCAGCTCGCAGCGGTGCGGCAGGCCACGGAACTCACGCAGGGTGGCCAGCATCACGTCCATGGGCAGGTTGACCGCCTCGCCGAGCGCCAGTGCCGCCAGGGCATTGGCCACGTTGTGGTCGCCGCGGATCTTCATGGCGGACACCGGCAGCAGCTTCTCGCGGCCGCGCGCCAGCCACTTCTCCCCGCCCTCCACCAGCACGCCGTACTGGTTCAGGTCGGGGGCATTGAGGCCGAAGCTCACGTTGGGGGTGCTGTCGGCGATCAGCGGACGCGTCAGCGCGTCGTCGCGGTTGACCACGAAGCGCTGGCAGTTGCGGAAGATGCGGTGCTTGGCGGCGTGGTACTCCTGCATGGACGCGTAGCGGTCCATGTGGTCCTCGCTCATGTTCAGCACCACCGCCACGGCGGCGCGCAGGGAATGGGTGGTCTCGAGCTGGAAGCTGGACAGCTCCAGCACGTACAGGGCCTGCTCGCCCTTCTCGCGCAGCATGTCCAGCACCGGCAGGCCGAGGTTGCCGCCGACGCCCGCGTCGATGCCGGCATTGCGCGCCATCTCGCCCACCAGGGTGGTGACGGTGCTCTTGGCGTTGGAGCCGGTGATGGCGACGATGGGCGCCGACACCTCGCGCACGAACACCTCGATGTCGCCCACGACGGGGATGCCGGCGTTGAGGCGGGCGGAGACCAGCTCCGGCTCCTTCACCGAGATGCCGGGGCTGGCCACGATCTCGCGCGCCGACAACAGCAGGGACTCGTCCAGCCGGCCCAGGCTCACCTGCACGTCCGGGTACTCGGCGCGCAGCTCGGCCAGGCCCGGCGGGTTGTCGCGGGTGTCGTTCACCGCCACCGGGTAGCCGCGGCTCTTCAGGAAGCGCACGCAGGAGAGGCCGGTCTTGCCCAGACCGACCACCACCCGCAAACCGTCGCGCTGGATCATGCTCATGGGATCACCGGATCTTCAGGGACGCGAGGCCGAGGAGGACGAGCATGAAGCTGATGATCCAGAAGCGGACCACCACCTTGGTCTCGGGCCAGCCCTTGAGCTCGTAGTGGTGATGGATGGGCGCCATGCGGAAGATGCGTCGGCCGGTGAGCTTGAACGAGCCCACCTGCAGCATCACCGAGACCGTCTCCATGACGAAGACGCCGCCCATGATGAAGAGCACGATCTCCTGGCGCACGATCACGGCGATCACGCCCAGCACGGCGCCCAGCGCCAGCGCGCCCACGTCGCCCATGAACACCTGGGCGGGATAGGCGTTGAACCAGAGGAAGCCGAGGCCGGCGCCGATGATGGAGCCGCAGATCACGATCAGCTCGCCGGAACCCGCCACATAGGGAATGTTGAGGTAGGTCGCGAACTTCACGTTACCCGACAGGTAGGCAAAGATGGCCAGCGCCCCCGCCACCATCACGGTGGGCATGATGGCGAGGCCGTCGAGGCCGTCGGTCAGGTTCACGGCGTTGCTGGTACCCACGATCACGAAGTAGGTCAGCACCATGTAGAAGACGCCGAGCGGGATCACCACGCTCTTGAAGAAGGGCACGATCAGGCTGGTCTCGACCGGGGTGCGCGCGTACTGGAAGAGGAAAATGGCAGCGCCGATGCCGGCCACGGACTGCCAGAAGTACTTCCAGCGACCGGGCAGGCCGCGCGAGTTCTTCTCCACCACCTTGCGGTAGTCATCCACCCAGCCGACCAGGCCGTACACCACCATCACCGCCAGCACGACCCAGATATAGGGATTGGCGAGGTTGGCCCACAGCAGCGTGGACACGGCGATGGCGACCAGGATGAGGGCGCCGCCCATGGTGGGCGTGCCGCTCTTGGCGAGGTGGCTCTGCGGCCCGTCGGTGCGGATGGCCTGGCCGAACTTCATGACCCGCAGCTTCTCGATCATCCACGGCCCCCACCACAGCGAGAGGGCGAGCGCGGTCGCCACGCTCAGGATGGCGCGGAGGGTGAGGTAGTGGAACACCCCGAACCCCTTGTGGTACTGCGCGAGAAAATCCGCGAGCCAGAGCAGCATTGGTCAGGACTCCTTCTTGTCCGTGGTGGCCTTGTCGAGAAGCGCAGTGACGACCTTTTCCATCTGGGCGCTGCGCGAACCCTTGACCAGCAGCGTCACCACCGTCTCGAGCTCTTTCTCGAGCTCGCCGATCAGCGCCTGCTGGTCCGAATAAACATGTGCCTCGCTGCCGAAGCCGGCGGCGGTGAACTGGCTGTACTGGCCCACTGTGTAAAGCGCATCTATTTTTTTCATTCTTGCGTACTCTCCCACCTCGCGATGCCCGGACTCGGTCGCCGAACCCAGTTCCCCCATGTCCCCCAGCACCAGCACCTTGCGGCCCGGCATTTCGGTGAGGACGTCGATCGCGGCCTTCATGGACGACGGATTGGCGTTGTAGGTGTCGTCGATGACGCGGCAGGTCGGCGCCGGAACATGCACATTGAGACGCCCCGGGGCCGGACGCGTGCGCGCGAGGCCCTGGGCGATCTTGTCGAGCGGCACCTGGCAGGCATGGGCCAGCGCGGCCGCCGCCAGGGCATTGGAGATGTTGTGGCGACCCAGCATCTGCAGCTCGACGGCGACGCGGCGCGAGCCCACGTGCAGGTCGAAGGCATAGCAGCCCGAGGTGGCCTGGCGCACGTTGTCGACCCACAGGTCGGCCTGGCGCGCCATGGAGAAGTGCAGCTGCTGGCGGTCCTCGTTGAGGCCGATCCAGTAGGGGGCGAACTCGTCGTCGACGTTGATGCAGGCGATGCCGCCCTTGACCAGGCCGCCGTAGATCTCGCCCTTGGCGCGGGCGATGCCCTCGCGGCTGCCGAAGCCCTCGAGGTGGGCGGTGCCGACATTGGTGATCACCACCGCCTGCGGCTCCACCAGGGCGCTGGTGTAGGCGATCTCGCCGACGTGGTTGGCGCCGAGCTCGAACACGCCGTAGCGGTGCGAGGCGTTGAGGCGGAACAGCGTCAGCGGCACGCCGATGTCGTTGTTCTTGTTGCCCAGGGTGGCCAGCGTGGGGCCCATCTCGCTGAAGATGCTGGCCACGAATTCCTTGGTGGTGGTCTTGCCGGCGCTGCCGGTCATGGCCACCGAGACGATGTCGAACTGCTGGCGCCAGGCATGGGCGATGCGCCCCAGCGCCTCGTGGGTGTCGTCCACCAGCACCTGCGGCACCGCCAGCCCCGGCTGCTCCTCGCTCACCACCACGGCGACCGCGCCGCGCGCGGCGGCATCGGCGGCGAAGCGGTTGCCGTTGAAGTGGGCGCCGGAGAGGGCGATGAAGAGCTCGCCGCCCTTCAGGGTGCGGGTGTCGGTGGAGAAGGTGGAAATCTCGCGGTCCTCGCCGACCAGGCGGCCGTGCACGAGAAACGCCATGTGGGAAAGTTTCATGCGGCCCTCCACTGCGCCACGGCGGCGCGCACTTCCTCGACATCGCTGAAGGGGTGCCGCACGCCGGCGATTTCCTGGTAGTCCTCGTGGCCCTTGCCCGCGACCAGCACGATGTCGTCGCGGCGCGCGGCGGCGATGGCCTTGCGGATGGCGAGGCGGCGGTCGGCCTCGACATGGGCATGCGGCCCCGCGCCCGCGCGGACCTGGGCGATGATGGCCGCCGGATCCTCCGAGCGCGGGTTGTCGCTGGTGATCACCACGTGGTCGGCCAGGCGCGCCGCGATCGCGCCCATCTCCGGGCGCTTGCCGGCGTCGCGGTCGCCGCCGCAGCCGAACACGCAGACCAGGTGGCCGCGGGCGTGCTCGCGCAGGCTGGACAGCACCTTGTCCAGGGCGTCCGGCGTGTGCGCGTAGTCCACCACCACGGTGGGATGGTCGCCGCTGAAGGCCTCCATGCGTCCCGGCACCGGGCGCGCGTGGCGCAGGGCGCCGGCGACGTCGGCCAGGGGCAGTCCCAGCGCCAGCAGGCCGCCCAGCACCGCCAGCAGGTTGCTGACGTTGAAACGGCCGAGCAGGGGCACGTCCAGCTCGCAGTCGCCGTCCGGCGTGGCGACCCGCAGGGCCAGCCCGGACAGTGTAGGCGTGATCGCCAGGGCGCGGATGTCGGCGTCGCCGGCGGCGTCCTGGCTGTAGCGCAGGACGCGCACGCCCGGCGCGACGGCGGCGGCATAGCGCGCCCCGGCCGGATCGTCGGCGTTGATCACGGCGGCCTTCAGCGTCGGCCAGCGGAACAGCAGTTCCTTGGCGGCGGCATAGCTGGCCATGTCGCCGTGGTAGTCCAGGTGGTCGCGCGTCAGGTTGGTGAACAGCGCGACGTCGATGGCGGTGCCGTTCAGGCGGCCCTGGACGAGGCCGTGCGAGCTTGCCTCCAGCGCCACGCTGTCGGCGCCGCGGGCCACGAAGCGCGCCAGCATCTCCTGCAGCTGCACGGCATCCAGGGTGGTGTGGCTGGACTTCTCGAGATGGCCGTAGAGGCCGTTGCCGAGCGTGCCCAGCACGCCCGCGGTACGGCCCAGGTGCAGCAACGCGCCGGCGGTGAGGTTGGCCACGCTGGTCTTGCCGTTGGTGCCGGTCACGGCCAGCACGTCCAGGCGCTGCGAAGGGGCGTCGAAGTAGCGCGCGGCGATGCCGCCGAGCTCGGCGGCGAGCTGCGGCACCACGATCACGGGCACGCCGTCGACGACGGCGCTGGCGGTCCAGTCCCCGCCCTGCTCGGCCAGCACGGCGGCGGCGCCGGCGCGGATCACGTCGGGGATGAAATCGCGGGCGTCGCGGCTCAGGCCCCGGAGGGCGATGAAGAGCATGCCGGGCTTCACCGCGCGGCTGTCCAGGGCCAGCCCGGAAACGGACACTGCCGCGTGCGCGGCAGGGGTGTCGGTCCAGAGGTCGCGCAGCAGCTTCATGCGCCCGCCCTCCCCGTTCGCGCCGCCGGTGGCAGCCGTCCCTGCTGCGCCAGGTGTTCCGCGCTGCGGTCCGGCTCCACGTTCATGAGGCGCAGGGTCTCGGCCATGATGCGCGAGAACACCGGCGCCGACACCAGGCCGCCGTAGTACTGGCCGTTACCCGGCGAGTCCACCACCACCGCCAGCACCACGCGCGGCTTGCTGGCCGGCGCCAGGCCGACGAAGGTGGACATGTACTCGTCGGCGGAGTAGCCGCCGTTCTGCGCCTTGTGCGCGGTGCCGGTCTTGCCGGCCACGCGGTAGCCCGGCACCGCGGCCTTGATGGCGGTGCCGTCGGCGGTGACCACGGACTCCATCATGGGAATGATTTGCTGCGCGATCTTCTCGTCCAGCACGCGCTTGCCCGGCACCGGGCCGGTCACCTTGAGGAAGCTCACCGGGCGCTCGATGCCGCCCGCGGCCAGCGTGGCATAGCCATGGGCGAGCTGCAGCGCGGTCACGGTGAGGCCGTAGCCGTAGGACATGGTGGCGAGTTCCACCGGGCGCCAGCGCTCCGGCGGCTGCAGGCGGCCGGCGCTCTCGCCGGGGAAGCCGGAACCGGAGTTGCGGCCGAAGCCGAAGCGGCTATAGAACGCCGGCAGCGTCTGCTTGGGCAGCGCCAGGGCGATCTGCGCCGCGCCCACGTTGCTGGACTTGGTGATGATGGTGCCGAGGTCGATGACGCCGTAGTTCTCGTGGTCGCGGATGGTCTTGTTGTAGACCGTCAGCGTGCCGGGATTGGTGTTGAACAGGCTGCGCGACGAGTACTTGCCGCTTTCCAGTGCCGCCGCCACCGTGAACGGCTTCATGGTCGAGCCCGGCTCGAACATGTCCGTGACGGCGCGGTTGCGCATCTGCTCGGGGCGCAGCTTGCCGCGGTTGTTCGGGTTGTAGGAGGGCTGGTTCACCATGGCCAGCACCTCGCCGGTCTCGACGTCCAGCGCCACCGCCGTGCCGGCCTTGGCATTGTTGCGCGCGATGGCCTCGGCCAGCTCGCGGTAGGCCAGGTACTGGGTGCGCACGTCGAAGCTGAGGTCGATGTCCTTGCCCGGTCGCGCGGGACGCAGCAGCGCCACGTCCTTGACCATGGAGCCCTTGAGGTCGCGCAGCACGCGCTTTTCGCCGGGCACGCCGCGCAGCTGCTCGTCGAGCTCGAGCTCCAGCCCCTCCTGGCCCTCGTCGTCGAGGTTGGTGAAGCCCAGCACGTGGGCCGTGACCTCGCCCTCGGGATAGAAGCGGCGGTATTCGGTCTTGCCGGCCACGCCCGGGAAGGCCCGCGCCAGCACCGCCTCGGCGGCGGCGGGCGCCAGGTGGCGCTTCAGCCACAGGAACTCGCGCTGGCCGTTGCGCGCCAGGCGCTGGCCCAGCCAGGCGGCGTCCACGTCCAGGGCCCTGGCCAGCGCGGGAATGTCGAGCTTGCCGGCGCGCGCCTCCTTCGGATTGACCCAGATGGACACCACCGGCGTGCTCACGGCCAGCGGCTGGCCGTTGCGGTCGCGCAGCATGCCGCGGTGCGCGGTGACCGATTCCACGCGCTGCATGCGCATGTCGCCCTGCTTGCGCAGGAATTCCTGGTCGACCACGTGCAGGTAGGCCGCGCGCGCCGCCATGCTGCCGAACAGCAGCGCCACCAGGCCGCCCACGAAGAGGTGGCGGCCGGCGTAGGGCAGCTTGTTGTCCGGGCGCGCGGGCTTGCTCATTGCCGCACCATGATGATTTCGGTGGGAGCGGGGTTGCGCATCTGCAGCTGCTCGACGGCGATCTTGCCGATGCGCCCGTAGGCGCCCCAGGTGTGCTGCTCCAGCAGCAGCTGGCCCCACTCGGTCTCGAGGCGGTCGCGCTCGGTCTCGAGGTCCTTGAGGTCGTTCAGGTAGTGGCGCGACTTGTGCACGCTCCAGGCCACCGCCACCGCGGAGCACACCAGCACGAACACCAGCATGGCGGCCATGAGCGGCCCCTGCAGCGCGGGCAGGCCCCGGACGGCGCGGGCGCGGAGGGTGGCGGCGAGCGTCATGCGGCCTCCGCGAGCTTTTCGGCCACGCGCAGGCGCGCACTGCGCGCGCGCGGGTTGGCGGCGACCTCGGCGGCGGAGGGCTCGATGGCCTTGCCGATGATGCGCAGGCGCGGCTTCAGCATGTCCACGGTGACGGGCAGGCCGGGCGGGAAGTCGTCGCCGCGCGCTTCCTTCTGGAAGTACTGCTTCACCAGGCGGTCTTCCAGCGAATGGAAGCTGATGACCGCGAGGCGGCCGCCCGGCCGCAGCACGGCCATGGCGTCGCGCAGGAAGCGCTCGATGTCGGCCAGCTCGGAATTGATGGCGATGCGGATGGCCTGGAAGGCGCGCGTGGCGGGATGCTTGTGCTTTTCCCAGGCCGGGTGCGCGGCGGCCACGATCTCGGCGAGCTCGCGGGTGCGGGTGATGGGCTTGTCGGCGCGGGCCTTGACGATGGCGCGGGCGATGCGGCGCGAGTGGCGTTCCTCGCCGTACTCGTAGAGCACGCGGGCGAGCTCGTCCTCGGCCACGTCGGCCAGCCACTCGGCAGCACTCTCGCCACGGGTCGGATCCATGCGCATGTCCAGGGGACCGTCGTTCTGGAAGCTGAAGCCGCGGCCGGCGTCGTCGAGCTGGGGCGAGGACACCCCGAGGTCGGCCAGGACGCCGTCGATGTTGCCTGCAAGCCCTTCCGCCTTCAGTACGGAAAGGATTTCCGCGAACGATTCATGCACGATGGCGAAACGGCTATCCTCGGCGGCGAGGGCCTGGCCGGCGGCGATGGCGGCCGGATCCTTGTCGAAGCCGATGACGCGCGCGCCGCGGCCGAGCCGGGCGAGCAGGTGCCGGGTATGGCCGCCGCGGCCGAAGGTGGCGTCCACGTAGACGCCCTCCGGCGCTCCCAATATCGACACGACCGCCTCGTCGAGGAGCACGGTCTGGTGGGTGAGCGTACTCATGGTTACAAGGCCAGGTGGTCGAGGGCGGCGGACAGGGCGGGAGAGGAAATGTCGATCTCTTCCGTCTGGGCCTGGAGGGCATCCCAGGCCTGCTTGTCCCAGATTTCGCACTTGTTGCCCTGGCCGGCCAGCACGACGGCCTTTTCCAGGCCGGCGAACTTGCGCAGCTCGGGGCTGAGCAGCAGGCGGCCGGACGCATCCAGGCTCACCTCGGTGGCATAGCCGAGCAGGCGACGCTTGATGCGGGCCGACTGCGGGTCGGAGACCGGCAGCTTGTTGAGGCCGGCCTCGATGGCTTCCCATTCGTTCAACGGGTAGAGGGCAAGGCAGTGTTCACGCAGATCCACGGTAATGACGAAGGTGCCCTGGCACGCGGCGAGCACGCGCTCGTGGTAGCGCGTCGGCAAGCCGATGCGCCCCTTGGCGTCCATATTGAGCTCGTCATAACCCCTGAACACGATCCGCAATCCGCCTTATTGGAGTTTTCTTCCAGAATTCGCCACAAAACCACACTTTTCCCCACCAGCGGAACTATAGAGAAGGGCCTTCCGGAGCGTCAAGGAAGCCCAGGCCGGTTATAAGAGCCCGTATGACGGAAAAAATATCTATACAGATCATGGACATAGTGCATGAACAGTAAAGTACTGTTCAAAATTGCAGCAACTGCGAATACATTTGAAAACAATTAGTTACGCGATCAACTTAAGGCGAAAAGTTAGGTTACGGAATACTAATATTATTTAGTTATATGGAAAAATCTGTTGGGAACGCCGGGCAGTAAGCAGTTAGCACTTCCTAATTAGGAACCCAAGAAACGGCGAGACTGTCGGACAAGCAGGACGCCAGGCCCGGCAGGGGCCGGAAAGGACTGCGCCCGCCCGGAAACCCGGGCGGGCGCACCAAAAGGGGGAGTCGGCCTGTAAGCCGGGTTCTGTCGAGGACGATCATTCCTCTAGGCCCACCGTCGCCGGTGGGCTCAAGCAACCTACCCGGTTCCCGCGTGGGCCACGCGTATGGAACCCTATTTGGTCTTGCTCCAGGTGGGGTTTGCCGTGCCGGTCTGTTGCCAGACTCGCGGTGCGCTCTTACCGCACCGTTTCACCCTTGCCACGCACCCCGCCCGCCTTGCGGCGCGCCGGGTCGTTCGGCGGTCTGCTCTCTGTTGCACTTTCCGTCGGCTCGCGCCGCCCAGGCGTTACCTGGCACCTTGCCCTGTGGAGCCCGGACTTTCCTCCCCCATGCCACTGCAAGCAGCAGCACGGCAGCGACCGTCCGGCCGACTCCGGCGCGGAGCTTACGGGCCCGGGCGGGGGGATACAAGGTGCATTCGCGGCAGGCGACGACGGCCCCGCGCCCCCGGCCTCCGCGCGGGATCAGCCCCGGGCCGCCAGCGCGCGCTCGTAGAGGGCGTTCTTCTTGAGCCCGGTGATCTCCGCCGCCAGGGCCGCCGCCTGGCGCGGCGGCAGCTCCGCCATCAGGATGCCCATGATGCGGTCGGGCTCGCGCCAGTCGATGTCCCCCGCCGCGGCCTCGGGCGCGCCCTCCAGCACCAGCACGATCTCGCCGCGCTGCTGGTTGGCGTCCGCCGCCACCCAGGCCGCCAGCTCCGCCAGCGGCAGCTGGCGGATCGTCTCGAAGGCCTTGGTGAGCTCGCGCGCCAGCGTGGCGCGCCGCGCCGGGCCCAGCTCCGCGACCATGTCCTGCAGGCACTCGGCCACGCGGTGCGGCGCCTCGTAGAAAATCAGCGTGCGGGGCTCGCTCGCCAGCGCGCGCAGGCGCTCGCGGCGGGCGCCCGCCTTGGCCGGCAGGAAGCCCTCGAAGGCAAAGCGGTCCGAGGGCAGGCCCGCCGCCGACAGCGCCGCGACGGCGGCGCAGGCGCCGGGCACCGGCACCACGCGCAGGCCCGCGGCCTGCACCGCCGCCACCAGGCGGTAGCCGGGGTCGCTGACCAGCGGCGTCCCCGCGTCGGAAATCAGGGCGATGTCCTCGCCCGCCGCCAGGCGCGCCACCAGTCCCTCGCTGCGCGCGCCCTCGTTGTGGTCATGCACCGCCACCAGCGGCGTGTCGATGCCGAAGTGCTGGAGCAGGCGCCCGGAGTGGCGCGTGTCCTCGGCGGCCACCAGGCGCACCGCCTTCAGCGTCGCCACCGCGCGCGGACTCCAGTCGTCCAGATTGCCAATGGGCGTGGCCACCACATACAGTACGCCGGTCATGATTTCCCCAGTTGGATGGAAACTGCCTATGCAGGTTTCAGGCATGGGGCGCGCCGCGGCCGCCCTGCTTCTGCTGCTGGCCCCGCCCCTCGCGCTGGCGGCCCGCGACATCGCCGTGCTGCTGCCGCAGTCGGGCCGCATGAGCAAGGCCGCCGAGGCCATCCGCGACGGGCTCATGGCCGCGTATTATCAGGACAGCGCCGCCGCCGCCGATAGCCCCGTGCTGCATTTTTACGACAGCGACAGCCTGCCGCCGGCCGCCCTCGTCCAGCAGGCGCGCGCCGCCGGTGCGGAGTTCATCATCGGTCCGCTGGACCGCGAGCGTGTCGACGCGCTGGTGAAGGCCGGCCCCCTCCCCCTGCCCGTGCTGGCGCTCAACAGCGTGCCGGGCCGCGCCGACAACCTCGTCGAGTTCGCCCTGGCGCCCGAGGACGAGGTCAACCGCCTGGTGGCCTGGATGGCCGAGCAGGGCGTGCGCCGGCCCCTGCTGCTCGCCGCCTCCGACGAGGCCAGCCAGCGCCAGCTGCGCCTGTTCCAGGCCGCCTGGCAGGCGGGCCACCCCGTCGCGCCCGCGGTGTTCACGCTGGACCCGGCGCGCAAGGGCGGCATCACCGCCGCGGTGAAGGAGCTGCTGGCCGGCGCCGGCGCCCGCGCCGACGCCCTCTTCCTCGCCAGCGCCACGCTGGCGCAGCAGGTGCAGCCGGCGCTCAAGTACTTCCACAGCCGCCTGCCGCTGTACTCGCTGTCCGCGGCCTGGGAGCCCGGCGCCGACGCCAGCGGCGTCAACGACCTCGAGGGCCTGCGCTTCTGCGACCTGCCCTGGATGCTGGAGCCGGCGCGCCCCGAGCAGGAGGCGCTCTACGCCGCGCAACCGCGCCCGGCGGCGGGCTACGACCGCCTCTACGCCTTCGGCGCCGACGCCTGGACGCTGGCGCGGTCATGGACCGCCCTGGTCGATGGCGAACCCCTTTCCCTGCGCACGGGGCTGCTGCGGCGGGATGCCGACCACGCCCTGCAGCGCCAACCCACCTGTGCCGAGGTCCGCAATGGAAGCGCCATCCCGGTCTGGTCCCCCGCGCCCGCCGCCAACCCTCACGGGGGCGGCCGCTGAGGACGCCGCCTGGCGCTTCCTCGCCGCGCGCGGCTTCACCCTGGTGGCGCGCAACTGGCGCGGCCGCCGCGGCGAGATCGACCTCGTCGTGCGCCAGCAGCGCCTGCTGGTGTTCGCCGAGGTGCGCCTGCGCAACCGCGACGATTTCGGCGGCGCCGCCGCGAGCGTGACCGCGGCCAAGCAGCGGAAAATCATTGCCACCGCGCGGGCTTTTCTTCAACATCACCCGGAATTCTGCGCCTGCGACTGCCGCTTCGACGTGGTGGCGGTGCGGGCCGGTCCCACCGCCTGGCGCGTGCGCTGGTGGCCCGGGGCCTTCACGACCTGAGACTCCTGCCGGCGCTTCATGCAGAACCACATCCTCAAGCTCGCCACCGACAGCCTGGACATGCTGTCCCAGCTGGCGGAATCGCGCGTCGCCGACATCGAGGTCGTCGCGCGCGCCCTCGTCGACACCCTCATGCACGACCAGCGCATCTTCTGCTGCGGCAACGGCGCCTCCGCCGGCAACGCGCAGAGCTTCGCGTCCAAGATGGGCAACCGCTTCGAGCGCGAGCGCCCGGCATTCCCCGTGATCATGCTGGGCGACGTCGCCGTCACCACCGCCATCGCCGCCGACGGCTGCTTCCAGGACGTGTACGCGCGTCCGCTGCAGGCGCTGGCGCGTCCCGGCGACCTGCTGCTCGCCCTGTCCGCGAGCGGCAACGCCACCAACATCGCCCAGGCCGCGCGCGTCATGCAGCAGGGCGGTGGCCGCGTCGTCGCCATCACCGGCGACGAGGGCGGCGAGCTCGGCCGACTGCTGCGCCCCGGCCACGACATCCACCTGCGCCTGCCGGGCAACAGCGCGCCGCGCGTGCACGAGGCACAGCTGTTCGTGCTGAACTGCTGCTGCGACCTCATCGACCGCGAATTCTTCGGAGCCAACGATGTCTAGAATCCTGATCGCCGCGGGCCTCGCGCTCGCCCTCTCCGGCTGCGCCAGCCTCATCGCCGACGCCACCGGCCCCGAGCCCATCGGCTCCGAGCAGGGCAAGCGCACCCTCAGCATGCGCATCGAGGACAGCGCCATCGAGCGCACCGCCTCCATCAACCTCTACAAGTCCAACCCGCGCTTCCGCGAGGCCAACGTCAACATCATCAGCTTCTACGGCAGCGTGCTGCTGGCCGGCCAGGTGTCCGACGAGGCCATGAAGGCGCAGGCGGAAAAGATCGTGTACGACATCGCCGAGGTGAAGCGCATCCACAACGAGCTCACGGTGGGCCCGGCCAGCTACTACCTGGAGCGCAGCTCCGACGGCTTCATCAGCACGCAGATCCGCGCCAAGCTCACCGTGCAGGAAGGCTTCCCCTCCTCGCGCACCAAGGTCTTCACCGTGGGCGGCACCGTCTACCTGATGGGCAAGCTGACCCCGGCCGAGGCCGACATGGCCGTGGACTACATCAAGCAGGTCTCGGGCGTGAAGCGCATCGTGAAGCTGGTGGACTACCTGCCCGCGCCCGCCACGCCGGCTGCCGCGCCGTCCACCCCGGCGCCGGCCGCCACGCCCGCGCCCTGAGCCGCGCGACGCCCCGCCGGAAACGCAAAGGGCCACCCCCGGGTGGCCCTTTTGTTTTGCTGCGCGGACCGCCCTGCGCGGGCCGCCCTGCGCGGGCCGCCCTGCGCGGGCCGCCCTATTTGACCACGCGCAGGCTGGGTCGACCGCCGCCCGGACGCGGCGGCTCCGGTTCGTCGCCTCCCTCGCCGCGCTCGCGGCCGGCGATGCCGGGGACGGGCACGGGGGCCAGGGCGGGCGCCGGCGTGGCGGCGGCCGGTGCAGCGGCCCCGGCGGGATAGTCGTCCTCGTCGAAGAACATGCCCTGGCCGTTCTCGCGCGAATAGACCGCGAGCACGGCGCCCATGGGCACGTACACCTGCATGGGCACGCCGCCGAAGCGCGCGCTGAAGGACACGTCGTCGTTATGGATGAAGAAGTCGCGCACCGCGCCCGGCGCCACGTTGAGCACGATGCGGCCTTCCTTCACGAAGGCGGCGGGCACCTGCACCCCGGCGCGGGTGGCGTCCACCAGCAGGAAGGGCGTGTGCTGGTTGTCGATGAGCCACTCGTAGATGGCCCGGACGAAGTACGGCCGGCTCGGCGTCATGGCGGGAATCCTCCAGCAATCCGGCCACGGCCGGCGTGACCCCGGGTTGTAGCAATCCCGGTGGCGTAAAGCAAAAAGGATGGCGGCGCCATCCTCTTGCGGGGCGGACGGACAAGCCGTCCCGGGGCGCCGGCGTCGATCGCCGGCGCCGGCCGCCTCAGGCGTTGCGCATGTCGCGCTCGGCGTCGGAGAGGCTGACCAGGAAGGACTCGCGGTGGAACATGCGCTCCATGTAGCGCAGCAGGTGGCGGCACTGCTTCTCCGGCAGCTCGATCTGCATGGCGGGCAGGCGCCACAGGATCGGGGTCAGCACGCAGTCGGCCAGCGACAGCTCGGGACCCATCACGAAGGGACGGCCATCCTGCATCAGCATGGCAAAGCTCAGCAGGTGGTCGCGGAACTCCTTGCGCGACTTGGCCACGGCGGTGTCCTTGCTCTTCGGCGACAGGATGGTGTCGACGTGGGGGCACCACTCGAACTCGGCGCGGCGCACGAAAAGACGGGTCTTGGCGCGATCCACCGGATACACCGGCAGCAGCGGCGGGTGCGGGAAGCGCTCGTCCAGGTACTCCATCATGATCATGGTGTCCAGGTAGAGCGTGAGGTCGCGGTCGACCAGCGTCGGCAGGGAGTTGAACGGATTCAGGTCCGCCAGGTCGTCCGGACGGCCGTGGATGACGTCGACCGACACGCCCTTCTCGGCGAGCACGATCCGGACACGATGGCTGTAGTGATCGGTTCCATCCGAATAGAAGGTCATCGAAGACCGGCGGGTAACCACGCCCATGCTTTCACTCCCAGAGACACCCGGACTGCCGTCCGGGCCGCTAACCCAGGGGCGCGCTTGCGCCGCCGCCCCAGACAAAACGCCCGGGGGTTGCCCGGGCGTGTACTGCACTCACAGTCCGCTGGCTTACTTGATGTCCTTCCAGTATTCCCGGTTCAGGAGCCACACCGGCACCAGCAGGATCACCAGGAAGAGCAGGACCCACACGCCAATGTGCTCGCGCTGGGCGCGATTGGGGTCGGCCATGTAAGCCATGAAGTTGACGATGTCGCCCACGGCCTGCTTGAACTCTTCCGGCTTCAGGTCCTTTTCCATGTCGGCCAGCACGTGCGGCATGGCGACATCCTTGAAGACCTTGTTGTTCACGCCCCAGGGGCGCTTGTCGTCCGGATAGAAGTTCAGCAGGTAGCTGTACACCCAATCCGGCGAGCGCAGGCGGGTTTCCAGCGTCAGGTCGGGCGGCGGGGCGCCGAACCACTGCGCCTGGTCCTTGGCCGCCGTGAGGGTGGTCATCTGGTCGCCGATCTTGTCGCTCGTGAAGTTCATGTACTCCTGCACGAGCTCGGGCTTGATCTTCAGGTCATTGGCCAGGCGCTCGTAGCGGATGAACTTGGCGCTGTGGCAGCCCAGGCAGTAGCTGATGTAGAGCTTGGCGCCGTTCTGCAGGGACACCTTGTCCTGCGGGTTGACGGGCGCGACCAGGCACTTGCCGATCTCGCCGCACTCGCCGCCGGAGGAGGCCTTGGCCGCCAGCGGGGCCAGGGCCAGGAACACGAAAAGGAGCAGCTTTTTCATCAGTGGGTCCCTCCGGTCACACGCTCAGGCACCTGCTTGCACTTCTCGAGGGAGGTGTAGATCGGCATGAGGATGAAGAACAGGAAATACAGCACCGTCAGGATCTGGGCCAGGGCGGTATTGGGAATGCCGATGGTGTGGCCGTCCGAGGGCTGCACGCCCAGGTAGCCCAGCACCGCGAAGGAGACCACGAAGATGCCCAGCCACACCTTGCTCATCCAGCCCTTGTAGCGGATGGACTTGACCGGGCTGCGGTCCAGCCAGGGCAGCACGAACAGGATGGCGATGGCGCCGCCCATCACGACCACGCCGGGGAAGGCGGAGCCGAACATGGAGGGCGTGGCGCGCAGCATGGCGTAGAACGGGGTGTAGTACCACACCGGGGCGATGTGCGCCGGGGTCTTGAGGGGGTTGGCCGCCTCGAAGTTCGGGCGCTCGAGGAAGTAGCCGCCGCCATCCGGGAAGAAGAAGATGACCGCGGAGAACACCATCAGGAACACCACGATGCCGACCAGGTCGTGCACGGTGTAGTAGGGGTGGAAGGGGATGCCGTCGAGCGGCTTGCCGTCCGGGCCCTTGTTCTTCTTGATCTCGACGCCGTCGGGGTTGTTGGAGCCGACGTGGTGCAGGGCCACCAGGTGCAGGAACACCAGGGCGACGAGCACCAGCGGGATCGCCACCACGTGCAGGGCGAAGAAGCGGTTCAGGGTGGCGCCGGAGATCAGGAAGTCGCCGCGCACCCACTCGACCAGGGCGCCGCCCACCCAGGGCACGGCCGCGGCCAGGTTCACGATCACCTGGGCGCCCCAGTAGGACATGTTGCCCCAGGGCAGCACGTAGCCGAAGAAACCCTCGGCCATCAGCGCCAGGTAGATCAGCATGCCGATGATCCAGACGAGCTCGCGCGGCTTGCGGTAGGAACCGTACATCAGGCCGCGGAACATGTGCAGGTACACCACCACGAAGAAGGCGGAGGCGCCGGTGGAGTGCATGTAGCGCAGGAGGTCGCCGTAGGGCACGTCATACATGATGTAGCCGGCCACGGACTCGAAGGCCGCGTCCGCGCTCGGGGTGTAGAACATGGTCAGCCAGATGCCGGTCAGGAGCTGGTTGACGAGCACGACCATGGACAGCACGCCGAAGAAGTACCAGAAGTTGAAGTTCTTCGGGGCGTAGTATTCGGACATGTGGTACTTGTACGTTTCCGTCGCGGGGAAACGCGCGTCCACCCAGCCCATCAGGTTGGTCCAGAGCTTGTTCATTACGCATGCTCCTTGTCGACACCGATCACCAGCACCGTATCGGTCTGGTAGGAGTGCGGCGGCACTTCAAGATTCTTGGGAGCGGGGACGCCCTTGTAGACACGACCGGCGAGGTCGAACTTGGAACCGTGGCAGGGGCAGAAGAAGCCGCCCAGCCACTCCGCCTCGATCTTGGCCTTTTCCGGCTCGAACAGGGGGGAGCAACCGAGGTGGGTACAGATGCCGGTGAGCACCAGGTATTCGGGCTTGATGGAGCGGGTGGCGTTCTTGGCGTAGGCGGGCTGCTGGGCTTCGTCGTCGGAGTTGGGGTCCAGCAGGCGGGACTCGATGACCTTGAGGCCGTCCAGCATGTCCTGGGTACGGCGCACGACCCACACCGGCTTGCCGCGCCACTCGATGGTGACCTTCTGACCGGGTTCCAGCTGGCTGATATCCGCGGTAACCGGAGCGCCGGCGGCCTTGGCCTTGGCACTGGGGGTCCAGGACTTCACAAACGGAACGGCCACGCCCACCGCGCCGACGGCACCCACCACTGCGGTGGCTCCGATCAGCAACCGGCGGCGACCCACATTCACGCCGTCAGTACTCATCAACGTACTCTCCAAAAAACGCCCGGCGACCGGCGAAGGCCCGGACGAGCCTGAAAAAAAGCCTGCGGATGATAATGAAATCACCCACTTCTTACAAGGCGAAACGTTTTGGTGACAGCCGCGAAACCCCGCATCCATGGGGTTTCCCGGCCTCCGGAGGGCAGTCGGGAGGCCAAAAAAAATCGCCCCCGGGCAGGCCGGGGGCGATTCGAAGTGGCTGGGGAACTAGGATTTGAACCTAGACAGACGGAGTCAGAGTCCGTAGTCCTACCGTTAGACGATTCCCCAACGTTCGGGCAGCCAGGAGGAGCCGGCGAACCAGCCCCACCAGGGATCAGCGCTTGGAGTACTGCGGACGCTTGCGGGCCTTGCGGAGGCCGAGCTTCTTGCGCTCGACTTCACGGGCATCGCGGGTCACGAAGCCGGCCTTGCGCAGCGGGGAACGCAGTTCTTCGCTGTATTCGATGAGGGCACGGGTGATGCCATGACGGATCGCGCCCGCCTGGCCGCCGATGCCGCCGCCGGCCACGGTCACCTTGACGTCGAACTTTTCGAGCAGCTCGACCAGTTCGAGGGGCTGGCGCACGATCATGCGGGCGGTTTCACGACCGAAGTAGGTCTCGATCGCACGGTCGTTGATGGTGATCTTGCCGGTGCCGGCGCTCAGGAAGACGCGGGCGGTGGCAGTCTTGCGGCGACCGGTGCCGTAGTTGCTCTGTACAGTCATGGCTTTCCGACTCAAATCTTCAGTTCTTGCGGCTGCTGGGCGGCGTGCGGGTGTTCGGCACCGCCGTACACCTTCAGCTTGCTCAGCATGGCACGGCCCAGCGGACCCTTCGGGAGCATGCCCTTGACGGCGATCTCGATGGGCTTCTCGGGCTTGGCCACGACCAGCTTTTCGAACGTGATGCTCTTCAGGCCACCCGGGAAACCGGTGTGGTGGTAGTAATTCTTGGCCTTGGCCTTGTTGCCCGTGACCTGGATCTTGCCGGCGTTGATGACGACGATGTAGTCACCGGTGTCCACGTGCGGGGTGTATTCGGGCTTGTGCTTGCCGCGCAGACGGCGAGCCAGCTCGGTGGCCAGACGGCCGAGGGTGAGGCCGCTGGCATCGACCACAA
Source organism: Moraxellaceae bacterium (assembly GCA_036275595.1). Lineage (GTDB taxonomy): Bacteria > Pseudomonadota > Gammaproteobacteria > Pseudomonadales > Moraxellaceae > UBA2031. The sequence continues at coordinate 18,086 of DASUDN010000145.1, forward strand.
ACCAGTCACGCTTCACCGTTTCGGGCTTGGCACTGATAGTCTTCATTGCATTAACGCCTGTATACAAAAGGGCTGCGGGCGGGGGTGCCGCCAAAGAGGACGCGCATCTTACCCAAGCGCCCTGCCCTATGCAACACGTAAATCACCGCAAGATGGGTCACCGGCATGGCGGACGGCCGCCGGCGACGGGGGGCAGAGTATAGCCCCGGCCGGCCCGCAATGGGAGGGGGCCGGGAAACGGAAACGCCGGCGCCCCGTCCGACGGACGGTGGCCCGGAAGCCGGCCCGGCCCGCTCAGGCCAGGTGCTCGCGGGCCAGGTACTCCCGCGACTGCATCTCCAGCAGGCGGCTCTTGGTGCGCTCGATCTCGAAGTTCAGGCGGCCGCCCTCGTACAGCCCGTCGATCCCGGCGTCGGCCGAGACGATGAGCTTGACGTGGCGGTCGTAGAACTCGTCGACCATGTTGATGAAGCGGCGCACCGCGTTGTCGCTGCGGGCATCCATCACGGGGATGCCCGACACGATCACGGTCTGGTACTCGCGCGCGATCTCGATGTAGTCGGTGGCCGCGCGGGCCGTCTCGCAGAGCTCGCTGAAGGTGGCCCAGAGCACGTCCTCGCCATGGTCGAGCACGCGGATCTCGCGCTCGTTCACGACGATGCTGCCCGGCCCCTTGGCCACGCCCCCGGTGAGCTCGTCGAAGCACTTCTGCAGCGCCGCCTCGGCCGCCGGGCCGTTGGGCGTGTAGTAGAGGGAGGCCTTTTCCAGCACCCGCAGGCGGTAGTCGACCCCGGCATCCACGTTCAGCACCTCGCAGTGCTGCTTGAGCAGGGCGATGGCGGGCAGGAAGCGCTCGCGCTGCAGGCCGTGCTCGTAGAGGCGGTCGGGCGGGATGTTGGAGGTGGCCACCAGGGTCACGCCGCGCGCGAACAGCTTCTCGAAGAGGCCGCCGAGCAGCATGGCGTCGGTGATGTCGGTGACGAAGAACTCGTCGAAACAGATCACCACGGCCTCCTCGTGCAGGCGGTCGGCGACGATGTCCAGCGGATTCTTGGTGCCGCGCAGGGAGTTCAGCTCCTTGTGCACGCGCTGCATGAAGCGGTGGAAATGGATGCGCAGCTTGCGCCGGAACGGCAGCGCGTCGAAGAACAGGTCCATCAGGTAGGTCTTGCCGCGCCCCACCCCGCCCCACATGTACAGCCCCCGCACCGGCTCGCGCGCGCCGCGGCCGAGCTTGAGGAGGCCCAGGCCGCGGCCGTCCTTCGCCTGCTGGTAGCGTTCGGTGAGATCGTCCTTGACTCGCTGGAGGTGGCGCACGGCGGTGGCCTGCGCCTCGTCGTGCTGGAAGCCCGACCGACGCAGGTCGTGCTGGTAGCGCTCGGATGGCATGAAGGGAATCCGCTGGTTTACTGACTGGAGAACAAACGGGCGGCCAATTCTGCCTTGAGCTCGGCCAAACGGCCATGGAAGAAATGCCCCGTGCCCGCCAGCCGGACCAGCTCCGGCGGCGCCTGCCGGGAGGCCACCCAGGCCGCGACGGCGGCGGCGTCCACCACTTCGTCGTCGTCACCCTGCACGACCACGGTGCCGGGCGGGGGCTGCAGGGCGGCGAAGCCCGGGTACTGCACCGGCGGCGCCACCAGCACCAGCCGCTCCAGGACCAGGCCCGCGGGCAGGCGCGCGGCCGAGGCGGCGGCCACCCAGGCACCGAAGGAAAAGCCGGCCAGGAGCACCGAGCGCGCGCCCTGTGCGGCCACCAGCCACTCCAGTACCGCGCGCAGGTCGTCGATCTCGCCCTCGCCCCCGGCGTGCGTGCCGGCGCTCGCGCCCACGCCGCGGAAGTTGAAGCGGGCCACGCCGAGGCCGGCGTCGCGCCAGGCGCGGTACAGGGTGGTCACCACCTTGTTGTCCAGGGTGCCGCCGTGCAGGGGATGGGGGTGGCAGACCACCGCCACCCGCCCGTCGGCGCCCGGGGCCGGCAGGTAGCGGACCTCCAGGGCGCCGGCGGGCCCTGCCACGGTCAGGAACTGTTCGCCAGTGACCAACATCAAGATTTCCTCGCAAAGACTGTTTTGTGGCGGGGAGCCAAGCGCATAGACTAGCGCCGTGGCATCAAGACTGTCGCCCGGCCGGGCGGCGAGAGGAGACTGGCATGAGCTGGCTGCTGTATCTCATTGTCCTCGTGGTGGGCGCCTTCGGGGGCTTCGTCCTGGCCCGGGCGCGCAACCCGGACACCCGCGTGCGCGAGCTCGAGGAGCACCTGCGCGCCGTGCAGGCCCGCTTCGAGGCCTACCAGGAATCGGTGACCCAGCACTTCGTGAGCACCGCCCAGCTGGCCAATGCCGTCACCCAGGGCTACCGCGAACTGCACGAGCACCTGCAGCACGGTGCCCAGACCCTCTGCGCCGAGACCCGCCGCCACGGCGCCGGCAGCCCCGCCGACGCCTTCGAGCGCCTGGACGCCCCGCGCGCCCTGCAGGGCACGCTGGTGGACGACGCCGCCTATGCGGTGGAGCCGCCGCGCGACTACGCCACCAAGAAGCCGCTGGAACGGGGCACCCTGGACGAGGGCTTCGGCTTCCGCGAGTAAGCCTGCGCCAGCCCTCCCCAAGGCCCGCCCCGGCGGGCCTTTTCGTTGCCGCCCGCCCGCGCCGCCACCCGCCCGTGGCGCCGGCGACCCTGCCCCCGGAGCCGCCATGACCGCCGCCTTCCTCCTTTATTGTCGCCCCGGCTTCGAGAAGGAAGCCGCCGCCGAGATCCAGGACATGGCCGCCCGCCAGGCCCTGGCGGGCTATGCCCGGGCCCGGCCGGATGCGGGCTACCTCACCTTCCATCCCCATGTCCCCGCCACGCCGGCGCAGGCCGCGGCCCTGCGCCTGGACGAGCTGGTCTTTGCCCGCCAGCTGGTGCGCCTGGACACCGCGGAGCCGGCACAGCTGCCGGCCGACGACCGCATCTCGCCCCTGCTGGCCCTGTTGCGCGCGGCCGGCGGCCCCTGGCGCGAGCTGCGCGCCGAGACCGCCGACACCAACGAGGCCAAGGCGCTGTCGGGTTTCCTGCGCAAGTTCACGCCCGCCCTGGAGTCCGCCCTGCGCAAGGCCGGCCTGCTGGACCGCCGCGGCCATGACACCCTGCACCTGTTCTTCCTGGACTCCACCCATGTGCTGGCCGGCGCCTCCGACCCGGCCAACGCCTCGCCCTGGCCGCTGGGCATCCCGCGCCTGAAGTTCCCGGCCGCGGCCCCCAGCCGCTCCACGCTCAAGCTGGAGGAGGCCTTCCTGCACTTCCTGGATGCCGGCGAGCGCGAACGCCTGCTGCGCGAGGGCGCCACCGGGGTCGACCTGGGCGCCGCCCCGGGCGGCTGGACCTGGCAGCTGGTCCGGCACGGCCTGCAGGTCACCGCCATCGACAACGGCGCCATGGACGCCGCCCTGATGCGCAGCGGCCAGGTCGAGCACCTGCGGGTGGACGGCTTCCATTACCGCCCGCCCCGCCCGGTCAACTGGCTGGTCTGCGACATGGTTGAGCAGCCCCTGCGCATCGCCACCCTCTGCGCCGGCTGGGTCGCCGACGGGGCGGCCGAACGGGCCATGTTCAACCTCAAGCTGCCCATGAAGAAGCGCTACGAGGAGGTCCGCCTGTGCGTGGACGCCATCGCCCGCCGCCTGGACGGGCGTCCCCATACCCTGCGCCTCAAGCAGCTCTACCATGACCGGGAAGAGGTCACGGCCTACCTTCACCTCAGTTGAACGACTGAGACTCACCCTCCCAGGAAGGACTGCAGCCCGTCGATCGACCTAGGCTGGTTGGCTGAAATGCCAGGAAGGGCGGGGCCTCCAGCCTATTTCCGCTCTCCAGATTTGGGTATCCTCCCGCCTCCCCCAATGGGGGCACGCCTGCAAGTGCAAGGGATACGGCGTGCCGGCTGGGTAGCCAGCCTTTCTTTCAAGCGCAGGCAACAACGGCGGCCGAGACCAGCGCCGCACGACAACAAAACAGGAATCACAGAACATGAGCCAAGAAGGCAATTCACAAGGCCCGAAGTTTCTTGGGCGTTCCCCCACCGAGTGGCTGCTCAGCCTCCCCATCTTCGCCCTGCTGCTGCTGACCCTGGTCATTGGCACCGGCGAGTACTTCCACGGCCAGCTGCTGCGCATGGGCGAGTCCATGTTCGGCGACCAGGCCTCCGGCGTGCAGTACTTCATGATGCGCGCCGATCCGGAAAAGCCCGAGTGCGACCCCAACCCGAACATCGACGAGGCGGTCCAGAAGGAAATGAACAGCGGCGGCGGCGGCGACGCCATCGACGCCCTGTTCGCCGACGAGGCCAAGGACCCGGAAGCCATCAAGGCCTCCATCGTCAAGGCGGCCGAGCTGTGCCAGGAAAAGCACAAGATGTACGACGCCGTGGTCGAGCACATCACACCCACGGTGAAGGCATACCGCACGCTCGAGACCTCGTTCTTCTGGCTGTTCCACTTCGGCACAGAAAACCGTCCGCTGCTGCTGCTGCTCATGGTGCTGCTGGCCTCCATCAACACCACCCTGGGCGAGCACCACATCGCGCTGCGTCCGCCCAAGACCCGCGTCGATTTCCGCATCTACTCCCTGACGATGTCGGCGGCCAACCTGCTGCTGATGTTCTCCAGCGTCATGTACCTGAAGATGCAGAAGGACTCCGGCATTCCCATCGAGAAGCCGTTCCTCTATTACATCTGGATCGGCATGTTCAGCATCCTCTCGCTGATCAGCCTGAAGCAGGTCGTGCGCATGCCGGAACGCGCCACTCCGGGCGGCTCCGTCGGCATGGCCCTGCTGTCCATCCCGCTGTACGCCTGGATGTCGCTGATCGGCGGTACCTACTTCCTGACCCAGAAGCACTACCCGGCCCAGGCCATCTACCTGAACCAGATGGTGGAGCTGTCGGGCATCTTCCTGAACCTGGCGCTGTTCATCTGGGCGGGCATGCTGCTCAAGCAGACGCAGGTGGTGGACCGCTTCCTGGACATCCTGCGGCCGTGGAAATTCTCGCCGGAAGTGCTGACCTGGTTCATCCTGCTCGGCGCCGCCCTGCCCACCGCCTACACCGGCGCCTCGGGCATCTTCGTGATCGCGGCCGGCGCCCTGATCTACAAGGAAGTGCGCCATGCCGGCGGCTCCCGCCAGTTCGCGCTGGCCGCCTCCGCCATGTCCGGCTCGCTGGGCGTGGTGCTGCGGCCCTGCCTGCTGATCGTGCTGATCGCCGCGCTCAACAAGCAGGTCACCACCGCCCAGTTGTACAGCTGGGGCTTCTGGGTGTTCCTGCTGAGCTCGACGCTGTTCCTGATTGCGGCCCTGGCGTCGCGCACCACGACCACCCAGCTGGAAAAGCCCGGCGTGGCCATCCCCGGCATGGCGCGCGCCCTGCTGCCGGTGGTGCCCTATGTGATCATCACCCTGGCGGTGGTGCTGTTCTACAAGTACGCGCTCAACACCAAGCTGGACGAGTTCACCGCCCCGGTGATCATGCCGCTGATCATGGTGGTGCTGGTGATTTTCGACCGCCTGCGCAAGGACTCCAAGCCGGTACAGCTCTCGGAAGTTGAAGGCCAGAGCCACGAACTGCTGAAGCCCGGCTTCGGCTCTGTGGAAAAGTCCATCCGCTTCGCCACCAACGAGACCATCGGCCACATTGGCGCGCTGATCCTGCTGATGGCGCTGTCGCTCAGCATGGGCGGCGTGGTGGAGCGCTCCGGCATCATGGAAAACTTCCCGAGCACCTTCAGCAATGTCTGGATGGCGATGACCTTCCTGATGGTGGCAAAGGTCATCCTCGGCATGATCATGGACCCGTTCGGCGCCGTGATCCTGGTGTCCGCGACCCTGGCGCCCATTGCCTACAACAATGGCATCGATCCGGTGCACTTCTGGATGATGGTGCTGGTGGCCTTCGAGCTCGGCTACCTGCTGCCGCCGGTGGCCCTGAACCAGCTGTTGCTGCGCCAGGTGGTGGGCGAGAAGGAGATCGATCTGGCCTCGTCGGAGGTGAAGCACCTGCGCTTCTACCGTCGCTACGAGCGCTGGATCCTGCCCATCATCGTGCTGACGGCGACGCTGCTGATCGTGGCCTACGGTCCGCTGGCCACCTTCGGCAAGTAACCTCCCCCGCTGCAGCAAGAAAGCCGGCCCAGTGCCGGCTTTCTTGTTTTCGGGCGCCGGCTCCGCCGGGTCGCCTGCACTGCCCCCCGGGAGGGGAAACCGGCCTACCCTCCCAGAGGTAGCCCCCCTGGCAGAAGCCCCCCCTGGGTCGCCCCCCCGATTCGATCTGTTTACTCCCCCTCCTTTTCAGTATTCTTGCCGGGGCAGGAGGTTGCGGCGCGGGCCCGGCAGGAGCCCCCCGCCCTGAAGCCGGGCCGGCTACCCGGCGAGCCCCCCTGTCCATCCCCTCAAAATAACAAGCGGGAATAAATCGACATGAGCCAAGAAGGCAATCACAACGGCCCGAAGTTTCTTGGGCGATCCCCCACCGAGTGGTTCCTGACCCTCCCCATCTTCTCGCTGCTGCTCCTGACCCTGGTCATCGGCACGGGTGAATACTTCCACGGGCAGCTGCTGCGCATGGGCGAGAAGATGTTCGGCGACCAGGCGGCCGGCGTGCAGTACTTCATGATGCGCGTGGATCCGGAGAAACCGACCTGCGACCCCAATCCGAACGTCGATGAAGCCGTCCAGAAGGAAATGAACAGCGGCGGCGGCGGCGACGCCATCGACGCCCTGTTCGCCGACGAGGCCAAGGACCCGGAAGCCATCCGCTCCTCCATCGTCAAGGCCGCCGAGCTGTGCCAGGAAAAGCACAAGATGTACGACGCGGTCAGCTCGCACATCACCCCGACCGTGAAGATCTATCGCACGATCGAGACCTCGTTCTTCGGCCTGTTCAAGTACGGCACGGAAAACCGTCCGCTGCTGCTGCTACTCATGGTGCTGCTGGCCTCCATCTACACCACTCGGGGCGAGCACCACATCGCGCTGCGTCCGCCCAAGAGCCGCGTCGACTTCCGCATCTACTCCATCGCGATGACGGCAGCGAATGCCATGCTGACCTTCTCCAGCGTGATGTACTACAAGATGCAGCTGGACTCGGGCATTCCGGTTGACAAGCCTATCCTTTACTACATCTGGATCGGCATGTTCGGCTTCCTGACCCTGCTCAGCGCCAAGCAGGTGGTCTTCATGCCGGCCCGCGCCACCCCCGGGGGTTCGGTGGGCCTCGCCCTGCTGTCGATTCCGCTGTTCGCCTGGATGTCGCTCATCGGCGGTTCCTATTTCCTGAGCCAGAAGCACTGGTCGGCCCAGGCCATCTACCTGAACCAGATGGTGGAGCTGTCGGGCATCTTCCTGAACCTGGCGCTGTTCATCTGGGCGGGCATGCTGCTCAAGCAGACGCAGATGGTGGACCGCTTCCTGGACCTGCTGCGTCCCTGGAAGCTGTCGCCGGAAATGCTGACGTACATCATCCTGCTGGGCGCCGCCCTGCCCACCGCCTACACCGGCGCCTCGGGCATCTTCGTGATCGCGGCCGGCGC
>DASUDN010000146.1:0-2985 GCA_036275595.1 Moraxellaceae bacterium
ACGAAGAAGGACATGAAGCCCAGGCGCACGCCGTGCACCTTCTCGAACTTCTCGGCGTACTGCTTGCGCAGCTCCATCACCGGCTTCATGTTGACCTCGTTGAAGGTGGTCAGCATGGCGGTGTTCTGCTTGGCCTCGAGCAGGCGCTCGGCCACCTTGGCGCGCAGGCGGGTCATGGGCACGCGCTTCTCGGTGCGGTCGCCGACGGCCAGCGCGATGGCCTGGGCGGCCGGGGCCGGGGCGGCGGCGGGCGCCGGGGCGGGTGCCGCCGGCTTCTTCAGGTAGGCCTCGACGTCTTCCTTGGTCAGGCGGCCGCCCTTGCCGGTACCGGCGATCTTGGCCGGGTCCAGGTTGTGCTCGGCGATGAGCTTGCGCACGGCCGGGCTCAGCGCGTCGTCGGCCGTCGTGGCGCTCGCCACCACGGCGGGCGCGGCGGTCGCTGCCGCGGCCGCGGGCGCGGCAGCCGCGGCGCCGGCCTTGGCGCCTTCCTCGAAGAGGGCCAGCACTTCCTGCGACAGGACGGTATCGCCCTCGTTCTTCAGGACCTTGCTGATGACGCCGTCGGCGGGGGCCACGACTTCCAGCACGACCTTGTCGGTCTCGATGTCCACGATCAGCTCGTCGCGGGACACGGCCTCGCCCGGCTTCTTGTGCCAGGTGGCCACGGTACCGTCGGCGACGGACTCGGGGAAAACAGGGGCCTTGATCTCGATGCTCATTTCAATGAATTCCTTGTGTCAGTTCTTTTGACCAACTGCTTCAAGTCCGACGCGGAACGCTTCTTCCACCAGGAAGGCCTGTTCCTTCGCGTGCAGGTAGACGGAACCGCAGGCGGGCGCGGCGGCCGGCGTGCGGCCGACGTACTGCACGCGCAACTTGTCGTTCCATTCGCGCACGACGGTGTGCATGTGGTGCTGGCTGCAGTACCAGGCGCCCTGGTTCATGGGCTCTTCCTGGCACCAGACGATGCTCTTCACCTTCTTGTACGGGGCCAGCGCCTCGGCGAGCTTCTTCTCCGGGAAGGGATAGAGCTGCTCGATGCGGATGATGGCGACGTTGTCGTAGCCCTTCTCGCGGCGCTTCTCCAGCAGGTCGTAGTAGACCTTGCCGCCGCACAGGATGACGTGCGTCACCTTGTCGGCCTTGAGTGGGTCGATTTCGGGCAGGACGGTCTGGAACTGGCCCTGCGCGAGGTCTTCCAGCGTGCTCACCGCCAGCTTGTGGCGCAGCAGGCTCTTGGGAGACATGATCACCAGCGGCTTGCGCAGCGGGCGCACGGCCTGGCGGCGCAGCAGGTGGAAGATCTGCGCCGGCGTGGTGGGCGTGCACACCTGCATGTTGTGCTCGGCGCACAGCTGCAGGAAACGCTCGAGACGCGCCGAGGAATGCTCGGGACCCTGCCCCTCGAAGCCGTGCGGCAGCAGCAGCGTGAGGCCGCAGAGGCGCTCCCACTTGGTCTCGCCGGAGGAGATGAACTGGTCGATCACCACCTGGGCGCCGTTGGCGAAGTCGCCGAACTGGGCTTCCCAGATGATCAGCGACTTGGGCGTGGTGGTGGCGTAGCCGTACTCGAAGGCGAGCACCGCCTCCTCCGACAGCAGCGAATCGTAGATCTCGAAGCGCGGCTGCAGGGGGTCGAGGTGCTGCAGCGGGCAATAGGGCTGGCCGTCCTTCTGGTTGTAGACGATGGCGTGTCGGTGGGAGAAGGTGCCGCGACCGACGTCCTGGCCGGTGAGGCGCACGAAGATGCCCTCGTTGAGCAGGCTGGCATAGGCCAGCGTCTCGGCGGCGCCCCAGTTGAACTCGAGGTTGCCGGCCCACATGCGCGAGCGGTCCTCCATCACCTTCTGCACCTGCTTCTGCAGGACGAAGCCCTCGGGGTACTTCTCCATCTTGCGGCCGAGGTCCTGCAGGGTCCTGAGCGGCACGCCGGTGTCCCACTCGTCGACCACGGCATGGCCCAGGTAGGGCGTCCAGTCCACGAACAGGGTCTTGTTGGGCTCGCGCACCAGCGCCTTCACCACGTGCTGGCCGGACTCGAGGGCCTTGCGGTATTCCTCGACCATGTCGTCGGCCTGCACCTGGGCGAGCACGCCGCCCTTCACGAGGCGCTCGGCGTAGATGCCGCGCGAGGTCGCCAACTTGGTGATGACCTGGTACATCAGCGGCTGGGTGGCCGAGGGCTCGTCCGCCTCGTTGTGGCCGCGGCGGCGGTAGCAGATCAGGTCGATCACCACGTCCTTCTGGTATTCCATGCGGAAGTCCAGGGCGAGCTGGGTGACGAAGAACACCGCTTCGGGATCGTCGCCGTTCACGTGGAAGATCGGCGCCTGCACCATCTTGGCAACGTCGGTGCAGTACTCGGTGGAGCGGGCATCTTCCTGGCGACTGGTGGTGAAGCCGACCTGGTTGTTGACGATGACGTGGATGGTGCCGCCCGTGCGGTAGCCACGGGTTTGCGACATCTGGAAGGTTTCCATGACCACGCCCTGGCCGGCGAAGGCGGCGTCGCCATGCACGCTGATGGGCAGCACCTGGCGGCCGTGGACGTCGTTGCGGCGGTCCTGGCGGGCGCGCACCGAGCCCTCCACCACGGGCGAGACGATCTCGAGGTGGGAGGGGTTGAAGGCCATGGCCAGGTGCACTTCGCCGCCCGGCGTCATGACGTTGGACGAGTAGCCCTGGTGGTACTTCACGTCACCGGAGCCCTGCTTGGTGAACATCTTGCCCTCGAACTCGCCGAAGAGGTCGGAGGGGTTCTTGCCAAGGATGTTCACCAGCACGTTGAGGCGGCCGCGGTGGGCCATGCCGATCACGACCTCCTTGACGCCGTAGGAGCCGGCACGCTGGATGGTCTCGTCGATCAGCGGGATGAGCGCCTCGCCGCCCTCAAGGCCGAAGCGCTTGGCGCCAGCGTACTTGGTGCCGAGATACTTCTCGAGGCCCTCGGCCGCGGTCATGCGCTCCAGGATGTGCTTGCGCGTG
>DASUDN010000147.1:0-6855 GCA_036275595.1 Moraxellaceae bacterium
GATGTTGAAGGCGCCGCCCCAGCCGGTGTCGATGTCCACCAGCAGCGGGGGGTCGACGGCGGCGGTGATGCGGCGCACGTCGGTGAGCACGTCGTCCAGCGAGGTGATGCCGAGGTCGGGCAGGCCGTAGGAATAGTTGGCCACGCCGGCGCCGGACAGGTAGATGGCGCGGTAGCCCACCTGGGTGGCCATCATGGCGGCGTAGGCGTTGACGGTGCCCATCACCTGCAAGGGTTTCTCTTCGGCAATCGCCTTGCGGAAGCGGGCGCCGGCGGTCAGCTTGTCACTCATTTTCTTCTCCTCGTTGGATGGCGGGGCGGTCACCCCTGCCCTTTCCCCGCGCCGCGGCCGCCTCGTGGGCGGCGGCGTCCGGGGCCTGGGCGATGTGGTCGCGGAAATGCGCCTCGATGTTCTTGCGCGCCGAGCCGATGTGACGGCGCATCAGGATCTCGGCCATCTCGCCGTCGCGGGCCTCGATGGCCTCGATGATGCGGTGGTGCTCGCCGAAGGCCTTCTGTGGACGACCCTCGGTGACGGAAAACTGGTAGCGGTAGAGGCGGACGCGGTGGTAGAGCTCGCCGCAGAGCATCTGCGACAGCACCTCGTTGCGGCTGCCCTGCACGATGCGGTAGTGGAAGTCGAAGTCGCCCTCTTCCTGGTAGTAGGCGCGCCCCTGCTGCAGCTCGGCCTGCTTCTCGTGCTCGGCCAGCAGCGCCTTCAGGCCCTGCACCTCGTCCGGGCTCATGTGCTCGGCGGCCAGGCGCGCGGCCAGGCCCTCCAGGGCTTCGCGCACCTGGTAGATGTGGATGAGCTCGGGGAAGGACAGGGACACCACGCGCACGCCAACATGGGGGATGCGGGTCAACAGCTTGCGGCCCTCCAGGCGGCGCAGGGCCTCGCGCAGGGGGCCGCGGGACACTCCGTAGCGGGCGGCCAGCTCGGCCTCCGACATCTTGGCACCGGGCTGCAGTTCCCCCTTCACGATGGCGCTCTGGATCTCCTGGAAGACCCGGTCGGCCAGCGTCAGCACCGCCGCGGGTGCGGCGTCGGCATCCGGGAAGGAGGTCGTAGGGAGAGCGACTGAGGACATGGGTTTTTGTCGACAATCCGGAAGGGTAGGGCAACTTACCCCCCGGTTTTCAGGCTGTCAACGTAGCCCAAGGTCAAATTGTCAACAATCCACCTGTTCCAGATCAGGAAAAAGGCCTATAACGCGGCGCAGGCCAGGGCGATGCCCGCCCCCTGCCCGCCCAGCGGCCGGATCGCCGGCACCGCCTTTCCAGAGGACGTCCGCATGCTCGTCGATATTGGCCTCAACCTGGGCTCCGACCGCTACGACCACGATCGCGAGGCCGTCCTGGCCCGCGCGCTGGCCGCCGGCGTGGGCCGCTGCATCCTGACCGGCACCAGCGTGGCCGAGAGCGCCGCCGTGGCCGCCCTCGCCCGGGCCCATGCCCCGCACTGCCTGGCCACCGCGGGCGTGCACCCGCACGAGGCCGCCGGCCTCGACGCGGCGGGCCTGGAGCGACTGCGCGCCCTCCTCCGCGAGCCGGGCGTGGTCGCGGTCGGCGAGACGGGGCTGGATTTCAACCGCAACTTCTCGCCCCCGGCCGACCAGGAGCGCGCCTTCGAATGGCAGCTCGGCCTCGCCGCCGAGACGGGCCTGCCGCTCTTCCTGCACGAGCGCGACGCGTTCGCACGCCAGCACGCCATCCTGCGCGCCACGCGCGGGGACTGGGCGGGAGGGGTGCTGCACTGCTTCACGGGCACGCGCGAGGCGCTGTTCGCCTACCTGGACCTCGGGCTGCACATCGGCATCACGGGCTGGATCTGCGACGAGCGCCGCGGGCAGGAGCTGGCGGCCCTGGTGCGGGACATTCCGGCCGACCGCCTGCTCCTGGAGACCGACGGCCCCTGGCTGCTGCCGCGCGACCTGCCGCAGAAGCCTAAGGACCGGCGCAACGAACCCGCCTTCCTGCCGCACATCGCCGCCACCGTGGCGCGCCTGCGCGGCGAGACGCTCACGGCCGTGATTGCCGCCACCACGACCAACGCCCGCCGGCTCTTCCGCTTCGACTGACCGCGGCTCAGGCCAGGCGGAGGATGTCGAGCAGGGAAAACGGCCAGCCCAGCTCCTGGCCCGCGGCATCGCGCAGCACCGGGATGCGGGTGCCATAGCGCGCCACCAGCGCCTCGTCGAGGGCGATGTCGACATAGGTCCATTGCAGCGGGCGCGCCGCCGACGCCGCCTGCAACAGCGCCTCCGCCTCGTCGCAGAGATGGCAGCCGCGGGTGCCGTAGAGCGTCAGCATGGCCATCAGCTCCGGTGCGTGATCTTCCAGCAGCGATGGATGCCGGGGTTGCGCGCGAAATCGAAGCCGATGGTCTCGGGCGAGATGTCCTCGATGAGGAATTCCTGCAGCGCCTCGGCGTCCAGCCGGAACTTGCGGAAGTTGTTGGAGAAGTACAGCGTGCCGCCCGGGCGCAGCGCGCGCATGGCCAGCCAGACCAGCTCCACATGGTCGCGCTGCACGTCGAACACCTCGGGCGTGCGCTTGGAATTGGAAAAGGTCGGCGGATCGATGAAGATCAGGTCGAACTGGTGGCGCGTGTCGCGCAGCCAGCGCAGACAGTCCGCCTGCTCGAAGTGGTGGCCCGCCTCGGCCAGGCCGTTCAGCGCCAGGTTGCGCCGCGCCCAGTTCAGGTAGGTGGGCGACAGGTCCACCGTGGTGGTGGAGGCCGCACCGCCCAGCGCCGCATGCACGCTGGCCACGCCGGTATAGGCGAAGAGATTGAGGAAGTGCCGGTCACGGGCCTCGCGCCCCAGGCGCTGGCGCAAGGGACGGTGGTCGAGGAAGAGCCCCGTGTCCAGGTAGTCGGTGAGGTTCACCAGCACCCAGGCCTCGCCGTCGCGCACCTCGAAGAAGCGGCCCTCGCTGGCCTGCTTCTCGTACTGCTGCTTGCCCTTCTGGCGCGAGCGCACCTTGATGAACACATGCTCGCGGCGCAGGCCGAACACGTGGCGGATGGCGACCAGGGCCAGGCGGAAGCGCGCCTCCGCCTTCTCGGGGTCCACGGTCTTGGGCGGTGCGTACTCCTGCACGTGCAGCTGCTGTTCGTACACGTCGACCGCCAGGTTGAATTCCGGCATGTCGGCATCGTAGACGCGATAGCAGTGCACGCCTTCGGCGACGGCCTGCTTCTGCGCCGCCTTCAGGTTCTTGCGCAGGCGGTTGGCGAAGGCCTCCGCCTCCGCGGGGATCTCGCCGGCCGCCTCGGTGAAGCGGAACACGGCGGTGGCGGGCAACGAGGGAATGTCGCCATGGCGCGCATACACCGTCAGCGCGCCGTTGTGCAGGCGCTCCGTGGCGCGGTGCGCGAAGCCGAGGGCATCCACGTGCTGCACGTCCGCGCCCAGCACGCAGGCCTGCCAGCCGCCCAGCTGCTGCGCCGCGATGCGGCCGAGGGCGCGATAGAACTCGCGCGTCGTGTTCTTCTCGCCCAGGCGCTCGCCGTAGGGCGGGTTCGTGATGAGCAGGCCGCGGCCCTCCAGGTCGCGCGGACGCCGCAGGTCGCGCAACTGCCGCTGCTCGAGCTCGACGTGGTCGGCCACGCCGGCGCGGTGGGCGTTGCGCAGCGCCGCGCCCAGCGCCTCGCGGTCGGCGTCGCTGCCCAGCAGGCGCGGCAGGCCGCGCGCCAGGCCCGCCTCGCGGCGCACCCGCGCCTCGTCGCGCACGCGCAGCCACAGGTCGGCGTCGTGCTTTTTCCAGCCGAAGAAGCCGTAGTAGCTGCGCAGGATGCCGGGCGCGATGTCGGCTGCCATCCAGGCGGCCTCGATGAGGAAGGTGCCGGATCCGCACATGGGATCGACCAGCGCGGCGAACTCCGCCGAGGGCCAGCCGGCCTGCAGCAGCAGCGCCGCCGCCAGGGTCTCCTTCAGGGGCGCCTCGGTCATGGCGACGCGGTAGCCGCGGCGGTGCAGGCTCTCCCCCGCCAGGTCCAGGCCGACCACGAAGCCGCCGGCATGGGCATGGACCTGCAACGGCACGTCCGGCATCTCCGGGTCGACATCGGGCCGCGCCCCGAAGTGCTCGCGGCAGTGGTCGACCACCGCATCCTTGAGCTTGAGGGCCAGGTACTGGGTGTGGACCTTGAGGCCGCGGGCAGCGGTGGCGTGCACGGCGATGGTGCCGCGCGGATCCAGGACATTGCCCCAGGCATGGCGCACGGCCTCGGCATACAGTGCCTCGGGCGTCTGGCCTTCCACCTCGAACAGGGGCAGCAGCACGCGCGAGGCCACGCGCGACCACAGGCAGATGCGATAGGCCTGCTCCAGGCTGGCCGCGACCCGCACCGCGCCGCGGTCGCGCCGTATGTCGGCAAGTCCCAGCTGCCCCAGCTCCTGCTGCAGGGCAGGCTCGAGGCCGTCGGCGCAGGTCACCACCAGTTCGAATGTCATAAGTCCCGCTTTTTCAGTTGCTTGCCTGAGCTTACCCAGAAAGCCAATTAAATGAGCTAATCGCGCCACCGCCTAATGTTGCCGACGCTTATGAAAATTAATTCATCGACAGTGCAAAAGCCGTGGCGCTTCAATTTCCGGACCGCCGCGCAATACGGCGGTCGTCATTTTCACCCTGCCCTGCCCGGCAGGCTGATCTTCCATACCTTGCTCCGACCGAGGTGGCTGATGAAAAGACAAAAGAGGGAACGCAGCGAGCTTCTCTATTCCCGTGGCTTCACCGCCGGCCTGACCGGCCGCTCCCAGGACGCCTGCCCTTACCAGGACGTCAACCTGCGCCAGCACTGGATGGCGGGCTGGCGCGAAGGCCGCAGCAACGAACGCGAAGGCCTTTACGGGGTCGCGGCATTATCCGCCGGACTCCACCCCTGAACGGAACACCCCTTCCGTCCACTCGATTCTCCGAAACGGGTGCCTGCCACCCTGCTTGCCGTAAAAGGCACAGCCGCCGCCCTTCGGGGCGGCATCCCTATTTCCCGTGCTGCAGGGCGGCGATGGCGGCTGCCGCGTCGCGGACCAGCTGCGGTCCCTCGTAGATAAAGCCGGTATAGACCTGAACCAGGTCGGCCCCCGCCTGGATCTTCTCGGCGGCGGAGGCCCCGTCGCTGATGCCCCCGACCCCGATCACCGCCAGCTTGCCGCCCAGGGCGGACGCCAGCTCCCGCAGCACGCGGGTGGATGCCGCGCGCACCGGGTCGCCGCTCAGGCCGCCGGTCTCGCCCCCATGACGCAGGTGCTCCACGCCCGCCCGCCCCAGGGTGGTGTTGGTGGCGATCACCGCCTCGATCTCGTGGCGCAGCAGCTGCTCGGCCACCACCTCCACGTCGGCGGCCTCCAGGTCCGGCGCGATCTTCACCGCCAGCGGCACGTGCCGGCCATGGCGGCTGGCCAGCTGCGCCTGGCGGTTCTTCAGGGGCTCCAGCAGCGCCGCCAGGGCATCGCCCGACTGCAGGGTGCGCAGGCCCTTGGTGTTGGGCGAGGAGATGTTCACCGTGACATAGCTGGCGTGGGCATACACCTTGTCGAGGCAGGCCAGGTAGTCGTCGGCCGCCTTCTCCAGCGGGGTGTCGAAGTTCTTGCCGATATTGATGCCGAGAACGCCGCGGTAGTCGCTGCGCTCGACCCGGCCCACCAGGTGGTCCACCCCCAGGTTGTTGAAGCCCATGCGGTTGATGATGGCGCGGGCCTCGGGCAGGCGGAACAGCCGCGGCCGCGGATTGCCCGGCTGCGGGCGGGGCGTCACGGTGCCGATCTCGATGAAGCCGAAGCCCAGGGCGGCCAGGCCGTCGATGCAGTCCCCGTTCTTGTCCAGGCCGGCGGCCAGGCCCACCGGGTTGGGAAAGCGCAGGCCCATGACCTCCACGGGGTTCTCCGGCACCGGCGGCAGCAGGGCCAGGAAGCCCAGCTTCTCGGCCAGGCCGATGCCCTGCAGGGCCAGGTGGTGGGCGGTCTCGGGATCGAAGCGGAACAGCAGCTGGCGGGCCAGGGAGTAAAGCATGGGGCGTCCCCTCTCAGGATGGCGCGCATTATAGGGAGCCGGGCAAAAAAAAGCCCCCTTTGCAGGGGGCTGGGTAAAGCAGGACGTCGGCGGTCAGTCCCGGTAGTGCTCCGGCTTCACGAAGAAGCGGGCCAGGGCCGGGATCAGGATCAGTGCGCCCAGCATGTTCCAGAGCAGCATCACCGTCAGCAGCAGGCCCATGTCGGCCTGGAACTTGATCGGCGAGAAGACCCAGGTGAAGACGCCGATGGCCAGGGTCACGCCCGTGAACAGCACGGCGCGGCCGGTGCTGGCGAGGGTGGCCAGGTAGGCGTCCTTGAGCGCCATGCCTTCGCGCAGGTACTTCTCGAACTTGGCGTAGATGTACACGCCGTAGTCCACGCCGATGCCGACGCCGAGCGCGATCACCGGCAGCGTCGCCACCTTGATGCCGATGCCGAGCACGGTCATCAGGGCCTCGCACAGGAAGGAGGTCAGCACCAGCGGCAGGATGATGCACACCACCGGACGCCACGACCGGAAGGCGATGAAGCACAGCACGATCACGACGCCGTAGACCAGCAGCAGCATGGGCGTCTTGCTGGCCGAGATCACGTCGTTGGTGGCCGCCTCGATGCCGGCGTTGCCGGAGGCCAGCAGGAACTTGGCGTCGGCGCTGTCGTTCTCGCGGGCAAAGGCTTCCACGGCACCGGTGACGCGCGTCAGCGTCTCGGCCTTGTGGTCGTCAAGGAAGACGAACACCGGCACCAGGCTGCAGGCGGAGTTGTACAGTTCCGGCACGTTCTTGGTGGACTCGTTGAGCACGGCATCGTCGGCCACCAGGGTGGCCCACTTGAGG
>DASUDN010000148.1:0-3890 GCA_036275595.1 Moraxellaceae bacterium
GGTGGCCTCGTGCGCGTCGATCATGCGCCGCATCCAGGGCACCTCGCCGGTGAGGTCGCAGTAGTCGGTGCCGAGCTCGGCGCAGGCCGCCACCAGCTCGGAGCCGTAGAGCGCGTAGGGGCCGACGGTGGACACCACCACCCGCGTCTGGCCGGCCAGGGTGCGCAGCGCGGCACCGTCGGCGGCGTCGGCCAGCAGCACCGGCAGCCGGGTCAGGCCGAGCTCGCGCTTCACTTCCTCGAGCTTGCCGGCGTTGCGCCCGGCCAGTGCCCAGCGCAGCGCGCCGGCCTCGCCGTGGCGCTCCAGCAGGTGGCGGGTGAGGATCTTGCCGACGAAGCTGGCGGCGCCGTAGACGACGACGTCATAGGGGCGGTCGGAAGGGGTGGGGGCGGTCATGACGGCCTCGGTCCGGGTTGAGGACCCCGGGATTCTACGTGGGGCGGCCGGGCCGCGCAGCAGCGCGACCGGACGGAGCGGGGATTGGCCCGTGCCGCCAGGATTGGCCGGCGTGACCAAAAGGCTGAACAGGCAGGCTATTCAATGAGACATTATTCAATGTAACATTGCATCAGTCTTAACGCTGTTAAGTTGACGGAGCCTGCCATGCCCCTGCCCAAGTCCCCGCCCCCCGCCCGCGGTTACCTGCCCACTCCCGAGGACCTGGAGCAGTTCCGCCACGTCCAGCGCCTGGCCTATGCCGCCGCCGAGGCCGTGGCCAAGGAGCTCAAGCCCGGCATGACCGAGAAGCAGGCGGCGCGCCTGCAGGAAGTCTGGCTGCTGGACCACGGCGTCACCGGCTGGTTCCACGCGCCCTTCGCCTGGTTCGGCGACCGCACCGCCTTCCAGGGCTTCAAGGTGGCGCTGCAGTTCCTGCCCACCAACCGCCGCCTGGAAGAGAACATGCCCTTCATCCTGGACAACGCGCCGGTGGTGAACGGCTATGTGGCCGACATCGGCTACGCCGGCGTGCTGGGCGAGAACCGCATCCTCGACCGCCTGCTCGACGACCTGGCCGAGCACCGCGCCCTCATCCTGGATCTCATCAAGCAGCGCCGCCCCATGCGCGAGGTGTCGCAGGCGGTGGACCGCCTGATCCAGCAGCAGGGCCATGCCCCGCGCCACAAGGCCTATCCCTTCGAAACGCTGGCGCACACCGTGCAGCCCATGGAACAGCGCGCCGGCGCCAAGCCGCGCACCGTGTTCCAGTTCGGCTTCCAGGCCGTCGAGGCGCTGGGCCGCCTGGCGCTGGTGGCGCGCCGCCAGGGCTGGTCGCCGATCTGGTCCTCCAACGCCGGCTCCGACCATGCGCCCGTGCCGGGCCTGTGGGCGGTGGAACCGCACCTGGGCTTCCACGGCGTCGGTGCCAAGTTCGAGGAGCTGCTCGTCATCACCGAGGACGACGCCTACTGGCTGGACGACGAATCGCCGCATGTGCGGCGCTGGCGGGAGCGCGGCCTGTGGCCGCTGCCGCAGCGGGAGAACGCGGCATGAAGACTTCCACCACCCGCGTCGATTCCAATGGCGTGATGCTGCACGTCGCCACCTGGGGCGACAGCAGGAAGGTCCCGGTCGTGCTGGTGCACGGCTATCCCGACAACCACCAGGTGTGGAAGCCGGTGGCCGAACGCTTGGCCAAGGACCATTTCGTCATCGCCTACGACGTGCGCGGCGCCGGCCAGTCCGACGCGCCGCGGCGCGCGCGCGACTACCAGCTCGAGAAGCTGGCGCAGGACCTGGCCGCCGTCGTCGACACCCTCATTCCCGGCCGCCGCTTCCACCTGGCGGGCCATGACTGGGGCTCCATCCAGAGCTGGGAGTCGGTGACCACCGAGCGCCTCAAGCCGCGCATCGCCTCCTACACCACGATTTCCGGTCCCGCCCTGGACCACGCCGCGCACTGGGTGCGCGAACGCACGCTGAACCTGTCGCCGGCGGCCAAGGCCAAGGTGATGAAGCAGCTGCTCAGCTCCTGGTATATCGGCTTCTTCCAGCTGCCGGTGCTGCCCGGCGCCACCTGGCAGGCCGGCTTCGGCAAGTTCTGGCCCACCTACCTGGAAAAGCGCGAGGGCGTGCGCGAGGCCGAGCCCAACGCCACGCAGACCGAGGATGGCGTCAACGGCGTGCAGCTCTATCGCG
The DNA here is from genome assembly GCA_036275595.1 of Moraxellaceae bacterium. GTDB lineage: Bacteria > Pseudomonadota > Gammaproteobacteria > Pseudomonadales > Moraxellaceae > UBA2031. The sequence continues at coordinate 2,137 of DASUDN010000148.1, forward strand.
CCAACTTCCGCGACAAGCTGATCAATCCGGAACGTCGCTTCGCCGCCTGCCCGGTGCAGCTCATCGTACCGACCCGCGACAACTACGTGAGCACGCAGCTGTTCGAGGACCTGCCGCGCTGGGTGCCCGAGCTTTATCGCCGTGACCTCAACGCCAGCCACTGGGTGCCGCTCAGCCATCCCGACCTGATCGCCGCCTGGATCGGCGAGTTCGTCGCCGGCGTCGAGCGCGGCGAGATGCCGGGCGCGCTGCAGCGCGCGCGCGTACGTCCCGGGCGCAGCGGCCTGCCCCTGGCGGGCAAGCTCGCCGTGGTCACCGGCGCCGGCTCCGGCATCGGCCGCGCCACCGCGCTCCGGTTCGCGGAGGAGGGCGCCGACCTGGTGTGCGTGGACATCAACACCGCCGCCGCCGAACGTACGGCCGAGCTCGCCCGCCTGCTCGGCGCCAGCGCCTGGGCGCGCACCGTGGACGTGGGCAATGCCCGCGCCATGGAGGCGCTCGCGAAGGAGGTCGGCAAGGAGCTGGGCGGCGCCGACATCGTGGTCAACAACGCCGGCATCGGCATGGCCGGCGGCCTGCTCGAGACCTCGGTGGCCGACTGGAACAAGCTGCTCAACGTCAACCTCTGGGGCGTGATCCACGGCTCCCGCCTGTTCGCGCGGCAGATGGTGGACGCGCAGCGCGGCGGCCACATCGTCAACGTCGCCTCCGCCGCCGCCTTCGCGCCCAGCCGCAAGCTCGCCGCCTACTCCACCAGCAAGGCCGCCGTGCACATGCTGACTGAGTGTCTGCGCGCCGAGCTGGCTGATGCCGATATCGGCGTCACCGCCATCTGCCCGGGCTTCGTGGCCACCGGCATCGCCGGCGCCACCGTCTATGCCGGCCTGAGCGAGGAAGAGCAGGCCGCGAAGCGCGCGAAGGCCGACGCCCTCTACAAGCGCCGCAACTTCGCGCCCGAGGACGTGGCCGACGCCGTGTTCAAGGCCGTGCAGAAGAATCCGGCGCTTTCGCTGGTGGGCGCCGAGGCCTGGACCACGCGCCTGCTCAGCCGCTTCGCCCCCGGCCTGTCGCGCCTGGTGGCGCGCATCGACATCACCCCCTGATTCCAAGACCCGAGAAGAGAGAGACAGGAGAGCCACATGACCGCAGCGCTGCGCCATCCGCTCAAGCCCCGTCGCGTGCAGTTCGACTTTCAGGACATCCCCCTGCACTGGATCCCGGACGATCCCTTCGCCTCCCATGTCATCAACGGCATCAACATGCTGCTGCCCGCGGGCGAGCTGTGGTTCTGCCGCGTCTACAACAAGGCGCTGCCGCTGGTCACCGACCCGCAGCTGCGCGCCGACGTCGAGGGCTTCATCCGCCAGGAGGCCATCCACGCGCGCAGCCACTCCAAGGCCGAGCAATACCTGGTGGGCCATGGCCTGGACACCGACACTTATCGCGCCAAGGCGGAGTGGCTGTTCGAGCAGTTCCTGGGCGAGGCGCCCTTCGGCCTGCCGGTGCTGCAGCAGCCCTTCCTGGAGAAGCGCTGGCTGATCGCCCGGGTCGGCATCATCGCCGCCATCGAGCACTTCACCGGCGTGCTGGGCCAGTGGGCCATGGACAACACCAGCTGGGACAAGGCGCATCCGGTGATGGCCGACCTGTTCCGCTGGCACCTGGCCGAGGAAGTGGAGCACCGCACCGTGGCCTACGACCTGTATCGCCACCTGTGCCAGAGCGAGTTCGGCTTTTACCTCAGCCGCCAGGCG
>DASUDN010000149.1:0-10454 GCA_036275595.1 Moraxellaceae bacterium
GGCGGTCCCGGCGGCACTTCCACGATCTTCACGTTGGCCCTGAAAGGCGCCGCGATCTTCTGCAGCGGCTCGCGCACCGAGAGCGCGATCTCGTGGCTCTGGCGGTCGCGGTGGTGCTTGTCGACCAGGTTGACCTGGATGTCACCCTGCCAGCTCTCGCGGCGCAGGTAGTACTGGCGCACCAGACCGTTGAAGTTGATGGGCGAGGCAGTGCCGGCATAGGTCTGGTAATCGGTCACCTCGGGCACGGTGGCCAGGTGGCGGCCCAGCGCCTGCAGCACGCGCTCGGTTTCCTCCAGCGGGGTGCCTGCGGGCATGTCCACCACGACCTGGAACTCCGACTTGTTGTCGAAGGGCAGCATTTTCAGCACCACCAGCTTCACGACGCCGAGGCCCATGGAGAGCAGGATGGCGACCAGGATGCCCGCCAGCAGCTTGACGCGGGCGCCGCGGCCGGCACGGCCGTTGAGGAAGGGCGTCATGCGCCGGCGGAAGGTGGCCAGCAGCCACTGGTCGAGGCGGCTTTCGGCCGCGTCGTGGCCGTGGTGCGCGGCGGCGCGGCCGAGCAGCTTGAGCGCGAGCCAGGGCGTCAGCACGAAGGCCACCGCCAGCGAGATCAGCATGCCCATCGAGGCATTGATGGGGATGGGACTCATGTAGGGGCCCATGAGGCCGCTGACGAAGGCCATGGGCAGCAGCGCCGCGATCACCGTGAAGGTGGCGAGGATGGTGGGGCCGCCCACCTCGTCCACGGCAAGCGGGATGGCCTCGGCGAGGGACTTGCCGCCCTTGCTGATGTGGCGGTGGATGTTTTCCACCACCACGATGGCGTCGTCGACCAGGATGCCGATGGAGAAGATCAGCGCGAACAGCGACACGCGGTTGAGCGTGAAACCCATGGCCCAGGAGGCGAACAGTGTGATGGTCAGCGTGATGAACACCGCCATGCCGACGATGAAGGCCTCGCGCCGGCCCAGCGTGAGCAGCACCAGCAGCACCACCGAGGCGGTGGCGAAGATCAGCTTCTCGATCAGCTTGGTGGCCTTGTCCTCGGCGGTCTGGCCGTAGTTGCGGGTCACGCGCAGGTCGATGTTGTCGGGAATGGTGATGCCGTGCAGCTGGTGCAGGCGCGCCTGCAGCGCGTCGGTCACGGCCACCGCGTTCTCGCCCGGCTTCTTGGTGACGGCGACGGTGACGGCCGGGCGGCAGTCGGCGCCCCTGCCGCTGCAGTCGTTCACGTAGTGCTCCGGGAGCGCCGTGGTGAGCTTCACCTCGGCGACGTCGCGCAGGTACACGGGACGGCCCTGGAACATGCCGATCACCAGCGCGCCGACTTCCTCGGGCCGGGTCAGGAAGACACCGGCCTGGACCTGGATGGCGGCGTTGCTGGTCACCACTGCGCCGGCGTTGGCGGACTGGTTGGTGGCCTGGAGGGCGTCGCGCAGGTCCTCGGGCGAGAGCCCGAAGGTGGCCAGCCGCTGCGGGTTGAGCGCCACCTGCACGATGCGCTCGGGGCCGCCGATGGTGTAGACGTCGCGGGTGCCCGGCACGCGCTTGAGCTCGGTCTCGAGCACGCGCGCCACCTTGAGCGGCAGCTCGGCGCCCGCGGCCGGGTCCTGGTCGGTGAGGGTGACGGCGAACACCGGCACGTCGTCGATGCCCTTGGGCTTGATCAGCACCGGGCCCGCGCGCACGCCCTGCGGCATCCAGTCCTGCTTTTCATAGAAGGCGTTGTACAGGCGCACGATGGCGTCGGTGCGGGCCTGCCCCACCTCGAAGCGCACGCCCAGCATGGCCATGCCCGGCGAGGACGTGGAATACACGTGCTCGACGCCGGCCATCTGCATCGCCACCTGCTCGGCGTTGTTGGTGATGAGTTGCTCCACCTCGCGCGCGCTGCCGCCGGGATAGGGGATGAAGACGTTGGCGAAGGTGACGTCGATCTGCGGCTCCTCCTCGCGCGGCGTCACCAGCACGGCGAACACGCCGAGCAGGAAGCCGACCAGGGCCAGCAGCGGCGTCAGCTGCGAGGACTGGAAGGCGGCCGCGATGCGGCCGGAAATGCCCAGGCGCGGCTCGCTCATTTGCTCGTCTCCGGCGCGAAGGCGGCGGCCGCGCGGCGCGGGTCCTTCGCCACCTGCTCACCGGCGCCGAGGCCGGACAGGATCTCGATGCGGCCATCGGCGAGCTGGCGGCCGGTACGCACGGCGCGGAAGGCGACGTGGCCGGTCTTCTCCTGGATGTACACCCCGGTGATCTCCCCGCGCTGCAGCAGCGCCGAGGCGGGCAGGGCGATGGTCTCGGCCTCGCCCACGGCGAATACGACCTTGGCGGCCATGCCGGGAAAGACATTGCCGTTGACGTTGGCCGGCAGGTCGGCGCGCACGCGCACGGTCTGCGTGGCCGGGTCGGCATTCGGGAAGACGGTCACGGCGGCGGCGTCGAAGCGACGGCCGTCGCCGAGCACGATGGTGGCCTTGCCGCTCCTGCGCAGCGCCTCCGCCATCTGCTGGGTCACGTCCACCACGGCGCGCATGGCGCCGGGGGCCTGCACCACCAGCAGGGGCTGGCCGGGCATCACCGCCTCGCCGACCTGCACCGGGCGCGAGGTCACCACGCCGGCGAAGGGCGCGCGCACCTCGGTGTAGGCCAGCTGCTCGGCGGCGCGGTTGCGCGCTGCCTGGGCGGCATTGAGGGCGGCGCGGGCGGCGTCGTGCTCGGCGGTGGCGGCGTCCATCTGCGCCGCGGCCACCAGGCGCCTGGCATAGACCTCCTTGATGCGCTCGTAGGTCTTGTCGGCTTCCACCATGCGCGCCTGTGCCATGCGCAGGGCGCTTTCCGCCTGGTCCAGGCCGGAGCGCTGCTCGGTATCGCGCAGGCGCGCCACCAGCTGCCCCGCGCTGACGCGGTCGTTCACATCCACCGGCAGCGCCACGATGCGCGCGCTGGTCTGCGCCGACAGGGTGGCGGCATTGAGGGCCTCCAGCACGCCATCCACCTGCTGCTCGCGCGCGGCGGGCCCGCTGCCGACGGCAATGGTGTCGAGCTTGACTGCCGTGCCCGGGGCTGGGGCGGCTTCTTCCTTGCCGCAGCCGGCGAGGCTCAGGGCCAGGAGGGTGGCGGTCAGGGCGGGCAGGCGTGCGTGCATGGCGGCGGCCTCGTCAGTGGGCTTCGGAGCGGGAACAGAAGGCGGCGCCGGGCTTCACGCCGAGCCGGGCCAGGATCGCGGCCATGGGGCAGAAGCCGGTGAACGAGGCCTGGAACATGTTGGCGCCGACGAAGGCGGTGAACCACAGCCAGTAGGGGCTGTGCAATTGCGAGAGGGCCAGCGAGGCCAGGATGAACAGGCCGGCGACGCGGAACACGATCTGGTCGATGGAGGCGGTCATGGTCATTTCCTCTTTCTGAAAGGGCGCGCTCAGGCGCCGATGAGCTGGGTCACCAGCGGCTCCAGCGCCTTGAGGCCGGTGCCACGGCCTTCCGCCAGCGCCTCGGCGGGGCTCTTGCCGTCGACGAAGCGGGCCTTCATGGCCATCAGGGCGCCGACGCGGTTGCCGGAGGCGCAGTGCAGCAGCACCGGATGCCCGGGGCTGCACTCGGCCATGGCCTTCGCCAGCTCCTTCGCCTTTTCCACGGTGATGTCGGCAGGGCCGGACACCGGGATGTTCACGTAATGCAGGCCAAGGCCGGTCACCACGGCGGCCTCGTCGTAGTCGCAGGCCTCGCCGGGCGGGCAGAGGTTGATGACGGTGCGCACGCCCTTCGCCCTGGCCTGGGCAAAGTGCTCGGGGCGGGGCCGCCCGCCGGTGCAGAGGCCTGTGCCGGGGGTGCAGCAGTTGGGGATGTCCAGCCACAGCTCGTTGGGGTTCGTCATCACTTCACTCCTTTGCGGGATTCGGGGGCAGGTTGGGTGGGGCAGAAGGCGCCGTGCAGCACCTCCAGGATCTTCAGGGCCGGGCTGTCCGGCACGCTGTAGAAGACGGTCTGGCCTTCGCGGCGGGTGCTCACCAGGGCCTCCTCTCTCAGCACGGCGAGGTGCTGCGAGAGGGCGGACTGGGACAGCGGCACCAGGGCATTGAGCTCGCCCACGGACTTCTCGCCGCCGCAGAGGGCGCACAGCACCATGAGGCGGTGGGCATTGCCCAGCGAGCGCAGCAGGCGGGCCGCGTCCTCGGCGTGGACCTCCATGCCGCTGAAGTCGGTGACCGCCGGAAGGGGGGTGGCGCGGGGCATGACGGGCTCCGGTTAACTTTAGGTGTTGCTAATTTAGCAAAACCTAATATACAGTCAAGCCATGACGTTGCCAGCATGGCGCAGCGCCCCGACGAGAGCTTGATCCTGGTCAAAAGATGATCGCTCGCGCCGGCGCAGCATGGCCCCAGGCAGTCGATCAGGCACAACGACAAGACCCGCCCCGGCGGCGGAGGAGACGAGCGTCATGGCACATATCGTGGTGATGGGCGCGGGCCTGGGCGGCCTGCCGGCGGCCTACGACCTGCGCAAGGAACTGGGCAAGGGGCACCGGATCACGGTGGTCAATCCCGTGGACCACTTCCAGTTCACGCCCTCCAATCCCTGGGTGGCGGTGGGCTGGCGCAAGCCGGACCAGATCGTGGTCCCGCTGGCAAAACCGCTGGCCAGGAAGGACATCCAGCTGGTGGTGCAGGCCGTGACGGAGATCCGTCCGGCGCAGAACCAGCTGCTGCTCGCCAACGGCGACATGCTGGACTACGACTACCTCGTGATTACCACCGGGCCCAAGCTGGCTTTCGACGAGATTCCCGGCTTCGGGCCCGAGCACGGCGGCGCGCAATCGGTGTGCAGCACCCCGCATGCGGCCCACGCCTGGGACGCCTACCAGAAGTTCCTCGAGAATCCCGGCCCCGTCGTGATCGGCGCCGTGCAGGGCGCGAGCTGCTTCGGTCCGGCCTACGAGTTCGCCATGATAGTCGACGCCGACCTGCGCAAGCGCAAGCTGCGCCACAAGGTGCCCATCACCTTCGTCACCAGCGAGCCGTATGTGGGCCACATGGGCCTGGGTGGCGTGGGCGACTCCAAAGGCATGCTGGAATCCATCCTGCGCCAGCGCCACATCAAGTGGATCACCAACGCCAAGGTGCTCGAGGTGACGCCGGACAGCGTGAAGGTGGCCGAGCACAACGAGAAGGGCGAGGTGGTGAAGGAGCAGGTGCTGCCGCAGCGCTTCAGCATGTTCATCCCCGCCTTCAAGGGCGTGGACGCGGTGGCGGGGACGGAGGGGCTGTGCAATCCGCGCGGCTTCGTGCTGATCGACGAGCACCAGCGCAATCCGACCTACCGCAACATCTACTCGGCCGGCGTCTGCGTGGCCATTCCGCCGGTGGAGGTCACGCCGGTGCCGACCGGTGCGCCCAAGACTGGCTACATGATCGAATCGATGGTGACGGCGATCTGCGAGAACATCAAGGCCGACATCGAGGGCAAGGAGGGCACCGCCCGTGCCACCTGGAACGCGCTCTGCCTGGCCGACCTCGGCGACGACGGCGCCGTCTTCGTGGCGCTGCCGCAGATTCCGCCGCGCAACGTCACCTGGAGCCGGCAGGGCTACTGGGTGCACCTGGCCAAGATCGGCTTCGAGAAGTACTTCATCCGCAAGATGAAGGTGGGCAACGCCGAGCCGTTCTACGAGAAATACGTGCTCAGGATGATGGGCATCCTGCGCCTGCAGGACGAGAAGTAAGAGGGCGCCCGCATGCTCGCGGTGCTGGTGGGGCTGCTGATCGGTCTGGTGCTGGGTCTCACCGGTGCCGGCGGCTCGGTGCTGGCAGTGCCGCTGGTCATGCGCGTGCTGGGCCAGGACGCGGTGACGGCCGCCGGCCTGTCGCTGGGCGCGGTGGCGCTGGCGGCGACGCTGGGCGTGCTGTTGCGGCTCGGCAAGGGCCAGATCGTGTGGCGGGCCGCGCTGCTGGTGGGGGGCGCCGGCGCGCTCGCGGTGCCGGCCGGCCAGGCGCTGGCGCGCCGGCTGCCCGAGGCGCTGCTGGTGGCGGCCTTCACCGTGCTGGTGGCCGTCATCGCGGTGCGCATGTGGCGGCAGGCGGCGCGCCAGCCCGAGGCCACGCGCGTGGTGCGTGCCGCCCGCAGCCCGGCGGATGCCGGCATCGCGGCCGCCTGCACGCTCAGCGAGAGCGGCCTGCTGGAGTGGCGCTGGCCCTGCGCCCTGCGCCTGGGGGCGGTGGGCCTGGCCACCGGCGTCCTTTCCGGCCTGTTCGGCGTGGGCGGCGGCTTTGTCATCGTGCCCGCGCTGGTGCTGCTGGCCGGCCTGCCCATGGTGCAGGCGGTGGCGACCTCGCTGGCCATCATCATGGCGGTGGCGGCTACCGGCGTCGTCGCGCAGGCCGTGGCGCATCCCCTGCCTGCGGTGGCGGCGCCGGTGATGGCGGGCGGCGTCGGCGGCATGCTGCTCGGCACCGCGCTGGCGCCGCGCCTGGCCGGTCCCGCGCTGCAGCGCCTGTTCGTGGTGGCAATGCTGCTGCTGGCGGGCTGGAACCTGTGGCCGGCGCTGGCCCGCGTCATTCCCTGAACCCGCAAAGACGGCAGGGCAGGAGCCCCGCCGCGCCCCGGAGGTGGATCATGTTGCTGCGCCAGCTTTTCGATGCGGAATCCAGTACCTATACCTACCTGCTGGCCGACGCCGGCAGCCGCGAGGCCGTGCTCGTCGATCCCGTGAAGGGGCAGGTGGCGGCCTACCTGCAATTGCTGAGGGAACTCGGGCTCACGCTGGTGGCCGCGCTGGATACCCATGTGCACGCCGACCACATCACGGCCCTGGGCGCGCTGCGCGAGGCCACCGGCTGCCTCACCTGGATGGGCGAGCAGTCGGCGGCGCCCTGCGTGTCGGCGCGCTTCGGTGACGGCACCGTCATCCCCTTCGGCCGCCATCGCCTGCTGGCGGTGTACACGCCGGGGCACACCGACGACTCCTACTCCTTCCTGCTCGAGGCCGATGGCCGCCGCTATGCCTTCACCGGCGACACCCTGCTGATCCGCGGCACCGGTCGCACCGACTTCCAGAACGGCGATGCCCGCGCCCAGTATCACAGCCTGTTCGCGCGCCTGCTGACGCTGCCGGGCGACACGGTGGTGTATCCGGCGCACGACTACAAGGGCTGGACGTCCAGCACCATCGCCGAGGAGCGCGCCTGGAACCCGCGCCTGCAGGTGGCCGACGAGGCCGCCTACGTGGAACAGATGAGGGCGCTGAAGCTGCCCGATCCCCGCCTCATGGACATCGCCGTGCCCGCCAACCGCGCCTGCGGTCTCGGCGACTGAGCCGGGCGGGGGAGGGGCGGCGAGCGCGTGCCGGTTCGCTCAGCGAATAGTGTGTGACTTCTGCTTGCACCAGCCTGTTTTTGTTGCGCGACTAATCCGTCGCGTTCGTCGATTGCGTCTTGCTGTAACTAAGCGGCTTTTGGAATTGCAGCGCAAGAGTCGCGTCCTGTAGTGTTTTCCTTGCCAGGGACGCATGCGGCCGCCAGGGACGGGCGGCGGACCTTCGTCATTTCATTGCCTCTTCCTTCGCGTCGCCGCCACAGCGCGGTCACGCGACGGCCGGCGTCCCCTGCATTCGATTCCCACCAACTGTGACGGGGCAAGGACGCCATGAGGATCAGTGTATTTGGAATGGGCTATGTGGGTGTGGTGTGTGCCGCGTGCTTCGCGCGGCGCGGCCACGAGGTCGTGGGCGTGGACATCAACGCCGACAAGGTCGCCGACATCCGGCAGGGACGCTCGCCCATCGTGGAGCCCGGCCTCGGCGAGTTGCTGGCCGAGGTCGCCGGCCGGCGCCTCCACGCCACTACCCGCGTCGCCGACGCCATCGCGTCCTCCGACCTGTCCTTCATCGCCGTGGGCACGCCCAGCAAGGCCAACGGCGACCTCGACCTGTCGCATGTGCGCGAGGTCTGCCAGCAGATCGGCGAGGCGCTGCGCCACAAGGCGGACGGCCACATCGTCGTGATCCGCAGCACGGTGCTGCCCGGCACCCTGCGCCAGCTCGTCATACCGACCCTCGAGGGTGCCTCCGGCAAGCGCGCCGGCTCGGGCTTCCGTGTCGCCGTGAACCCCGAGTTCCTGCGCGAATGCACCGCCATCCACGACTTCGACCACCCGCCCTTCACCATCATCGGCGCCGAGGACGAGGACACCGCCGCCATCATCGCCGGCCTCTACGAGGGGATCTCCGGCGAGATCGTGGTGCGCGCGCCGGAAGTGGCGGAGATGATCAAGTACACCTGCAACGCCTGGCACGCGACCAAGGTCGCCTTCGCCAACGAGATCGGGTCGGTGGCCAAGATCTTCGGCGTCGACGGTCGCGAGGTGATGGACACCATCTGCAAGGACAAGTCCCTCAATGTATCGCCGTACTACATGCGACCGGGCTTTGCCTTCGGCGGCTCCTGCCTGCCCAAGGACGTGCGCGCGCTGACCTACCGCGCCATGCAGCGCGACCTGCAGCTGCCGCTTCTGTACTCCATGCTGGACAGCAACCAGGAGCATATCCGCCGCGGCCTGGACCTCATCATGCAGAGGCCGGCTCGGCGCATCGGCATGCTGGGCCTGAGCTTCAAGTCCGGCACCGACGACCTGCGCGAGAGCCCCTTCGTGGAGCTGGGCGAGCGGTTGCTGGGCAAGGGCTACGACCTGCGCATCTACGACCGCAATGTGGAGCAGGCGCGCGTGCGCGGCGCCAACAAGGAGTACATCACGACGCGCATCCCCCACCTCTCCAACCTGCTGGTCGGCAGCCTGGACGAGATCGCGGCCCATGCCGACACCCTGGTCATCTCCTATCCGGATCCGGAGTTCCGCTCCTTCCTGCCGCGCATCCCGGAGGAAAAGACCATCATCGACCTGACCGGGATCGCCCCGGGCGTGAGTCATCCCGGCTACCAGGGCATCTGCTGGTAACCGGCCATGACCGCCTCCGCTCCCGTCCGTTCCTGGCTGCCGGAGCGCGCCGGCTGGTGGCTGGGGTGGCTGCTCTTCGGCAGCTTCCTCGGCTTCCTGGCCACGCTGGCGCCGCGCCTGATCTTCCTCGACGGCAGCACCAAGTTCCTGCTGCTGCTCGGGCTGATCAGCGCGTGGCGCTACTCGGTCGCGCTCGTGCACTTCCTGCGCGCCCAGTTCTTCCTGCGCATCGTGTTCCCCCGCCTGCGCGAGCGGGCGGCTGCGGTGCCGCCGGAGGCGCTGCCGGCGCACGTCCACTTTCTGGTCACGAGCTTCCGCATCGAGACCAGCACCACCTACAAGGTCTACCACGCGGTGTTCATGGAGGCGCTGGCCTGTGGCCGGCCGGCGTCGGTGGTGGCGTCCATCGTCGAAAAGTCCGACGAGTTCCTGATTCGCTCGGTCTACCGCGATACCGTGGTGGCACGAGGCGGTGACATCGACCTGATCTTCGTGCGCATCCCCGGCACCGGCAAGCGCGATGGCCTGGCCCACGGCTTCCGTGCCATCTCGCGCAACCGCCGCTTCCACGAGTCGGTGGTGGTGGTGGTGGACGGTGATACCGTGCTCACCCCGGGTTGCGTGCGCGACTCCCTGCCGTTCTTCACCCTGCTGCCCAACATGGGCGCGCTCACCACCAACGAGCGCTGCGAGGTGATGGGCGGGGGGGTGATCAGTGACTGGCACCACCTGCGCTTCGCCCAGCGCCACATCAACATGTGCTCCATGGGCCTGACCCACCGGGTGCTGACGCTGACCGGCCGCATGTCCATCTTTCGCGGCAGCGTGGTGACCCACCCGGAATTCATCAATGGGGTACAGAACGACTACCTGGAGCACTGGCGTCTCGGCCGCTTCCGCTTCCTGACCGGGGACGACAAGTCCAGCTGGTTCCATGTCATGCGGCTCGGCTACGACACCTTCTACGTGCCCGACGTCAGCATCTGCACCCTCGAGCATCCGCCCAGCAACAACTTCGTGGTGGCCTCCCTGATGCTGATGTTCCGCTGGTACGGGAATGCCCTGCGCCAGAACATGCGCGCCACCTCGCTGGGCCTGCGCCGCCTGGGGCTGTTCACGTATTACGTGATGCTGGACCAGCGCATCTCCATGTGGACAGGCCTCATCGGCATCACCACCGCCGCCATCGCCAGCCTGGTCTATGGCCCGGTCATGATGATCGTGTACATCCTGTGGATCGGCATGACGCGCTTCGTGGTCTGCCTGATCCTGGCCACCGGCGGCCATCCGGTGCGCCCCAGCTATCCCTTCCTGCTGTATTACAACCAGCTCGCCGGCTCCCTGGTGAAGGCCTGGGTGATCTTCCGACTCGACCGCCAGACCTGGACCCGGCAAAAGACGCGGCTGCCCGAGCAGTCCACCTTCCGTGTCTATTTCAATCGCTGGAGCGCCAACGCGATGACGTTCTCGGCCTTCAGCATCTTCATGGTCCTTTGTTTCCTGTTGGC
>DASUDN010000150.1:0-4123 GCA_036275595.1 Moraxellaceae bacterium
GTGCTTTGCAGGCCCATTTGTGGTCACTGCATTTCGCGGCTCAAAAATGAGCCCTTAAGTGCCTTAGGGGCTCATTTATGAGCCGCGAAATGCCAAGTGCAAAAAAGGTGGCGGCTGGTCCCGGGCAAATGCTCTGATGCCACTGCCACTGCCACTGCCACTGCCACTGCCACTGCCACTGCCACTGCCACTGCCACTGCCATCGCCATCGCCACCGCCATCGCCATCGCCATCGCCATCGCCATCGCCATCGCCATCGCCATCGCCATCGCCATCGCCGCAGGCGCTGGTCCACGTCGTCAGGGGGAGGCGGGGGCCCGCGCCGGGTGAACCGGCCAGGATTTCGTAGACACCCTTAGGCCATAATTACGGCAATAGAAGAGGTGTCTATGAGCAATACGCAATACACGGCCGAGTTCAAGGCCGAGGCCATCAAGCAGGTCATCGACCGGGGTCATACCGTGGTGGATGTCGCCGCCCGGCTGGGCCTGCCGAAGCACACCTTGTACGACTGGGTCCAGAAGGCCCGCAAGGCCTCGGCACAGCCCGCCGGCCAGGCCACCGCCCCCAGCGAGTCCGCCGAGATCCGTCGCCTCAAGGCCGAGCTCAAGCGCGTGACCGAGGAACGCGACATCCTAAAAAAAGCCGCCGCGTACTTTGCCAAGGGGTAAAGGCGAAGTACGCGTTCATGCGGGACCATCGCGACGAGTTCCGCCTCTGCGCCATGTGCCGCGTCCTGGGCGTGCACCGCAGCGGCTATTACGCGTGGCTGGCCCAGGCCGGCAGCCTGCGTGAGCGCGAGGACCGGCGCCTGCTCGGCCTGATCAAGCATTACTGGCTGGCCAGCGGCACGGTGTACGGCTACCGCAAGATCACTCATGACCTGCGCGCGGCCGGCGAGACCTGCAGCCGCCATCGCGTGCGCCGCCTGATGAAGACGGAGGGCCTGCGGGCGCAGATCGGCTACGGCGGCAAGCCTCGGCACCGGAGCGGCCCGACCGGCCTGGTAGAGAACGTGCTGAACCGCGAGTTCTCGCCGGATGCGCCCAACAAGGTCTGGGTCACCGACATTACCTACATCCGCACCTACGAGGGCTGGCTGTTCCTGGCAGCGGTCATGGACCTTTACTCGCGCCAGATCGTCGGCTGGTCGATGAGTGCGACCATGGCCAGCGACCTGGTGCTGCAGGCCCTGTTGGCGGCGGTGTGGCGGCGCAAGCCAGCGCCCGGCGTCATGGTGCACTCCGACCAGGGCAGCCAGTTCACCAGCAGCGATTGGCAGGCGTTCCTGAAGGAGCACCGCATGGTCCCGAGTATGAGCCGTCGCGGCAACTGCCACGACAATGCCGTGGCCGAGAGCTTCTTCGGTGCGCTGAAAAAGGAGCGGATCAAGCGCCGGATCTATCCAACGCGGGAAGCGGCGGCGTCGGATGTGTTCGATTACATCGAGATGTTCTACAACCCGGTTCGCCGTCATGGTTCCGCTGGCGACCTGTCGCCGGTAGAGTATGAGCGGCGTTACCCACTACGCGGCCAGTGACTGTCTACGAAAAGCTGGCCGGTTCAGGGCGGATGCCGGCCAGCGTCGCCTCGCTGGTGCGGCGAGCGGTGTCGAGGAAGTCCGCCAGGAAGGCGAGGCCGGCATCCTCCTCGCGCACGGCCGCGTAGAGGGTGCGCCAGACGCCGGCGGGGCCCAGGGCCAGCGTCTTCACCCAGCCGCGCTGCACGTATTCCTGGGCGGCCCAGCCGGGCAGGGCGCAGACCCCGCGGCCGCTGGCGGCGAGCTGCACCATCATCAGGGTGAGCTCGCTGTGGCGCAGCGCGGCGGGTCGCACCCCGGCCGGCGTCAGGAAGTGCGCGAAGATGTCCAGACGCTCCTCGTCCACCGGATAGGTCACCAGCGTCTCGCCGGCGAGGTCGGCGGGCAGCACGTGCTCGCGCGCGGCCCAGGGATGGTGCAGGCCCACGACCAGACGCGCCTCGTAGTCGAACAGGGGCACGAAGCGCAGGTCGGCCTGTCCGCCGGGATTGGAGGTCACCACCAGGTCCACTTCGCGCCGTTGCAGCATGTCCTGGGCGTCGGCATGAAAGCCGGAGCTGAAGTCCAGCTCCACCTCGGGCCAGTCCGCGCGGAAGCGGTTCAGGGCCGGCATCAGCCATTCGAAACAGCTGTGGCACTCGATGGCCATCACCAGGCGGCCGGCGCGGCCGTCACGCAGGCGCGCGAGGTCGCGGGTGGCGGCGCGCAGGGCGGGCAGCACCAGGTCGGCCAGCTCCAGCAGGCGCTCGCCGGCCCGGGTGAAGCGCGGGGGCTGGCTCTTGCGCACGAAGAGGGTGAGGCCGGCCTCGGTCTCCAGGGTCTTGAGCTGGTGGGAGAGGGCGGACTGGGTGAGGTGCAGGCGCTCGGCGGCCTCGGCCAGGGAGCCGGTTTCGCGCAGGGTGGCCAGGGTGCGCAGGTGGCGGAGGTCGATCATGGTGGTCCTGATTGAATGGAATTCACCAAGCAGATTAGAAAGTTGATTTTGATTTAAGTAAAGCCGGTCCGAGAATGGCTGCGTTGCCACTGAAGGACCGCATCATGAAGACACATATCCCGGGATTCCCCCGCATCGGTGCCGACCGCGAGCTCAAGCGCGCGGTGGAGGCCTACTGGGCCGACGGCGACCGCGCGGCGCTCGAGGCCGCCGGCCGCTCCCTGCGCGCCCGGCACTGGCGCCTGCAGGCCGAGGCCGGACTGGACCTCGTTACCGTCGGCGACTTCGCCTACTACGACCACGTGCTGGACACCTCGGCCCTGCTCGGCGCCATTCCGGCGCGCTTCGGCGCCCCCGAGGGCGAGGTCGACCTCGACACCCTGTTCCGCATGGCCCGCGGCCGCGCCCCCTGCGGCTGCGACGCGGTCGCCCAGGAAATGACCAAGTGGTTCGACACCAACTACCACTACCTCGTGCCCGAATTGCACCGCGACCAGGTCTTCGCGCTGCGCAGCGAGCGCCTGTTCCGCGAGGTCGAGGAGGCCCGGGCGCTGGGCCATGCGGTCAAGCCGGTGCTGCTGGGACCGCTGACCTGGCTGTGGCTGGGCAAGTGCCAGGGCGGGGCCTTCGATCGCCTGGAGCTGCTGCCGCGACTGCTGCCGGTGTACGCCGAGGTGCTGGACCGGCTGGCCGCGCAGGGGGTGGAGTGGGTGCAGGTGGACGAGCCCATCCTCGGCCTGGACCTGCCGCCCGCGTGGCAGGCCGCCTTCGAGCACGCCTACCACCGCCTGCAGCGCCGCGACCTCAAGGTCCTGCTGGCCACCTACTTCGGGCCGCTGGAGGAGAACCTGTGGACGGCGCTGCACCTGCCGGTGGCCGGCCTGCACCTCGACGTGCTGCGCAGCGGCGGCGAGTGGCGGCGGGTGCTGGACCAGCTGCCGGACTACAAGGTGCTGTCACTGGGCGTGGTGGATGGCCGCAATGTCTGGCGCACGCCGCTGCGCGAGCGCCTGGCCCTGCTGCGCGAGGCGCAGTCGCGCCTGGGCGAGCGCTTGTGGGTGGCCAGCAGCTGCTCCCTGCTGCACGTGCCGGTGGACCTCGCGCGCGAGGACGCGCTGCCGCCCGGTCTGCGCGAGCGCCTGGCCTTCGCGGTGCAGAAGGTGGAGGAGGTGGTGGCGCTCGGGCGCGCCCTGGCCGATCCCGAGGGCATCGTCGCGCAACTGGCGCTGGAGCGCTCGGACCGCGCCGAGGCGGCGGCCCGGCAGGCCCCCGGGCGCCACGACCCGCACGTGCGCGCCGCGGTCGCGGCCATCACCCCCGCGCAGGCGCGCCGTGGCAGCCCCTGGCCGGTGCGCGCCGCGGCGCAGGCGACGGCCCTGGGCCTGCCGCTGCTGCCCACCACCACCATCGGTTCGTTCCCGCAGACGCGGGTGATCCGTCACGCGCGCGCCGCCTGGCGCGCGGGCGAGATCGATGCCGCGGCCTACGACATCGCCATGCGCGAGGAGATTGCCCATGCCATCCGCGAGCAGGAAGCGGTGGGACTGGACGTGCGGGTGCACGGCGAGGCCGAGCGCAACGACATGGTGGAGTACTTCGGCGAACAATTGGAGGGCTTCACCTTTTCGGCCAATGGTTGGGTGCAAAGC
>DASUDN010000151.1:0-2044 GCA_036275595.1 Moraxellaceae bacterium
CGCGCGCCAACCAATGGCTGTCGCTGGCGCCGGCGCGCTTCAGGCGGAACAGGTGCACGCGCAGCGGCCACAGGCGCAGGTCGCGCAAGCTGCCGTCCGGCGCCAGCCGCGGCAGGTAGAGCGCGGCGAGGTCGGGACGGAACTCCTCGTGGCCGCCGCCGGCGCTGGCCTCGCCCTGGAAGTCCCCGACGCCATAGAGGATGAGGCGGTCGCGATAGACCTCGATGGGCTGCGGGTGGTGCGCGCAGTGCCCCCACACCAGGTCCACCCCTGCCTCGTCGATGAGCGCGTGCGCGAAGTCGCGCTGCTCGGCGCTCACCTCGTAGCCCCAGCACCCGCCCCAGTGCAGGGACACCAGCACGATGTCGCCCTCGCGCCGGCTGTCGTGGATGCGACGGGCAATCTGCGTGATGGCCTCGCCGTCCAGCGCTTCCAGCCAGTTGATCCCCGGGCGGCCGTCGGCGGCGGCCCAGTCCGGGGACAGCCCGCTGGAGGCATGGCCGAAGGCGAACAGGCGCACCCGCGCCTTGCCCGGCACCAGCCACTGCACCTCCTGTTCCGCCTCGCTCCGGTCGCGGCCGGCGCCGACGCCGGCGATGCCGGCCTGGCGCAGCGCCGCCAGCGTGTCGTTCAGGCCCTCGTGGCCCCAGTCGAGGGCGTGATGGTTGGCCAGCACCGCGCCATCCACGCCCAGCGCCGCCAGCGTGGGCAGGTGCTGCGGCGGCAGGCGGGCGTGGGCGCGCGGCGCGGCGGGCGAGCCACGGGCGGTGATGGAGGCCTCGAGGTTCACCAGGCGCAGGTCCGGCTGCTCGCGCTTGAGCAGCGCCAGCGCGTCGCCCCACGGGTACTCATAGCAGACGGGCCGCGGCAGCGGCGTGTCGGGCTGGGCCGACTCGGCCTCGCGCACGTACTCGAGCGCGGCCTTGACGCTGCGCTCGGCGGGAGAGAGGAAATCGGAGGGATGGAGCAAGGGGTCGATGCCGTGGCCGGTCATGACGTCGCCGCAGAAGAAGAGCGTCGTCGCCAGCGGCTCCTGCCGATGCATGGCCAGCATCGGCGATGCGCACCCCGCCTGCCGGAGCGCGGTGCCGGACGGCGGCACCCCGGGAGGCAACCCCTGAAAAGGCCGAGGCATGGCGGCCTCCTGCCAGTGCGACTGGCCCTGCCGTATTACACGAAAGGCCATGAGTATAGGTGGCCCCGGGCAAGGCAAGGGTCCGTTGACAAAAAAAGGCCCGCGGAAGCGGGCCTGTGCGGTGCCGGCGCGACTGGTGGCAGGGCCGGGAGGCAGTGTCCGGCCCTGTCCGGTGCCCCTCAGGCGGCGCGGTCGGCGTACTCGGGAATGGGCAGGTCCACGCCCTTGAGGCGCGCCTTGTGCTCCTTCGCGCGGTTCTCGTCGAGACGCTCGAAGGCATGCGGCAGCAGGCGCCGCGCCACGGCGTTGACGCGCTTCTCCACGAACCTGGGCAGCTTGATGCCGAGCGGATTGGTCTCGGCATGGGCCGGGTCGGCGATGACACGGGTGCCCATGATGTAGTCGAACCAGGGCTTGGTCACGCACCAGTTGGCGTCCTGGTTGGTGTTCATGTGGTGGTCGTAGTGCCAGGGGATCGCCTTGCGGCCCCACTCGGGGTCGAGGTGGGAGCGGGCATGGGTATAGAAGTAATTGCCGGCGGCATAGTAGGAGCCCAGCACGAAGAAGGGCGCGACCGGCCACAGCAGCGAGGTGATGGCGGTGGCCTTGAGGACGTTGCCGAGCTCGCCGCGGGTGCGCCAGTTGCTGAGGCCCTCGTTGTAGCCGTCGTCGCGGTAGTCCTGGGTGCGCACCATCTTGTGGTGGATCCAGTGGCTCTTCATGGCGATGGGCATGGGGCTGTAGCGGGGCTTGCCCGGACCCTGCGGGGTGCCGTGCAGCAACTTGTTGTGCGCGTACCACTCCAGGGCGTTGGCGGCGACAAGGGCGATGGGGAAACCGATCATGGCGTGCTCCTGTGGATGGCGGCAGCTCTGGCGGCTGCGCTGACAGGACCCACTTTCCCGGAAA
>DASUDN010000152.1:0-15331 GCA_036275595.1 Moraxellaceae bacterium
TGGTCAAGGCCGGCCGCACGCTGACGATTGCCCGCGGCGAGGTGTACGCTCAGGATGGCAAGCACGTTGCCACCATGCAGCAGACCCTGATGATGCTAGCCGGCACGCCCGACCATCCAGTATGAGCTTCCTCGGCTTCGACCACGGCGAGACGGTGACCATGCTGCGCGACAGCGTGCGCGACTTTGCCGCGAAGGAGATCGCGCCGCGCGCGGCCGAGATCGATCGCACCAACGAGTTCCCGCCCGACCTGTGGCCCAAGCTGGGCGGCCTCGGGCTTCTGGGCATCACCGTCGAGGAGGACTACGGCGGGACCGCGATGGGCTACCTTGCGCACATCATCGCCATGGAGGAGCTGAGCCGTGCCTCGGCCTCGGTCGGCCTTTCCTACGGCGCGCACTCCAACCTGTGCGTGAACCAGATCCACAGGAACGGCACGCCCGCGCAGAAGGCGAAGTACCTGCCGAAGCTGGTCAGCGGCGAGCACGTGGGCGCGCTCGCGATGAGCGAGCCGGGCGCCGGCTCCGACGTGGTCAGCATGAAGCTGCGCGCCGACAAGAAGGGCGACCGCTACGTGCTCAACGGCAACAAGATGTGGATCACCAACGGCCCCGACGCCAACACCTACGTGATCTACGCCAAGACCGACATCAATGCCGGCCCGCGCGGCATCACCGCCTTCATCGTCGAGCGCGACTGGAAGGGATTCTCCCGCGCCCAGAAGCTGGACAAGCTCGGCATGCGCGGCTCCAACACCTGCGAACTGGTGTTCCAGGATTGCGAGGTACCGGAAGAAAACGTGCTGGGCAAGGTCGGCGAAGGCGTGCGCGTGCTGATGAGCGGCCTGGACTACGAGCGCGTGGTGCTCTCCGGCGGCCCGGTCGGGGTCATGCAGGCCTGCATGGACGTGGTCATTCCCTACATCCACGAGCGCAAGCAGTTCGGCCAGGCCATCGGCGAGTTCCAGCTGATGCAGGGCAAGGTCGCCGACATGTACACCCTGCTCAACGCCTCGCGCGCCTACCTCTACAACGTGGCCCAGGCCTGCGACCGCGGCGAGACCGCGCGCAAGGACGCCGCCGCCGTCATCCTCTACACCGCCGAGAACGCGACGAAGCTGGCGCTGGAGGCCATCCAGGTGCTGGGCGGCAACGGCTACATCAACGAAAACCCGACGGGTCGCTACCTGCGCGACGCCAAGCTCTACGAGATCGGCGCCGGCACCAGCGAGATCCGCCGCATGCTCATCGGCCGCGAGCTGTTCAACGAAACGAAGTGATCCCGTCGGAGCGGCACGACCGCTCCCGTGACAACCGGAATGAGAAGGTGAAGGCATGGCGGTCCTGAAGACGACCATCAACACCCACGACGCGGGCTTCCAGGAAAACGCGGCGCACCACCGCGCGCTGGCGGAAGACCTGCAGAAGCTGCTCGACCGCATCCGCGAGGGCGGCGGCAAGGCCGCCGTGGAGCGCCACAAGGGTCGCGGCAAGCTGACCGCGCGCGAGCGCATCAACGCCCTGATCGACCCGGGCTCGCCCTTCCTCGAGCTCGCGCCGCTGGCGGCGCACGAGGTCTACGGCGAGGACGTGCCGGCCGCCGGCATCGTCGCCGGCATCGGCCGCGTCAACGGGGTGGAGTGCGTGATCGCGGCCAACGACGCCACGGTGAAGGGCGGCTCCTATTACCCGCTGACGGTGAAGAAGCACCTGCGCGCGCAGACCATCGCGCAGGAAAACCGCCTGCCCTGCATCTACCTGGTGGATTCCGGCGGCGCCAACCTGCCGCGGCAGGACGAGGTCTTCCCCGACCACCTGCACTTCGGCCACATCTTTTTCAACCAGGCCAACATGTCCGCGGACAACATCCCGCAGATCGCGGTGGTCATGGGCTCCTGCACCGCCGGCGGCGCCTACGTGCCGGCCATGGCGGACGAGGCCATCATCGTCAAGCACCAGGGCACCATCTTCCTGGCCGGCCCGCCGCTGGTGAAGGCCGCCACCGGCGAGGTGGTCTCCGCCGAGGACCTCGGCGGGGCCGACCTGCACAGCCGCGTCTCCGGCGTCACCGACCAGCTCGCCGAGAACGACGAGCATGCGCTGGAGCTGGCGCGCGCCTCCGTCGGCCGCCTCAACCGCGTCAAGCGCGTGGAGCTGGACGTGCGCGAGCCGGTGGCCCCGCTCTACCCGGCCGAGGAGCTCTACGGCATCGTGCCCAGGGATCCGCGCCAGCCCTTCGACGTGCGCGAGATCATCGCCCGCCTGGTGGATGGCTCCGACTTCGACGAGTTCAAGCCGCTCTACGGCAGCACCCTGGTCACCGGCTTCGCGCGGATCTGGGGCTACCCGGTCGGCATCGTCGCCAACAACGGCATCCTGTTCTCGGAGTCCGCGCTCAAGGGCGCGCACTTCATCGAACTGTGCGCCCAGCGCAGGATTCCCCTGCTCTTCCTGCAGAACATCACCGGCTTCATGGTCGGCAAGAAGTACGAGGAAGGCGGCATCGCCAAGAACGGCGCCAAGATGGTCCATGCCGTGGCCTGCGCGAAGGTGCCCAAGTTCACCGTGGTCATCGGCGGCAGCTTCGGCGCCGGCAACTACGGCATGTGCGGCCGCGCCTACGAGCCGCGCTTCATGTTCATGTGGCCCAACGCCCGCATCTCGGTGATGGGCGGCGAGCAGGCCGCCTCCGTGCTCGCGGACGTCAAGAGGGCCGCGCTGGCCAAGCAGGGCGTGGCCTGGACCGCCGAGGAAGAGGCCGCCTTCAAGCAGCCGCTGCTGGACAAGTTCACGCGCGAGGCCCATCCCTACTACTCCAGCGCCCGCCTCTGGGACGACGGCGTCATCGACCCGGCAAAGACGCGCGACGTGCTGGGCCTGGCGATTTCCGCCTCGCTCAACGCCCCCATCCCCGAGAGCCGCTTCGGCGTGTTCCGCATGTAAGGAGGGACTCATGGCCAGCCTGCTGACCTCCCTGGACGCGCGTGGCGTCGCCACGCTTACGCTCAACTGTCCCGAGGTGCACAACGCCTTCGACGATGCCGTGATCGCCGAGCTCAATGCCGCCATCGGGCAGTACGGCAAGCACCCCGACGTGCGCCTGCTGGTGCTGCGCGCGGAGGGCAAGAGCTTCTCCGCCGGCGCCGACCTGGGCTGGATGATGCGCATGGCAACGTACTCGCGCGAGGACAACCTGGCCGATGCGCGCGAGCTCGAACGCCTGATGCGCGGCCTCTACGAGTTCCCCAGGCCCACTGTCGCCGTGGTGCAGGGCGCGGCCTACGGCGGCGCCGTCGGCCTGGTCAGTTGCTGCGACATCGCGCTCGCGTCGGAGAACGCCTGCTTCTCGCTGTCGGAGGCGAAGCTCGGCCTCGCCCCCGCCGTGATCAGCCCCTACGTGATCGCCGCCATGGGACCACGCCAGGCCAGCCGCTACTTCCTGACCGCGGAACGCTTCAGCGCCGCCACCGCGCGCGAGACCGGCCTGGTGCACGAGGTGGTGGCACCCGAGGCCCTGGCCGAGGCGCAGGAAAGGCTGGTGGCCACCCTGCTCGCCAACGGGCCGGTCGCGCTCATGGCGTGCAAGGCGCTGCTGCGCAAGGTCGCGGCCGCCACCTCGCCGGAGATCGCCGCCTATACCACTGAACTCATCGCCAGCCTGCGCACCTCGCAGGAAGGCCAGGAAGGCCTCGGCGCCTTCTTCGAAAAGCGCGCGCCGGCCTGGCAGCGCAAGGACTGAGCCCATGTTCAAGAAGATCCTGATTGCCAACCGCGGCGAGATCTCCTGCCGCATCACCCGCACCGCGCACCGCCTGGGCGTGAAGACCGTGGCCGTGTATTCCGACGCCGATGCCGGTGCCATGCACGTGCAGGCCGCCGACGAGGCCGTGCACGTGGGCCCGGCCCCGAGCCGCGAGTCCTACCTGCGCGCCGAGAGGATCATCGCCGCCGCGAAGGCCACCGGCGCCGAGGCCGTGCACCCGGGCTACGGCTTCCTCTCCGAGAATGCCGACTTCTCCCGCGCCTGCCGCGAGGCCGGCCTCGTCTTCATCGGCCCCTCCCCCGACGCCATCACCGCCATGGGCTCCAAGTCCGGCGCCAAGGCGCTGATGGAGAAGGCCGGCGTCCCCTTGATCCCCGGCTACCACGGCGACAACCAGGACGAACAGCACCTGCTCGCCGAGGCGCGCAAGATGGGCTTTCCGGTGCTGCTCAAGGCCTCCGCCGGCGGCGGCGGCAAGGGCATGCGCGGCGTGCATGCCGAGGCCGAGTTCATGGAGGCGCTGCACGCGGCGAAGCGCGAGGCCGCCAATGCCTTCGGCGACGACCGCATGCTCATCGAGAAGCTGCTGGTGGAGCCGCGCCACGTTGAGGTGCAGGTGCTGGCCGATCGCCACGGCAACGCCGTGTACGTGTTCGACCGCGACTGCTCCATCCAGCGCCGCCACCAGAAGGTGGTGGAGGAAGCCCCGGCGCCCGGCCTGAGCCCCGAACTGCGCCGCGCCATGGGCGAGGCCGCCGTGCGTGCGGCAAAGGCCATCGACTACGAAGGCGCCGGCACCCTGGAATTCCTGGTCGACCGCGACGGGCATTTCTACTTCATGGAGATGAACACCCGCCTGCAGGTGGAGCATCCGGTCACCGAGCTCATCTCGGGCCTTGACCTGGTGGAGCTGCAACTGCGGATCGCCAGCGGCGAGACCCTGCCCTTCACCCAGGCCGACCTGCATCCGCGCGGCCACGCCATGGAAGTGCGCCTCTACGCCGAAGATCCGCGCAACGAATTCCTGCCCTCCACCGGCACGCTCTCGGTCTTCGACCTGCCCGCGCCCGAGGGCGTGCGCGTCGACACCGGTTACCGCGCCGGGGACGCCGTCTCGGTCTATTACGACCCCATGATGGCCAAGGTCATCGCCTGGGGCGAGACGCGCGACATCGCGGCCGCCCGCCTCTGCGGTGCGCTGCACCAGGCCCGCGTCGCCGGGGTGAAGCACAATGCCTGGTTCCTGACGCAGGTGCTGGACCACCCGGCCTTCCGGCGCGGCGAGCTCGGCACCCACTTCATCGCCCAGCATCAGGGCGACCTGCTGCCCGCGCTGCCAGCGGCGCCCGCCACGCTGCTGGTGCTGGCGGCCATGACCTTCCTGCGCGACGGGGCTGCCGGCCCCGACGCCACCTCGCCCTGGCGCGCGCTGGCCGGCTTTCGCGTGGGCGCGGCCGATCCGGCGCTGGTCCGCGTCCGTCTCGCCGACGAGGTGCACGAAGTGCGCCTGACGCCCGCGGGCGACGGCTACGAGTATGCGATCGCGACGCAATCGGGCCGCTGCCGGCTGCGCGTCCTGGACGGTGATCGCTGCCTGGTCGAGCGCGACGGCCGCAGCGAAGTGCTGTCCGTCACCCGCCGTGGCGACAGCCTCCATGTCTTCGTGGCCGGCGAGCATGTCGAGCTCCTGCGCGTGGCGCGGGCCAGCGCCGGCGCGGCGGCCGGGGACGACCACCACTACCGCGCGCCCATGAACGGACGCATCGTCAGCGTGGCGGTGCGGGCCGGTGACACCGTGAAGAAGGGCGACACCCTGCTGGTCATGGAAGCCATGAAGATGGAACACCGCGTCCGCGCCCACGCCGAGGGCGTGGTGTCCGCCATCGCGGTGGCGCCGGGTGACCTCGTGAGCGAGGGCCAGACCCTGATCGATCTCTAGTCCGCCGCGGCCGCCCACAAAAAAGCCCGCGCGATGCGGGCTTTTTTGTGGGGCCTGGACTCAGGACCAGAAGTAGCTGGCGGGCTTCAGCAGGATGTTCTCGACGATGAAGCTGGACAGCGCCGCCACGGTCATGTGCGAGAACGCGGTGGTCTCGGTGGGCAGGATGCTGGCGTCCGTGATGAACAGGCCCTTGACTTCGTGGCACTCGCCCCAGGTATTGACCACCGACTTGAAGGGATCGCGGCCCATGCGGCAGGTACCCTGGGGCTCGTAGGCCAGCATGCGCAGGGCGAAGAAGCCCAGCGTCCCGTATTCGATGCGGTCGATCTGCTTGTCGAGCTCGAACACGTTGGAGGCGGACACCAGGTCATAGGCCGGCAGGTGCACCCTCTCGGCGCCCGCGGCGAACAGGATGCGCCCGGCATGCCGCAGCGCCTGGCGGAAGTGGTGGAACTCGTCGCGGCTGAGGTTCCAGTCCACGCGCTTCTCGCCGGTGTCCACGTCGCCGGTCCAGTGCACATAGCCCTGGCCATGGTCGTGGATGAAGACGTTGAGCGCGGTGTAGTACTTGTAGTTCTCCATGAAGCGCACGTGCGCGTCGCCCTCCCCCAGCTCGCCCTGGGAGATCAGCTGCATGGGGGCGGCGAGGCCGGTGACCATCAGCACGTGGCCGTCTTCCTCGCGATGGAACTCGTTGACCTTGACGCCGGTGAGAGCGCCGCGCCAACCGTAGACGGGCTCGGGAAACTTGCCGAGCACGGTCACGCTGGGGTGCACGGACAGGTTGCGCCCGACCATGCCGCTCTGCGACCCGATGCCGCTTTTCTGCAGGATGACGGGCGTCTGCACCGCGCCCGCCGCCAGGATCACGAGCTGCGCGTCGGCGAAGAAATGCGCGACTTCCTTGCGGGTGTCGGGGTCGATGATGCGCCCTTCCACGCCGCTGGCGCGGCCGTTGCGCATGTTGACGAAGTCGACGCGGGCGTTGGAATAGATCTCGGCGCCATGGGCAATGGCCCAGGGCAGGTGGGTGACGAGCGCGGACTGCTTGCGGTCGCTGGCGCAGCCGGCGATGCAGTGGCCGGTCAGCGCGCACTGGCGGACGTTGCGCGACACCGCGCGCCACTTCCAGCCCATGTTCTCGCAACCGTTGATCACGATGTTGGCGTTGTCGTTGATCTCGTGCGCTTCATTCTCGTGCACGCCCAGGCGCTTCTCGATCTTGTCGTAGTGCGCCAGCATGTCTTCCCAGCTGATGTTGTCGAGGCCGAACTCCTTCTGCCAGCGCTCGAACACCGCCTTGGGCATGCGCTCGCAGATGGTGGCGTCGACCACCGACGAGCCGCCGACCATGGCGCCCTGCAGGAGGATGAGGTCACCGGTGGCATTGGTCTGGAGGGCGTAGTCCTGGAACATGCGCTGCATGCTGTCGGCCAGGTCTTCCTTGAAGTCCGAGCTCGGCACGTAGCGGCCGGCCTCCAGGATGATGACCTTGTGGCCGGCCTTGGCCAGCTCGTAGGCGGCGATGGCGCCACCGGTGCCGGAGCCCACCACGATCACGTCCGCCTCGAGGCGGAGTTCCTTCGACGAAATATCCGCGGCCTGGGTGACAGGCAGTCCCTCTTGCGGCATTTCTCTGTAAATCATTTCAGCCTCGGATCAGGAAGCATTGCTTCTTGTTGTCGTTGTCCTGCGGTCCTTCAGCGGGGTCAGCGCGGCAGCGGCGCGTTGCCCAGGCGGCGGATGCCCCACTTCTCGGTCACGGGGCCGTCGTATTGCAGCGAGGGCCAGGTCCGGGTGTCCTGCCAGTAGCCGAGGGTGATGAGCATCTTGAGGCTGGACATCACGCCGCGCTGCAGCACGTTGCCGGTCTGCCAGTTGTGGACATGCTTGGCGGCACGGGCGTCGGACATGGTGGTGAAGCGGGAGAAGCGGTACAGGGACCCGTACTCCAGGGTCTGCGCGCCGAGCTTGAGCAGGGTGCGCGTGCGCTGGTTGAGCTTGCCCACCCAGACGTCGACGTTCTGCATCACCGGCACCTCGACGCTGGAAGGCAGGTCGTACTTCTGCGTGGGCAGCATGAGGACGCGCAGCTTGTCGAAGACGCGGTATTCGAGATCGGTCAGGTTGAGGATGCCGGAGGGCACCGGGCCGCGACCCGCCTCGGTCGCCCCGGCGGCCAGGACACGGCCCGGCAAGGCGAGCAGGACACCGGTCGCGGCCGTGGCGCGGATGCCCGCGGTCAGGAAGCGGCGACGGGAGAGGGGCTCGAGACCGGCCAGGAAGCCGGGAGGAATGGAATCGTTGTGGCTCATCTTGCTCCTCGGCGGACACCGTCCGGGGCAACTTTGTAGTTTTTTGGTGGCGATAGGCCAGATCAGGCAGGGAGTCTATCCAATGACCGGGGAAAACCCAACAGTCGTTCTGTATCAGATGATCCCCTGCCAGAGCCGGCGCCGGTCCGCCTCCGGATCGTCCTGCCGGACCGTTTCCGCCCCGATGCGCAGGGTCGCCCGCGCCCCCTCCGCATAGGGGGGCCATTCGGGCCAGCCCGGTCCCGCGGGGGCATGGCCGCGGGCAAAGGCGGTCCAGGCGGCCCGCACCTGGGCGGACAGGCGTTCCGCCGTCTCCCCGCCCCCGGTGAAGAACTGGCCGGTGGGCTGGCTGGTGATGCCGAACACGAAGGGCACCTCCATGACGTGGCAGCTGCGCAGGCGCCGGTTCCAGGCGCAGGGCCAGTCGAACAGGTAATGCCAGGTGGGCGCCGCCTGGCCGAAGCGGGCCTCGGCCAGGCGGACGGTGGGAATGCGGAACATGCGGTCGGTCTCGTAGGCACAGAAGACCTCGCTGCCCGGGACGTCCGGCATGAGGCCGCGATAGGCCTCCAGCATGGCCGCCCCGCCGCCGGGCAGGGTGCGCTCGAACTCGTGCAGCAGGCGCGCCGCATCTGGTTCGGGCCGGGCCTGGCCGCGTCCCATGGCCTGCGGCGCCAGGTAGAACAGCGTCCATTCGTCGACGGTGGTGCCCAGCAGGACCGGGATATCCGCCGAGGCGCCCCGGCGCAGGGCGGCAAGCGGGGGCTCGGGCAGGACGTCGTCGCCGAACCGCGGCATGAGCGTCATGCCGAACTGGGGCACGGGGCGCGCATGGTCGCCCCGGTTGACGGTGGCGGCGAAGCAGGCGCGCTGGGCGGCGACGATGGCGTCCAGCGGGCCGCGCAGGCAGGCCGACGCGTCTCCCCCGGCGGCCTCGGCGAAACGCTGCGTGATGCGCGCGGCCTCGGCAGGCGACACCACGTGGTCGGGGCTGCCGCTCTGGATGATGGCGCGCCGGAACAGGTCCCGCGCCAGGGGCGAAGCCAGCAGGCAGGCAATGCTCATGCCGCCTGCCGACTCGCCGAATACCGTGACGTTGCCGGGGTCGCCGCCGAAGTCGGCAATATGGTCGCGCACCCACTCCAGCGCCAGGATCTGGTCGCGCAGGCCGGCGTTGCTGACGGCGTCCGCGATGCCGAGCGATGCCCACTCGCCAAAGCCGAGAATGCCGAGGCGGTAGTTGAGGCTGACGACGACCACGCCGTTGTCGCGTGCCAGCGCCGACGCGTCATAGAGGGCCTGGTGGCTGGCACCCGTGGCAAAGCCGCCGCCGTGGATCCACACCATGACCGGCAGCGGACCCGGCCGGTGCTGCGGACGCCAGATATTGAGGGCCAGGCAGTCCTCGCCGAAGGCGCCCGTGCCCATGAAGGGAATGTCCTCCTGCGGCGCCGCCGGCGCCCAGCGCGTGGCGTCGCGCACGCCCGTCCAGGCCGCCACCGGCTCCGGGGCGGCCACGCGCCGCCCCGGCCTCAGGGGCTGCGCGTAGGGAATGCCGCGGAACTGCTCCACCCCGCTCCTGGCGACGCCCGCGACGTGACCGAGCCGGCACAGGACCTGGGGAGCGGCGGAGCTGGAGTCGGACATGCGGGCAATCCTGGCGGGGGCGGCGGAGCCGCGACAGAGGGAAGCGCATTAGACCAGCCCGGGGCGGTGCCGTGAACCCACCCGGCCGGGGCAGTCGTGGCGCCGCCGGCATGCGCCCTTCACCGCCCCGGCTCGGGACCGCTGAAAATGATGCGGTCGCGGTTGCGCTCGATCAGGGCCGGGCCGATGCCCGGCACCGCCTCGAAGTCGTCCAGCGAGCGGAAAGGTCCATGGCTCTTGCGGAAGTTCAGGATGGCGCGGGCCTTCTTTTCGCCGACCCCCTTGAGCGTGACCAGGGCCGCGAGGCCTGCCGTGTTGATGTTCACTGGCGTGTCCGGCTCGCCCGCCGCCGGGCGCGAGGCGCCGGCCTGGCGCGGCGCCGCCTCACCGGGAGAGCCCCAGGCCGCGGCCAGGACAAGCAACAGCAGCAGGTGCTTGAGCACGATTCCTCCGGAGCTGGCGCGGGCACGTCCGCGGCACTCCAGCCTAGCGATCGCGGCCACGGCCACAATCAGGCATGGGCAGCAGCGCGGGCGACCTCCTGCGCCAGGCGCCGCCCTGTGATAAAAACGCACCACCCCGGGCCCGCGGCGCCACCGCCCTGCCCGCCCCGACCTGAAGGAAACCGGGAATGCCCGCCGAGGAAAACCGCAACACCCTGGCCCGCCAATGGGAAATGCTGAAGATGCTGCCCTCGCGCCGTCCCGGCATCACCGCGCGCGAACTGGCGGAGCGCCTGCACGACGAAGGCTTCGACGTGTCCAAGCGCACCGTGGAACGCGACCTGCAGGCCCTCTCCGCCGTCTTCCCGCTGTCCTGCAACGACCAGTCGGCGCCTTTCGGCTGGTACTTTACGCCCGGCAGCAGCCTGGAACTGCCCGGCCTCACCATCTCGGAGGCGCTCACCCTCAAGCTGGTCGAGCAGCACCTGTCGCGGCTGCTGCCGGCTACCATGCTCGCGGGCCTGGCCACCCACTTCCAGGTCGCGGGCCGCAAGCTCGACGAGATGGCCGACACCACGCCGGTGGCGCGCTGGACGGAGAAGATCCGCTCCGTGCAGCCCTCGCAGCCGCTGCTCTCGCCCGAGGTCGACGAGGCCATCCTGGCGCCCCTGCAGGAGGCCCTGCTGCGCGAGCAGCAGGTCACCGTCAGCTACCGCAAGGCGGGCGCCAGCGACAACGTCGAGTACACCCTCAATCCGCTGGCCCTGCTGCAGCGCGGCCCGGTCACCTACCTCGTGGCCACCGCCTTCACCTACAGCGACGTGCGCCTCTACGCGGTCCACCGCATCCGCGCCATCGCCCGCGTCGATGCGCCCGCCCTGCGGCCGCCCGACTTCGACCTCGACGGCTACATCCGCCAGGGCGGCGCCAACTTCGGCGCCGGCGAGGAAATCCGCCTGCAGCTTCGCGTCGACGCGAAGCTGGCGGCGCACCTGGCCGAGGCGCCGCTCGCGGAAGGCATGCGCATGACGCCCGAGGACGACGGCTTCCGGGTCGAGGCGGTGCTGCCCGACACCTGGCAGTTGCGCTGGTGGCTCCTGTCGCAGGCGGAGCAGGCCGAAGTGCTGGCACCACCGGCCCTGCGCGACCATATCCGGGAGCGCCTGCGCGCGGCCCTCGGCCGTTACGGGGAAGTCCCGGCGGACGCCTGAGCCGACCCGCAAGGCTTGTCCCTGGCGCAGGCCTTCTGCACACTGGCGAGAGGACCGGCCCGCACCCGGCCGGTCAGCAGCCCGGTATCCCGCATGCCCATGCCCCTCCCCGCCGAGTCCCTCGGCCTCATCGTGCGCGCGCTGACCTTCGCCGCCGAGAAGCATCGCGACCAGCGCCGCAAGGATGCCGGGGCCTCGCCCTACATCAACCACCCCATCGCCCTCGCCAATGTCCTTGTCAACGAGGGCGGCATCGAGGATCCGGTGGTGATCTGCGCCGCGCTGCTGCACGACACGGTGGAAGACACGGAAACGACCTTCGCGGAACTGGAGGAACACTTCGGCGCCGCCATCGCCGGCGTGGTGCGCGAGGTCACCGACGACAAGGCGCTGCCCAAGGCGGAACGCAAGCGAGAGCAGGTGCGCCATGCGGCCACCGCCAGCCATGCCGCGCGCCTGGTCAAGCTCGCCGACAAGATCTGCAACCTGCGCGACATGATGACCAGCCCGCCGGCCGGCTGGGACCTGCAGCGCCGCATCGAGTATTTCGAGTGGGCCCGGGAGGTGGTGGACCAGGTGGCCGGCACGCATCCGGGCCTGGAGAAGAGCTTCCGCCTCGCCTACGAGCGGGTACAGGCGTTGCGCGACGCCTGAGGCCCCGTCACGCGGTGCCTGCCTCCTGTCGCGCGACCGGCATGGGGCGGGTGAACACCAGGGTATCGTCCCGGGACAGCGCGGCGTTGTAGCGGTAGCCGTCCGCATCGAAGTCGCGCAGGGCCGCGGGGTCGCGGAGGCGCTCGCGCACGATCCACCCGGCCATCAGCCCGCGGGCGCGCTTGGCGTGGAAGCTGACCATGCGCAGGCGCCCGTCCTTCTCCTCGCGGAACTGCGGCGTGACGACGCGCGCCGCCAGCGCCGGCGTGAGCGCAGCCCGGCTGTACTCGTCCGACGCCAGGTTCACCAGCACGTCATCCCCTTGCGCCGCCAGGGCCTCGTTCAGCGCGCGGGCAAGCTGGCTGCCCCAGAACGCGTACAGGTTGCGCCCGGCCGGATTGGCCAGTGCCGTCCCCATTTCCAGGCGATAGGGCTGCAGGCGGTCCAGCGGCCGCAGCAGGCCGTAGAGGCCGGACAGGATGCGCAGGTGGCGCTGAGCGAACGCATGGTCGCCGGGCGCGAAAGTCCACGCCTGCATGCCCTCGTACACGTCGCCGCGGAAGGCCAGCACGGCGGCGCGCGAGTTGGCGTCCGTGAACTCCGGGGACCACTCCGCGAAGCGGGCCACGTTGAGGGCCGCGAGCTTGTCGCTGAGGTCCATCAGCGTCGCCAGGTCCTGCACCGACAGGTCGCGCAGCAGACCCACCAGGGCCTCGCTCTGCGGCAGGAAGGCCGGCAGCGTGAGCGGCAAGGGGGGAACGGGGGAGTCGAAGTCCAGGGTCTTGGCGGGCGACAGGATGACGAGCATGGGCGGGGCCTCCGGCAGACGGCCATTCTAGCCGCGGCGGGTGCCGGCCGTTAGACTTGCGGACCTCGAAAGGAGTACTGCCATGGCCTTCATGAAGCTGGAAAAGCGCGGCGCCGTCTATGTGCTGACGCTGACCAACGGCGAGCGCGACAATACCTTCAACCCCGACGTGCTTGCCGAATACCACCAGATGCTGGACCGCATCGAGGACCATCCCGACAACGCCGCCCTGCTGATCACCAGCGACCACCCCAAGACCTTCTGCAACGGCATCGACCTGCCCTGGCTGCTGACGCAGACGCCGGAGGGTTTCCAGGCCTTCGTCGAGAGCCTCGAGAACCTGCTGCTGCGCGTCGCCGTGCTCAACCTGCCGGTGATCGCCGCCATCAACGGCAACTGCTATGCGGGCGGCGCCATCCTGGCCTCCGCCTGCGACTTCCGCTTCATGCGCGAGGACAAGGGCCGCTTCTGCTTCTCCGAGGTGAACATCAAGATCCCCTTCACCCCGGTGATGGTGGACATCATCAGGCTGCTGCCCGACGCCCAGGCACTGCGTGATCTCGCGCTGACCGGCAAGGCCGTGGGCGGCATCGAGGCGATGAAGATGAAGGTGGCGGACCGCATCCATCCCGAGGCCACCCTGCTCTCCGAGGCCCTGGCCTTCGCCGAGGCCATGGCGGAAAAGCACCGCGCCACCTACACCACGATCAAGCGCAGCCTGCGCCCCGAGCTGACACGCACCGCCACCGAACGCGGACTGATCGGTGCCTGAGCTCGTCGCGGGCGCCGCCATCGCCCTCAGCCCGCGCGTCACGCGCGTGCTCGCGCCCAACCCCGGCTTCATGACGGGGCCGGGCACCAACAGCTACCTCATCGGCCGCGGCGACCTGGCCGTGCTCGACCCGGGCCCTGCCCTGTCCGCGCACGTCGAGGCCCTGCTGGCGGCCGCTGCAGCGCTGGGCGGGCGCATCCGCTGGATCGTGCTGACGCACACCCACCAGGACCACGCCCCCGCCGCGCTGGAGCTCCAGCGCCGCACCGGCGCGCCCATCCTGGGGCAACCTCCGCTGGCGGGCGATCCCGCCCAGGCCACCCTGCACGTGGACCAGACGCTCGCCCATGGCGAACGCCTGGTGGCGGACGGCTTCACCCTGCGGGCCTTGCACACGCCCGGCCACGTCGGCAACCATCTCTGCTATCTGCTCGAGGACGAGCAGATGCTGTTCAGCGGCGACCACCTCATCAACGGCTCCACCGTGGTGATCGTGCCGCCGTCAGGGAACATGGCCGACTACATCCGTTCCCTGGAGCTGTTGAGCCGGGAGACCATCCATTCCATCGCGCCCGGCCATGGCGACACCATCGCCAACGCCCTGGCGCTGATCCAGTACACCATTCATCACCGACTGGCACGCGAGGCCAAGGTCCTGTCCCGGCTCGCGCCCTCCTCCCGGGCCATTGCTGCGCTGACACCGCTGGTCTACGACGATGTCAGCCCCAGCCTGCATGCGGTAGCGCAGTACTCCCTGCACGCCCACCTCATCAAGCTGCGCGAAGAGGGCAAGGTCGTGGAGGACGCGGACGGCTGGCGACTCGCCTGACGCCCGCCGGGCTCACGCTCAATGCACGGTACGACTTCGTGCGCGGCCGGCCGGCTCGCCACGCGGCGGCCTGACCTCCTTCACATAGTCGCGCTCGCGCTCCTGGCGGGAGTCGTCACGGTCATGCCCCGGGCGGCGACCCGGGCGCTGTGGGGTACGATCAGGGTCCAGGGGACTCATCTCGGCGTTCCTCGCTACGGAAAAGTGACTGACCTCTACTGTATGCGCCACGCCCCCGCCCGATAGGGCATTCCCGTTTGAAATCGAGTTTTTGGGTAGGAAGTTCGTCTCGATTCGTAAATGACGCCCAACAAAAAGCCCGCCGGTTGGCGGGCTTCTTGTCAGGGCGAAACCGCTCAGATCTTGCCGGTCAGCTCCGGCACGATGGTGAACAGGTCACCCACGATGCCGTAGTCCGCGACCTGGAAGATCGGGGCTTCTTCGTCCTTGTTGATCGCGACGATCACCTTGGAGTCCTTCATGCCGGCCAGGTGCTGGATGGCGCCGGAGATGCCGACGGCCACGTACAGCTGCGGGGCCACGACCTTACCGGTCTGGCCGACCTGCATGTCGTTGGGCACGAAGCCGGCGTCCACGGCGGCGCGCGAGGCACCGACGGCGGCGCCGAGCTTGTCGGCCAGGGCATAGAGGATGTTGAAGTTTTCGCCGTTGCCCATGCCGCGGCCGCCGGAGACGACGATCTTGGCACCGGCAAGTTCCGGACGGTCGGACTTGGCCAGCTCTTCACCCACGAACTTGCTGTTGCCGGCATCCTTGGCCACGGCCACGGCTTCAATGGCGGCCGAGCCACCGGTGGCGGCAGCGGCGTCGAAGCCGGTCGGGCGCACGGTCAGGACCTTGATCGCGTCCGTGGACTGCACGGTGGCGATGGCGTTGCCGGCGTAGATCGGGCGCTCGAAGGTGTCGGCGGAGACGACCTTGGAGATT
>DASUDN010000153.1:0-24274 GCA_036275595.1 Moraxellaceae bacterium
CTCGCCCGCCAGCGGCGCCAGGCGCACGGTCTTGCGCGCGCGGTCCAGGCCCTCCATGCGCCCGAGCTGGAACTCGAAGTGGTGGCGCGCCCCGTGCGCGAAGTAGTTGAGCTCGTCCTCGAAGGAGTTGATGGTGCCGGCCGCCACCTCGTGCAGCAGCGGCTTCCAGATGTGGGTGAGGTTGGCGTCGACGAGGACGATGCGGGCCCGGTCGTGGCGGCCGAGACGATGGCCCAGTGCCGTGGCGAGCTCGAGCCCGCCGGCACCACCGCCGACGATGACGATGCGGTGCAGCTTTTTCATGGGATTACCTGCAATGGTGAAAATGTTCACGGCAGGCGATGCGGGCAGGACGGGCTGGCGTGAAGACTCTCGGCCCCATCATAGGACCGGGGCGGCCGGCGGCGCGAGACGGTACAAAGCGGTGCGGGAGGAGTAGCATGTGAGACTTGTTCCCGCGATTCTGTCAGCGGGGCGCTGCCGCTGCCGCCATGTCCCGGGATCGGCCGCCTGCGCTGCCGCCAGAAATGAAAAAAGCCCGCGTAACGCGGGCTTTTTCATGGGCGACTGGCTCAGGGCAGGTGCCGCCCCACCCAGCCGAGCAGGTCGGCCAGCACCTCGTCGCGGTTGGTCTCGTGCAGGATGTCATGGCGGGCGCCCGGGTAGAGGCGCAGCGTGACGTCGCGGCTGCCCACCACCTCGCGGTAGACCTGCGCCAGCTTTTCCATGGCGCGGCCGTTGTGCCCGGCCGGGTCACGGTCGCCGGCGAACAGGTAGACGGGCAGGTCGCTGCGGATGCGGCGCATGGCCGCGGGGCGGTAGAGGGCGTTCAGGCCCTTGATGAAGCCGCGCCAGTAGCCGTTGCTCAGCTGGTAGCCGCAGAGCGGGTCGTTCACGTAGCGGTCGACGAAGGCGGTGTCGCGGGACACCCAGTCGAAGGCGGTGCGCGGCTTTTTGATGGCCTTGTTGAAGCCGCCGAAGGAGAGGGCGTTGATCAGGGGGCTGCGGCCGTGGTCGCCCTGGCGCCAGGCCTCGAAGCGGATCAGCAGGCCGGCCACGGCGGTGAACCAGGGGGCCTGGTAGGAGCTGCCTTCGATCAGCAGCAGGTTGGCGAGCTCGGAGTGGCGCTGCACGAAGGCCTGCGCCACGAAGGAGCCCATGCTGTGGCCGAGCAGGACGACGGGCAGGTCCGGATGGCGCCGGCGCACTTCGGCGTTGACGATGTCCATGTCGGCGCACAGTCCGGCCCAGTGCTGGGTCAGGCTGGTGTTGCCGAGCGCGCCCTGGCTCACGGACAGGCCATGGCAGCGGTGGTCATGGGCGATGACGGCGTAGCCCGCCTGGTTGAGCAGGGCGGCCACGTCGGCGTAGCAGCCGGAATGCTCGGCCATGCCGTGCACGATGTGGAACACGGCGCGCGGCTCGGCCACCGGCCAGTGCCGGAAGGGAATGCGGTGGCCGTCCGGCGTGGGCAGCCACTCGATGGAATCAGCTGAAGTCATGGCGTCCATGGCGTGGCTCGTGACCAGATTGTTCATTATCCTACGGACCTACTCTAAAGGGTTTACTGCGGGAGCCGCCACGGGATGACCGCCGCCGTCCACTATCGTATCGCGTCGCGCCAGCCGGCAACGCATATCTTCGAGCTCGCGCTGACCGTCGCCAAGCCGGCGCCGGACGGGCAGCGCCTGCGGCTGCCGAATTGGATACCCGGCAGCTACATGATCCGTGATTTTGCCCGTCACCTGGGCCCGATCAGCGTCCGGGACGGGGAGGGGCGGCCGGTGGTGCTGACCCGCACCGGCAAGGCGGACTGGCAGTGCGCCCCCGCCACGGGGCCGCTCACCATTACTTACGAGGTATATGCCTGGGACCTGTCGGTGCGCGGCGCCCACCTCGACCAGACCCACGGTTTCTTCAACGGCACCTCGGTCTTCCTGGAGGTGGTCGGTGGCCAGGACCAGCCGCACAGCGTAGACCTGCAGTGCCCGGAGGGCACGCGGGACTGGCGCGTGGCCACCAGCCTGCGTCCTGCCACCGGCACGCCCGAGTTCGGCTTCGGCCGCTACGAGGCGGCCAGCTACGACGAGCTCATCGACCACCCGGTGGAGATGGGCACCTTCAGCCACGCCCGCTTCATGGCCTGCGGCGTCCCGCACGACATCGTGATCACCGGCCGCCACCGCGCCGACCTCGACCGCCTCTGCCGCGACCTCGAGAAGGTCTGCACTACCCAGATCCGCCTGTTCGGCGAACCCGCGCCCTTCGACCGCTACGTCTTCCTGGTGACGGCGGTGGGGACGGGCTACGGCGGCCTCGAGCACCGTGCCTCCACCGCCCTGCTGTGCTCCCGCGACGACCTGCCGCAGGCGGGCGAGCCGGAGGCGCCCGGCGAGCGCTACCGCACCTTCCTCGGCCTCTGCAGCCACGAGTATTTCCACAGCTGGAACGTCAAGCGCATCAAGCCGGCCGCCTTCCTCCCCTACGACCTCACGCAGGAGACAATCACGCCCCTGCTGTGGGCCTTCGAGGGCTTCACCAGCTACTACGACGACCTGCTGCTGGCCCGCGCCGGGGTCATCACCCCCCAGGCCTACCTGGAGCTGCTGGCGCAGCAGGTCACCCGCCACCTGCGCACCCCCGGCCGCTTCCGCCAGAGCGTGGCCGAGTCCAGCCGCGAGGCCTGGACCAAGTACTACAAGCAGGACGAGAACTCGCCCAACGCCATCGTCAGCTACTACGTGAAGGGCGCCCTGGTCGGGCTCTGCCTGGACCTGCTGCTGCGCCAGCGCAGCGGCGACCGGGTCTCCCTGGACACCTTGATGCGCCGCCTGTGGACCGACTTCGGCCAGGCCGGCCGCGGTGTGGAGGAGGGCGACATCCCGCGCCTGGCCGCCGAGCTCTGTGGCGACGACCTGGCCGGCTTCTGGGCGGACGCCCTGGAGGGCACCGCCGAGCTGCCGCTGGCGGAGCTGCTGTCGGCGCGGGGCGTGGACTGGCTGCTGCGCCCGGCCGAGGGCGGCGCCGATGCCGGCGGCAAGGCGGGCACTGGCGACGGCCGGCCGCGGCCCTGGCTGGGCGCCAAGACCGGCAACGGCGACGGTGGCGCCAGCCTGGTGCATGTGTTCACGGGCGGCCCCGCGCAGGCGGCCGGCCTGTCGGCGGGCGACGTGGTCATCGCCCTCGACGGCCTGCGCGTCACCGGCGCCACGGTCGAAAAAGCCCTGGCCGCGCGCGCCCCGGGCGACACCGTGGAGGTGCACGCCTTCCGGCGCGACGAGCTCATGCGCTTTGCCCTGACCCTGGCGCCGGCCCCGGCCGACACCTGCGTGCTGGCCCTGGGCACCGACGACGGTCGCCGTGCCCTGGCCGAGCGCTGGATCCGGGGGCGGGAGGACTGACCCCGCCCGGCGGTTCCCGGCCCCGCCGCGGAGCCGGCCGGTCGTCGCGCCGGCCTGCAAAAATGCGACAAAAACAGCCGGCAAGGCTGCCGGAAATGCCGGTCTTTGGCACAATTGCGAACCCGACGAAGACCGGCCCCGATCATCCCAAGGAGTAGCTCATGCAAGCGGAGTTCTGGAAAGACAAATACCCGGCCGACGTGCCCTTCACCATCGACGCCGCGGCCTACGCCTCCGTGAACGAGGTCTTCCACGAGGCCTGCCGCAAGTACGCGGACCTGCCGGCCGTGTCCAACATGGGGCGTACCCTGACCTACCGCGAGCTGGACGAGCTGACCGCCCGTTTCGCGGCCTGGATCCAGAACGAGACCGACCTCAAGCCCGGCGACCGCATCGCGCTGCAGATGCCCAACATCCTGCAGTACCCGGTGGCGGTGTTCGGCGCCATGCGCGCCGGCCTCATCATCGTCAACACCAATCCGCTCTACACCGAGCGCGAGATGCTGCACCAGTTCAACGACTCCAGCGCAAAGGCGCTGCTGGTCGTGTCCAACTTCTGCGACAAGGTGGAGAAGGTGCTGCCGCAGACCGGCATCAAGACCGTGATCGTCACCGACCTCGGCGACTGCCTGCCCGGCCTCAAGCGCCTGCTGGTCAACTTCGTGGTCAGGAAGGTCAAGAAGATGGTGCCGGCCTACAGCCTGCCCGCCGCCATTCCCTTCACCACGGTGATGAGCCGCGGCGCGAAGTACAAGGTCAAGGACGCCACCCCGGCGCGCGAGGACATCGCCGTGCTGCAGTACACCGGCGGCACCACCGGCGTGGCCAAGGGCGCCATGCTTACCCACGCCAACCTGGTGGCCAACCTGCTGCAGATGCGCGCGACCCTGACCGGCTTCGAGCCGGGCAAGGAAATCACCATCGTGCCGCTGCCCATGTACCACATCTTCGCCTTCGTGGTGTGCTGCCTGGGCATGATGGACCAGGGCGGGCACTCGGTGCTGATCACCAACCCGCGCGACATTCCCGGCTTCGTCAAGGAGCTGGCCAAGTGGAAGTTCACGGGCTTCGCCGGCCTCAACACCCTGTTCATCGCGCTGATGCAGAACCCGGAGTTCCGCAAGCTCGATTTCTCCGCGCTCAAGCGCACCATGGCGGGCGGCATGGCCACCCAGGTCAAGGTGGCCGAGGACTGGGAGAAGCTCACGGGCTGCGCCGTGTGCGAAGGCTTCGGCATGACCGAGACCTCGCCCGTGGTGTCGGTGAACCCGCTCTCCGCCATCCGCATCGGCACCATCGGCATGCCGCTGCCCAACACCCAGGTCAAGGTCGTCGACGACAACGGCACCGAGCTGGCCCCGGGCCATGCCGGCGAGCTCTGCGTGAAGGGCCCCCAGGTCATGAAGGGCTACTGGCAGCGGCCGGAGGCCACCGCCGAGATCCTGGACGCGGAGGGCTGGCTCAAGACCGGCGACGTGGCCGTGATCGATCCGGACGGCTACATGCGCATCGTCGACCGCAAGAAGGACATGATCCTGGTGTCCGGCTTCAACGTGTACCCCAACGAGATCGAGGACGTGGCCGCCAAGCACGACGGCGTGCTGGAGTCGGCCGCCATCGGTGTGCCCGACGACAAGTCCGGCGAGGCCGTGAAGCTGTTCGTGGTGCGCAAGGATCCCAACCTGTCCGAGGACGTCCTGCTCGAGCACCTGCGCGCCAACCTCACCGGCTACAAGGTGCCCAAGCACATCGCGTTCCGCACGGACCTGCCCAAGACCAACGTGGGCAAGATCCTGCGCCGCGAGCTGCGCGGCCAGTAAGGCGCGCCGCCCCGCCCCCGTCGCCCGCCCTTCCGCGGGGGCGACGGGGAGGGCGCTAGGCCGATTTGCCCCGGGGGGGCGTCAGGCCGGCCAAAACAGCGGCGCCCGCCTCGCGTACCATGCAGTGTCCGCCGGCTGTCCATTGCGCCGGCTTCAAAACAACAACCACCTGCGGATCCCCACCATGATTCCGAGCAAGCAGTTCCTCCAGCGCATCCTCCTGGCCGCCGGCTTCGCCCTCAGCGCGTCCGCCGCCGAGGCCGCCCCGGGGCAGTTCGAGAAGCCCCTCAACATGTCCTTCTGCGTCTACGACCCGGTCGGCACCAAGGGCGATGCCGCCACCCGCGCCAACGACCTCGCGCTCGCCGCGCGCAAGTGGAATGTGTTCACCAGCGTCAAGGTCTACACCGACGAGCGCATCGCCGCCGAGGACTTCAAGGCCGGCCAGTGCGACGGCGTGGTCGTGACCTCGCTGCGCGCGCGCCAGTTCAACAAGTTCATGGGCTCCATCGACGCCGTCGGCGGCATCCGCAACTACAACGAGATGCGCGCCCTGCTGAAGACGCTGTCCAGCCCGGCGGTTGCGCCGCTGACCATCACCGGCCCCTACCAGGTCATCGCGGCGGTGCCGCTGGGCGCCGCCTACGTGTTCGTGAACGACCGCAACATCAATTCCATCGAGAAGGCGGCCGGCAAGAAGATCGCGGTGCTGGAGTGGGACAAGTCCCAGGCCAAGCTCGTGCAGCAGCTCGGCGCGCAGCCGGTGGCCTCCGACATCTCCAACTTCGCCGGCAAGTTCAACAACGGCCAGGTGGACATCGTGGTGGCCCCGGCGGTGGTCTACAAGCCGCTGGAGCTCTATCGCGGCCTCGGCACCAAGGGCGCCATCTTCCGCTTTCCGGTGGTCATGATCTCGGGCGCCATCATCATCAACCGCGACCGCCTGGCCAAGCAGGTGCCCGATCTGGATGCCCGCATCGAGCAGATGCGCCAGTTCGCCTACGGCAGCGTCGAGGAGGCTTTCAGCTTCGTGGCCAAGAGCGAGAAGGAGATCGAGGAGAAGTACTGGCTGGACCTGACCCCCGCCGACAAGGACAAGTACCAGCGCTTGCTGCGCGAGGCGCGCCTGATGCTGACGCAGGACGGCACCTACGATCCGCAGATGATGAAGGTGATGAAGCGCGTGCGTTGCAAGTCCGAGCCCGACAACTACGAGTGCGCCCTCAAGGACGAGTGAGCCGCGGCCGGTCCCCGGCCTCCCTCCGTCCCCCTCCCGCCGCCCGGCCAGCCCTGCTGCCGGGCGGTTTTCTTTTGGGCCTTCCCGGGCCTTGTCCTGGAGCATTGTCCCGCCCGGTCCTCCCGCCCAGCTTGGGCCCGGCCCGGACGGGGAGAGGGGCCTGGCGAGGGGTCCGCCGGACCGCCGGTCGGCGAGCCTTCCGGACAACTCCGCCGGGTCGGAATCGCTCCGTATACCTAGTAACAGAGGGGCTCCGATGGAGGACTTGACTTCGAACGGGCCTGGCCACCTCAACATTTGATCCGTATCAAGATTGTATTTTCGTGAATCCCTACTATGAACTTATGAGAGCGGCAGACGCTGCGAAGGCGACAAGCCAGGAGTGCACCGTCGAGCTTTCAGAAACCGGGCCTGCCGGCGTGAACCGGGACGGTAGTACTGGTCCGCTCCCCGCGGCAGGCAATCCCGCCGGGCCTCGTGCCCCTGGGACGCCCGGGACCCTGTAAAGACTTCCAGACCAAGGAGTTACACCATGAAGAGCCTCGCGAAAGCCACCCAGAAGTTCATCAAGAATGACGACGGCGTCACCGCCATCGAGTACGGCCTCATCGCCGCCCTGATCGCCCTGGTGATCATCAGCGTGCTGATCCTGGTCGGCACCGACCTGCAGAAGGTCTTCCAGAAGATCGCCGACGAGCTCGCCAAGCACGTCTGAGCCATCGAGCGGCGCGGCCCTGACCGCGCCCTGACCAGGCGGCGCGATCCTGCGCCGCCATGACAAGCAAGCCCGACTTTCGTGTCCGGTGCCCGCCTGCGCGGGTGCTGCCGGGATCGGCTTGCCCGCTGCACGGGTGACATCATGGATACGACAGGGGTGAACACGGGAGCGTTGCTGGCCTTGCTGGTCCTTGCGGCCTGGCAGGACGCCCGCCACTACCGCATCGCCAATGTCCTGACCTTCGGGGGCGCGGTCCTGGCCCTCGGCCTTTCCTTCCTGTTGCCCGGTACCCCGGGCCCCGTCTCCAGCCTCCTGGGCTGGGGCGCGGGCCTCCTTTTCCTGCTTCCGCTCTATGCCCTCGGCGTGATGGGGGCGGGGGACGTGAAGCTGCTGGCGATGGTGGGGGCCTTCACCGGTCCCGCCGCCGTCCTGGTCATCGGCCTCTACACCCTGCTGGCCGGCGGCCTCCTCGCCCTGGGCGTCGCCCTGGGCCGGGGGCGGTTGCAGCAGGCCCTGCGCAACCTGCAGTCGATGATGGTGCTGAGCGTGGCGCTGGTGTCGCCCGCGCTGCCGGATGAAAAGGCCTCGGCGGGGCGGATGCCGTACGGCATCGCGATCCTGGCCGGGACCGTGGTGTGGTGGTGGCGCGCAGCGGCCTGAGGGCCGGTCCGTGCCGGAACTGATTTTTTCTTGCCTTACGGGACGAACATGAAAAACACGAGAGCGCTGGCCTTGCTGGCCCTGTCAATTGTGGTCGGCGTCCTGGCCGCCACCATGGC
The DNA here is from genome assembly GCA_036275595.1 of Moraxellaceae bacterium. Taxonomy (GTDB): domain Bacteria; phylum Pseudomonadota; class Gammaproteobacteria; order Pseudomonadales; family Moraxellaceae; genus UBA2031. The sequence continues at coordinate 7,956 of DASUDN010000153.1, forward strand.
GGTCCGCCTGATCAACGAGCGGACCCATGTGTCGACCACCGACGTGGTCGTCGCGGCGCGGGATGTGCAGCTGGGCACCCGCCTCGCGCCGGAAATGCTGAAAGTGGTGCGCTGGCCGAGCGCCAGCCAGCCCAGCGGCTCCTTCCATGATCCCGCCGAGCTCGGCGGCCGCGTGGTGAACTCGACCGTGATTGCCGGCGAGCCCGTGGTCGAACCCAAGCTGGCGCCCCCCGGCAGTTCGGGCGGCCTGTCGGCGCTGATCGCGCCGGGCACCCGCGCCATCACCGTGAAGGTGAACGAGGTGGTGGGCGTCGCCGGCTTCGCGCTGCCGGGCAACTACGTGGACGTCCTGGTCTATGCCGAGGACGACAACGACCGTCCGTTCTCGCGCATCGTGCTGGAACGCATCCTGGTGCTCGCCGTGGCGCAGGACACCAATGCCGATCCTTCCAAGCCCAAGGTCGTGAACGCGGTGACCCTGCAGGTGACGCCGCCGGAAGCCGAGAAGCTGGACCTGGCCCGCGGCATCGGCCAGCTCTCGCTGGTGCTGCGCAACCAGGTGGACGATGCGGCGGCCCAGACCAGCGGCGCCAAGATCACCGACCTGGCCCGCGGCAGCAACGCCCCCGCCGCCGTGCCCGCCGCCGCGCCGGCCGTCGAGGCCCCGGCCCCGGCCGTGGCCGACGCCGCGCCGGCAGCGGCAAAGAAGGCCGCGCCCGTGCGCCGCGCCCCGGCGCCCAAGCGCACCGCGGTCACCCGCAAGGCGGCCGAACCGGCGCCGGCACCGGCCCCCGAACCCAGGCGTCCGAGCTACATCGAAGGCGTCCAGGTCAGCGAATAAACCGAGGAAGCGATCGTGAACCCGAAAATGACAACCATTCCGTTCCGTAAGAAGCTGGTCGCGGCGATGCTCCTCGCCACCGTGGCCGTGAGTCCGCTGGCCGTGACCGAAAGCGTGGCGCAGGAAGCCCCCGTGAACGCCCTCGTGGGCGAGACGGTGAACCTGCCCGCCATCGGCCTCGCGGTGGGCCAGTCGGTGCCGCTGGACCTGTCCAGCATCGGCGCCGTCAACAAGGTGTTCCCGGGCAACCGCACCCTGATCGACGTGTTCCAGGAGACCCGCAGCGGCGAGCTCTTCCTGCGCGGCAAGAAGGTGGGCACCAGCGAGCTCATGATCTGGGCCGCCAGCCGCAAGCGCTACCGCATCCCCGTCACCGTGACCCTGGACGCCGCCGGCCTGCAGGCCGAGGTGACGCGCCTGCTGCCGCAGGAAAAGGACGTGCGCGTGACCGCGGTGGCCGATTCCATCGTGCTGAGCGGCTCCGTCGCCGACGGCCCCACCGTGAAGCAGATCGTGGCGGTGGCCGAGGCCTATGTGCGCAGCCTGGACCAGGAGCTCGTCGGCGACGCCAAGGTCTACGAGGCGCCGGAGAACGAGACCGGCACCACCATCAAGGTCAAGGGCGGTGGCGGCGGCAGCGTGGTGACGCCGGAGAACCAGCAGAGTGCCGCGCTGGGCGCCAACCGCGTCATCAACCTGCTGCAGGTGCGCGGCGCCCAGCAGGTGATGCTGGAAGTGAAGATCGCCGAGGTGTCCAAGACCCTGCTCAACCGCATGGGCGCCGAATTCACCGGCAGCACCGCGAACGGCAGCTGGACCTACGGCATCGCCAGCAAGATGCTGTCGGGCGCGGTCGCCTCCGACAATGCGCTGCTCACCGCGCTCAAGACCAACGGCACCTCCATCAAGGTGGACGCGCAGAAGAAGGACGAGCTGGTGAAGATCCTGGCCGAGCCGACCATCGTGGCCATCAGCGGCCAGGAGGGCAGCTTCCTCTCGGGCGGCAAGATCTATATCCCCACCGGCCGCGACATCAACGGCACCGTGACCCTGGAGGAGAAGGAATACGGCGTCGGCCTGCGCTTCCTGCCCACCGTGCTCAGCAACGGCCTGGTGGACCTGCAGGTGACCCCGGAGGTGTCGGAGCTGGCGAAGGACGGCTCCGCCTTCACCGTGGGCGGCATCACCAGCGTCTTCCCCTCGGTGACCACGCGCCGCGCCTCCACCGTGGTGCAGCTGCGCGACGGCGAGACCTTCGTGATCGCCGGCCTGCTCAAGAACAACGTGATCGAGACCGTGAAGCGCGTGCCGCTGCTGGGCGACATCCCGCTGCTGGGCATGCTGTTCCGCCACAACGAGTACCAGAAGGACCAGACCGAGCTGCTGTTCCTGGTGACGCCGCGCCTGGTGAAGCCCGTCACGGGCGCGGTGAAGCTGCCCACCGACAACTTCAAGGAACCCAGCCAGTTCAACTTCATGCTGAACGGACGCATGGAGGGCTTCCACACCTCGGATGACGAGAAGAAGGCCGAGAAGGAGGAGGGCAAGTCCTCCAGCACCATCACCAAGCCGGCGGGAGACAAGAAATGAAGAAGCTGATCGTTGCCACCGTCGCCTGCCTGGCCGTGGCCGGCTGCACGACCCCCTACTGGAGCAAGCACCTGGGCCAGGCCAAGGCCCAGGCCCAGATGGCGCAGACCCTGAACCCGAAGCCGGCGGCGCAGCCGCCGGCCACCACCGACGGCCAGGTCATGAACGCGTCGCAGGACCGCTACCACAACTCCTACGGCAAGCCGCAGGCGCCCACCAACGTCTTCAAGATCGGCGTGGGCACGGGCAAGTAAGGGCGGGGTGATCCCGCGCAACCGGCGAGACGAGGAGCCGACGTGAAAATTCTGCTGTTGTCCGCGGAACCGGCCCATCTGGAGGAACTCCGGACGGCCCTGGCCGACAGGCCCAACCACCACGAGGTCGCGGGCGGGCCCCTGGCCCTGCTCGGCGACAGTGCCGAGCTCCTCAAGGAGGGCGCGGACCTGCTGCTGGTGGAGGTAAAGGGCACCGAGCACGGCCTCTGGCCGCAGCTGGAGCACCTGTCGCAGATCGCGCCGCAGCTCGTGGTCGCGGTGCTGTCCGACAACCAGGGTGCGGAATTCCTGCGCATGGCCATGCGCGCCGGCGCCCGCGAGGTGCTGGCGCCGGGCAGCGGCGAGCTGGTGCGCTTCGTGGCGCGCGTCGAGCAGCACCTGCTGCGCGCCGCGCCGCATGCCAAGGGCCGCGTGCTGGCCTTCCTGCCCACCAAGGGCTCGAGCGGCGCCACCTTCCTGTCCTGCTCGCTGGGCTACGCGCTCAGCAACCACCTGGACAAGAAGGTGCTGCTGATCGACCTCAACCTGCAGGTGGGCGATGCGGCCTTCTACGTCAGCGACAAGCAGCCGAGCTTCACGCTGGCCGACGTGTCGCAGCAGATCCACCGCCTGGACGCCTCCTTCCTGGCCGCGAGCGCCATGCAGGTGCACCCCAACTTCAGCATCCTGGCCTCGCCCAACGACCCGGAGAAGGCGCTGCAGGTGAAGGCCGAGCACGTGGGGCGCATCCTGAAGGCCGCAATCGAGCATTACGACTTCGTGATCCTGGACGTCGACCGCTCGCTGGACGCGGTCAGCGTGGCCGCGCTGGACAACGCCGACCTCATCTTTCCCGTGCTGCAGCAGAGCCTGCCCTTCCTGCGCGACGCCGCCCGGCTGCAGAAGATCTTCGCGTCCCTGGGCTACGGCCCCGACCGCATCCGCCCCATCCTCAACCGCTTCAGCAAGGGCGAGGAGGTGGGGGTCGAGGACATCGAGAAGAGCCTGGGCCTCAAGGTCTACCGCAAGGTGCCCAACAGCTACCACTCGGTCGTCTCCGCCGTGAACCAGGGGGTGCCGCTGGCCATCCTGGAAAGCGCCGCCCATCCCGTGGTGCAGGCCGTCAACGAGATGGCCGACGACCTTACCGGCACGCGGCCCAGCACCGAAAGCTGGGTCCGGCGCCTGCTTCATCACTGATTTTTCCCGGAGACGCCCGCATGTCGCTTCGTGACCAGTTCAACAACTCAGGCGCCGCCCCGGCCGCGGAACGCGAAAGCCGCAACGATCCCGCCTACTTCGAGCTGAAGAACCGCATCCACCGCCAGCTCCTGGAGAACGCCGACCTGGCCGCCATGGAGAGCATGTCCGCCGAGCGCCTGCGCGACGAGATCCGCAACATCGTGCAGGGCCTGCTGCAGAAGGAGCATGCCCTGGTCAACGACGCGGAGCGCCGCCAGATCGTCAGCGACATCCAGAACGAGGTGCTGGGCCTGGGCCCGCTGGAGCCGCTTCTCGCGGACCCGACCATCTCCGACATCCTGGTCAACACCGCCGACGCCTGCTACGTGGAGCGCCGCGGCAAGCTGGAGCGCACCGACATCCGCTTCACGGACAACGCGCACCTGCTCAAGATCATCGACAAGATCGTGTCCCGCATCGGCCGCCGCGTCGACGAGTCCAGCCCCATGGTGGACGCCCGTCTGCCGGACGGCTCGCGCGTCAACGCCATCATCCCGCCGCTGGCCATCGACGGCCCCATCCTGTCCATCCGCCGCTTCTCGGTGACGCCGCTGCTGATGCACGACCTGATCGGCTTCAAGAGCCTGACCGAGCCCATGGCGCGCGTGCTGCACGGCCTGGTGCAGGCCAAGGTCAACATCCTTATCTCCGGCGGCACCGGTTCGGGCAAGACCACGCTGCTCAACGCCATGTCGGCCGCCATCCCGCACAACGAGCGCATCGTCACCATCGAGGATGCCGCGGAGCTGCAGCTGCAGCAGCCGCACGTGGTGCGCCTGGAGACGCGCCCGCCCAACATCGAGGGCAAGGGCGAGGTCACCCAGCGCTCGCTGGTGCGCAACTCCCTGCGCATGCGCCCCGACCGCATCATCGTCGGCGAAGTGCGCGGCGCCGAGGCGCTGGACATGCTGCAGGCCATGAACACCGGCCACGAGGGCTCGCTGACCACCATTCACGCCAACTCGCCGCGCGACGCGCTGACGCGCCTGGAGAACATGGTGAGCATGGCCGGCCTCAACCTGCCGACCAAGTTCATGCGCCAGCAGATTGCCTCTGCGATCTCGGTGGTGGTGCAGGTGTCGCGCCTGTCCGACGGCCGTCGCCGCATCACCAGCATCCAGGAAGTCACCGGCATGGAAGGCGACGTCGTGTCCATGCAGGAAATCTTCACCTACGAGCAGACCGGCGTCGGCGAGAAGGGCGAGGTGCAGGGCCACTTCCGCGCCACCGGCATCCGTCCCAAATTCATCCAGCGCCTGCATACGCGCGGGGTGGACCTGGACGACTCCACCTTCGACCCGACCAAGGCCCTGTCCTGAGGGATCGCCATGCTCTCGACCTATTACCTGTTCGTCGTCCTCGGGGTCCTGGCCGTGGTGCTCCTCATCGAGGGCGCCTACCTGGCCTGGCAGTCCCGGCGCGGCGCCAAGGCGCGCAGCATCGTGCGCCGCCTGGAGACGCTCTCCGCCGGCGAGCACGCCGAGGCCATCCGCAAGAACCTGCTGAAGAGCCGGGCACTGAGCGAGGCCGGCTGGCTCAACTCGCTGCTGCTCGCGGTGCCGCGCGTGCATGCGCTGGACCGCCTGCTGGTGCAGTCCGGCCTCGGCCTCTCGGTGGCGCAGCTCCTGGGGCTGACCCTGGCCGCCTTTGGCGCCGGCGCCCTGTTCCTGTTTGTGATCGTGCACCTCAACACCACCTTCGCCCTGATCGGCGCCATTGCCTTCGGCGTCATCCCCACGGTGTACGTGGTCAATGCGCGCATGAAGCGCATCGACAAGATCGACAGCCAGCTGCCCGACGCCCTGGACCTGATCGGCCGCGCCCTGCGCGCCGGCCACGCCTTCCAGGGCGCCATGCAGATGGTGGGCAGCGAGTCGCCGGAACCGGTGGCCAGCGAGTTCCGCATCACCTTCGACGAGATCAACTTCGGGGTGCCCATGGAGAACGCGCTGCTCAACCTGGCCACCCGCGTGCCCAGCACCGACCTGCGCTACTTCGTGATCGCCGTGCTCATCCACCGCGAGAGCGGCGGCAACCTGGCCGAGCTGCTGGACAACCTGAGCCACCTGATGCGCGAGCGCATGAAGCTCAAGGGCACCATCCAGGTGCTGTCCGCCGAGGGCAAGCTCTCGGCCTGGATCCTGGTCGTGCTGCCCTTCGTGATGGCCGGGCTCATCAACATCGTCAATCCCGGCTTCATGTCGGTGCTGTACTCCGACCCGCTGGGCAAGCAGATCCTGGGCAGCGCCCTGGTCCTGATGCTCGTCGGCATCCTGTGGCTGTGGAAGATCACCCGGATCCGGGTGTGAGGAGAAGATCATGTCCATCTACACCCTGAGTTTCTTCTTCCTCATCTTCGTCGCGGTGACGGGCCTGGCCTGGCTGGCCCTGCAGCTCGTCGTGCAGACGCCGCTGGAGCAGCGCCTCAAGCGCCTGTCAGCGGAGTCCGCCAGCGAGGAATTCGCCTCCGAGGCCCAGTGGCACGAGCGCGTGCTGGCCGTGGCCGGTCCCATCGGCAAGCTGGCCCTGCCCAAGGGGGGCTGGGAGCGCTCGCACCTGCGCACGCGCTTCATGAACGCCGGCCTGCGCAATGCTTCCGCGCCGGCGGTCTATTTCGCCGCCAAGACGGTGCTGACCTTCGCGCTGCCGGCGCTGTTCCTGGCCCTGCTGGGCCTGTCGCGCGGCTATGTGAGTTCGCTGCAGATGCTGTTCGGCATCGTTCTCTTCGCGTCCATGGGCTACTACCTGCCGACGGTGGTGCTATCGCACCTGATCTCGCGCCGCCAGCGCGAGCTGTTCGAGAACTTCCCGGACGCCCTGGACCTCATGATCGTCTGCATCGAGGCCGGCCTGTCGCTGGACGCCACCATCGACCGCACCGCGGACGAGATGCGCATCAACAGTCCCGCGCTCGCCGACGAGCTGCACCTGGTCACGCTGGAATTGCGCGCCGGCGCCTCGCGCGAGCAGGCCCTGCGCAACCTGGCCCTGCGCAGCGGGGTGGAAGAGATCGACGCGCTGGTGGCCATGCTGATCCAGGCTGACCGCTTCGGTACCAGCATCGCCGACTCGTTGCGCGTGCAGGCCGATTCGCTGCGCACCAAGCGCCGCATCCGCGCCGAGATCGCCGCGGCCAAGATCCCGACCAAGATGCTGTTCCCGCTCATCTTCTGCATCTTCCCGTCGCTGCTGGTGGTGCTGCTCGGCCCGGCCGTCATCAGCATCCACCGCATCCTGCTGCCCGTGTTCCGCCAGTCCGGGGGCGGTTGAGCCCGGTGCCCTTGCCCCATCCCAGAACCCCAAACCAAGAAGAGGAACTGCAAATGTCCAACCACATCATCGAAACCGAACGCCATGGCCTGTGGATCGCCGTCTCGCTCATCGTCGCGCTGCTGGGCGTGCTGCTCGGCCTCGCCGGCGTCGTGCGCGTGCACCAGCTCGGCGTTGCCACGCAGATCGAGGTGCTGGCCCTGAACAAGCGCATCGTCGCGCTGGAGAAGGCCCAGGCACCGGCCGCCGCGCCTGCCCCCGCCGCCGCCCCGGCCGACGCCGCGCCGGCGCAGTAAGGCGGGGTTGCCCCCGGCAGCCCCCGCGGATACCGGGGAGGCCCCCGTGCCCCCCGCGATTCCGCCTGATCCGGCGTCCCGCCCTGGCGGCGGACGCCCTGCAGCAATTCCGGTCCCGACGGGCCGGAGATGAGGAAGGTGGTTTATGAGACGGCATCCGGTCCGGTCCCGCGGCGCGGCGATCATCGAGTTCGCCCTGGTGCTCCCGATCCTGCTGATCCTGTTCTTCGGCATCGTGGAGTTCGCGACCGCGCTCTACAACAAGGCGGTCATCACCAACGCGAGCCGCGAGGCGGCGCGCGCGGGCATCGTCTATGTCGGGCCTTCCACGCACGTGAGCGAGGCCACCATCAAGGCGGTGGCCGCGGCCAACTACGCCAACCTGATCACGTACAACAAGGATGCCGCGCCCACGGTCACCGTCACCGTCACCGACTCGCCGGACTTCGAGCAGGACCTGCTCACGGTGACGATCGACTACAGCTATTCCGGCCTGGGCCTCGGCGCCATGCTGTCGTCCATCACCGGTCCGCTGGTGCTCAGCGGCAGCACCACGATGAAGTATGAATAGGCCGGCGCCGGAGGATTCCGCCATGCCCTGCACATTCCCGAAGCGGCCCCTGGCGGCCGGACCCCGGCGCCAGCGTGGCGCGGTGGCCATCATGGTGGCCTTCTTCCTGATCATGGTCATGGGCTTCCTGGCCCTGGCCGTGGACAGCTTCCACCTGTTCGTGGTGCGCAACGAGCTGCAGAACGACGCCGACGCGGCGGCGCTCGCCGGCGCCGGTTCGCTGTTCGCCTCGAATGAAAGCGCCGAGCCCGACTTCACCACCGCGGAGTCGAAGGCGCGCTCCGCGATTCCCATCAACCCCAGTCTCAATGCCGTGCTGGCCGATGGCGACGTCACCGGCGGCTACTGGAATTCCACCGACGGCTTCCAGCCCAACCCCATGACGCCGGGCGCCGGCGACTATGCGGCCCTCAGGGTCAAGGTCACCCGCTCGGCGGGCAGCAATGGCGGGCCGGTCGAGCTGTTCGTGGCCGGCCTGGTCGGGGTGGCCAGTGCCCCCACCGGCGCCACCGCGGTGGCGGCGGTGTTCCCGCCCGGGGTGTCCAATCCCGGCGGCCTGTTCCCGGTGGCGCTGACCAACTGCCTGTTCGAGCATTTCTGGAACTACACCTCCAACAACCCGGAAGTCGACCCGGTCACCGGCGAGCCCTACATCTTCAAGATTGGCACGCCCTACCAGTACGAGGGCTGCGACACCGGGCAGTGGACGTCCTTCCTGCTCGACAAGAACGACACCACCACCATCCGCGACCTGATCGCCAACGGCAATCCCGACGCCATCGCGCTGAACGACGAGACCTGGCTGGAGCCCGGCGTGAAGGCCGCCCTCTACAATACCGTGCACGACTGCAGTGCCGCGGGCGACAGGAGCTGCGAGTACGTGACCATGCCGGTCATCGAGACCGACGACGTGTCGGTGCATGCGCAGACGCCGGTCAAGGCCTTTGCCTGCGTGCGCATCCTGGATGCCGTGGGCGGCTCGGAAAAGTACGTGCTGGTGCAGATGACGGTGGGCTGTCACATCGACGGCACCGGCGGCGGGCCGTACTACGGCACCACCTTGCCCCCCAAGCTCGTGCAGTGAGGCCGGCGCGGACAGCGGCCTTGCGCGCAGAAAAAAGCCCCGGTCACCGGGGCTTTTTTCTGACCCAGGGAAAGGCGGCGGGTCAGCGGCTGGCGGTGCGCTGCCCGCAGTTGAGGTAGCGCGAGCCCGCCAGCCACTGGCTGTCGGGGTAATAGGAGAACACGAACTGGCCGCCCTTCAGGGTGTCGATGAGGCGGCGGGCCACGCCCAGGCGCACCGCGGGACAGCCCCAGCTGCGACCGATGCGGCCGAACTTGCGTACGTGCTCGTCGTCCACGTAGGGAGCGCCGTGCATCACGATGGCGCGCTCCAGGGCGCGGTCGTTGAAGCCGGGCTCGAGGCCTTCCAGGCGCAGCGAATAGCCGTTGCTGCCGTCGTAGGTGTCGAGCGTGCGGAACAGGCCCAGGCTGGAGCTGCGGCTGTTGACCGCGTTGGAGAACACGCGCGCCAGCTTGTCGCCGGTGTTGCGGCCGTGCGCCACGAGCTCGCGGAAGAGCAGGCGGCGGCTCTCGAGATCGAAGACCCAGAGGCGCGGCGTGGAGGAGGGCAGGGAGTAGTCGATCACGGCGAGTCGTTGCGACGCGGGCATGCCGCCGGCGGCGGCGCACTGCATGGCCTGCAGGGCATGGTCGAGGACCCGCGGATCGGCGTCGGGCGCGGCCGCGGCGAGCTCGGCGGCCGCCGGCAGGACGTGCGGCGCGGGGACGGGCGCCAGCGGCGTCGGCGCGGACACGGTAGCGGTGGCGTGACCGGCCAGCACGGACAGCGTGGCCGCGGCCACCAGCAACGGAAAGGAACGCCACTTCATGCAAAAACTCCGCAAGGGTCGTGGAGGGATGGATAGAATGACCCGGTGTTGCCGGGCGGAAGTTGCCGCCATCCCTTGCGGGGCACAATGCGCGCACGGTAGCACCGGCGCGCGGCGCTGTCAGCCCGCCGGGCGTGAATTGCGACCGCCCGGCACTGCCGGCGGGCCCGGGCGCCGGCCCGCGAACCGGAACGCGCCCAGGCGGCGAGCCCGCTCCTTTTTAACTGAGGCCGGACCGCGGGCTTTTCAAGGCCCGCGGACGCCCCGATCGACAGGATGACCGACGTGCCGACGTTCGCCGCCGTCTTTCTTGCCCGCCTGCTCCTGGTGGCCCTGCTGCTGGCCGCCCCTGTCCTGGCCGCCGCCGAGACGGTGGCCGGGCTGCTGCAGGCCCGCCTTGCCCCGGCCCTGGCCAATCCCCGCCCGCTGGCCCTGGAGCCGGCTTCCCTGCCGCAGGCGGTCGCCGTCTTTTATGCCGGCCGCGAGTGGATGCCGGCCTGGGACGAGGCGCGCGTCGCGGCGCTGCTGCGCGCGCTGGAGTCGCTCGCGGGCGACGGCTTGTCGCCGGCCGACTACGGTGTCGCGCCGCTGCGCGCCCTGGCCGGCGCGCCCACGCCCGAGGCGCAGGCGGAGCGCGAGCTGGCGGCCACGCGCGCCTGCCTGCTCGCGCTGCTGCATCTCTACCGCGGCAAGGTGGACCCGCGCACGCTGGATGCGCACTGGAATTTTCCCGCGCGCCGGCTCGATCCCGCGGTGGCGCTGCAGGAGGTGGAGACAGCGGTGCGCGAGGGTCGCATCGACGACCTGTTCGATCGCGCCCGGCCGGTGTGGGGCTATTACCACCGCCTGCGCATCGCGCTGGCGCAACTGCGCCGCGTCGAGGCCGGGGGCGGCTGGCCGGTGCTGCCCGCGGGTCCGACGCTGAAGCCGGGCGCGAGTGACGCGCGTGTGCCGCTGCTGCGCCAGCGCCTGCGCCTGGCCGGCCTGCTGCCGGCGGACAGCGGTGCCGCGACCGCGGTAACCACCGCCGGCAGCGGTGGCGCCGACACCTACGACGCCGGGTTGCAGGCGGCGGTGCAGCGCTTCCAGCGCGAGGCCAACCTCGAACCTGACGGCGCCATCGGGCCCGCCACGCGCAACGAGCTCAACCTGCCGGTGGCGGTGCGCATCGCCCAGGTGCGCGCCAACCTCGAGCGCGTGCGCTGGTTCAAGAGCGACCTGGACAAGGAGGCGGTCATCGTGGACCTGGCCGGCTACCGCATCCTGTACCTGCGCGACGGGGAGCTGCGCTGGAGTTCGCGCGTGCAGGTCGGGCGCGAGTACCGGCCCTCGCCGGTGTTCCAGTCCACCATCACCTACCTCACGCTGAGCCCGGGCTGGGTGGTCCCGCCCACCATCCTGCGCGAGGACGCGCTGCCGGCCATCCGCCGCAATCGCGGCTACCTCGCGAAGAACCGCCTGCGCGTCTTCAACGCGGCGGGCGAGGCCATTCCGGCGCGCGCCGTGAACTGGTGGCGGCCGGGCAACATCCAGCTGCGCCAGGACCCGGGACCGGACGGCGCGCTGGGCGAAGTGGTGATCCGCTTCGACAATCCCTATTCGGTCTATCTGCACGACACGCCGCACAAGGAACTGTTCAGCGCCAGCCGCCGCGCCACCAGCTCGGGCTGCATCCGCGTGGAAAACGTGCACGAGCTGGCGGTGCTGCTGCTGGACGATCCGGTGAACTGGAGCCGGGAGAAGCTGCAACAGGCGATCGACGTGCGCGAGACGCGCAAGGTGCCCCTGTCGCGCGGCGTGCCCATCCTGCTCGGCTACTGGACGGTGCAGGTCGACCCGGACGGCTACGTGGCCTTCCGGCCCGACATCTATCACCGCGACGAGCCGCTGCTGCAGGCGCTGGACGCCGCGCGCTGACCGGCTTCAGGGCTGCAGCGTGAACTTCTCCATGGGCTCCGGCACGATCACCGGCCAGCCCAGGCGATCCTTGACCTGCAGGCGCAGGGCGTCCGAGGCCGCCGGCTCGCCGTGGGTGACGAACACCTGGCGCGGCGCCTTGGGCGCCGTCGCGATCCAGTCCATGAGCTCGGCCTGGTCGGCGTGCGCGGAGAGCGCGTCGATGTTGAGCACGGGCGCGCGCACCGGCACGTACTCGCCGTGGATCTTCACGCTGGGCGCGCCGTGCACCAGCACCTCGCCACGGGTGCCGGGCGCCTGGAAGCCGACGAAGATGACCTGGTTGCGCGGCTCCGGCAGCAGGCGCTTGAGGTGGTGCAGCACGCGCCCGCCGGTGGCCATGCCGCTGGCGGAGACGATCACGTGCGGGCCCTTGCGGTGGTTGAGCGCGATGGACTCCTCCACGGAGTCGATGTAGGTGACCTCGCTCTGCAGCGCGCGGCACTGCGCGCTGGTGAGGTGGTGTTCCTCGGGGAACTGCAGCAGCACCTCGGTGGCGCGGCTGGCCATGGGGCTGTCCAGCACGATGGGCATGTCGGGAATGCGGCCCTGCTGCTTCAGGCTCACCAGCAGGTGCAGGATCATCTGGGCGCGGCCCACGGCGAAGGCGGGCATCACCACGACGCCGCCGCGCTGGGCGCAGCGCGTGACGGACTCGGCCAGCACGGCGGGCGCGTCCACCTCGGGATGCAGGCGGTCGCCGTAGGTGGACTCGGTCACCAGCCAGTCGCAGGCGGGCAGGGGCTCGGGCGGGTTCAGCACCGGGTCGGTGCGGCGTCCGACGTCGCCGGAAAACACGATGCAGCCGCTTTCGGTGGCCACGTGCACCGACGCGGCGCCGATGATGTGGCCGGCGTGGTGGAAGGTGAGGCGCATGCCGTCGATGTCGAGCGGATGATGCCAGTCCACCGGCCGCAGCAGGCGCAGCGCCTCTTCCGCATCCGCCAGCGTGTACAGCGGTTGCGCCGGCTGGTGCTTGCTGAAGCCCTTGCGGTTGGCGTATTCGGCGTCCTCCTCCTGCAGCTTGGCGGCGTCGCGCAGCAGGATCTCCGCGAGCGCGCGCGTGCCCGGCGTGCAATAGACAGGACCCTTGAAACCGGCGCGCACCAGCGCGGGCAGCCAGCCCGAGTGGTCGAGGTGGGCATGGGTCAGCACCACGGCGTGCAGGGACCCGGGGTCGACGGGGAAGGGGATGCGGTTGCGTTCGCGCAGGCGCTTCACGCCCTGGAACATGCCGCAGTCGATCAGGATGCGGTGGTGGCCGCGGCGCAGCAGGTAGCGGGAGCCGGTCACGGTGCCGGCGGCACCGAGGAACTGCAGTTCCATCAGGGAAATCTCCGGGGGCGGGAAGGCTCAGTCGGCGCCGTGCACGAGCAGCACCGGGCGGCGGGCGTCGCGCAGCACGGCCTCGGCCACGCTGCCCATGAGCAGGCGGCGCAGGCCGCGGCGGCCATGGGTGCCCAGCACGATGACGTCGGCCTTGCAGGCCTCGGCTTCCGCCAGGATGGCGCCGGGAATGGAGTTGTCGTGCTCGAACAGGTCCAGCAGGCGCGTCTCGGCCGTGGCGCCGCGCGCGGCCAGCTGCTGCTGCGCGCCGGCGAGGATTTCCTGGCCGGCCTTGACCAGCGCCTGGTGCACCAGTTCCACGTCGTAGACGACGCCCTGCTCCAGCGGCACGCTCCACATCGGGTTCTCCACCACCGAGACCACGCGCAGGGTGGCGCCCGGCGGCGCCATGCGCAGGGCCTCCTCGAGGGCGCGGCGGGAAGCGGGGCTGCCGTCGACGGCGACCAGGATGTTCTGGTACATGGGAAGTCCTCCTTGTCCGGGGCGGCGGCCGCGGCAGGCAGCCGCATCGCCCGCAATGTGCCAATGCTTCCACAGTATGGCCGCACCGGCTTGATGCAGGTCAAGCGCCAGCCGCTCCCCCGGTTCAGGGTCATCCCGGCGGGGAGGGAAATCGGGCAGCGACCTGACCCAAGTCAAGGAGCGCTGGCCGGCTTTGGGCAATCATCCCCTCCTGACGCAATCCCTGTGGCCTTCGGGCCCGAGAACTGCCAATCGATGGATGCCCGCACCGCCCCCGCCACCGAGCTCCTGCTCACCTTCAACATGGGCTCGACCACGCTCAAGGTCGCGGCCTTCGACCGGCTGGCGCCGGCGACGTCCCTGTTCCGCCTGAGCGTTGACATCGCTTCCGGCCAGGCCTGGGGGGAGGGCGCCGTGCCGCCGCTGCTGGCGGCGTTCGAACCGCACCTGGACGTGACCGACATCGTGACGCTGGTGGCCAGCCATGCCGCCGCGGCCGGGCAGCGCGTCGGCGCCATCGCCCACCGCGTGGTCCATGGCGGGCGCTTCGACGCGCCGCAATGGGTGACGGACGAGGTGCTGCAGGAGCTCGAGGACCTGGAGCCGCTGTGCCCGCTGCACCAGCCGCCCGCGCTGGAGATCATCTGGCACCTGCGCGCGCTGTGGCCGGAGCTGCCCCAGCTCGTGGTCTTCGACACCGCCTTCCACCTCCGCCAGCCAGCGCTCGCCACGACCTACGCGTTGCCGGCGCCGCTGCGCGCCCAGGGCATCATCGCCCACGGCTTCCACGGCATCTCCTGCCAGCACGCCATGGGCGAGCTCAGGGTTCGCCATCCGGAGCTCGCCGGCGGGCGCGTGCTCATCGCGCACCTGGGCCACGGCGCCAGCATGACGGCCGTGCAGCATGGCCAGAGCGTGGCCTCCAGCATGGGCTTCAGTACGCTGGACGGCCTGCCCATGGGGACTCGCGCCGGCCAGCTCGATCCGGGCATCATGCTCTACCTGCTCGACCAGGGCTGGAACAAGTCGCGCCTGACCGACCTGCTGTACCACCAGTCCGGCCTGCTCGGCCTGTCCGGCCTCAGCGCCGACATGCGCGAGCTGCTGCACAGCCCCAGCGATTCCGCGCGCTTCGCCGTGGACTACTTCTGTTACCGCGCCGCGCGCATGGCGGCCTCGCTGGCCTGCGCCATGGAGGGCCTGGACGCCTTGGTCTTCACGGGCGGCGTGGGCGAGCACCAGCCACAGGTGCGCGAGAAGATCTGCCAGCGCCTGGGCTGGCTGGGCGTGACGCTGGATCCCGACGCCAACCTCACGGGCCGGGGCGCCATCAGCGCCCCCGCCTCGCGCTGCCGCGTGCTCGTGGTGGCCTGCGACGAGGAGCGCGAGATCGCGCGCCTGGGCGGCGAGCTCATCGCCCGCGAGCCGCAGCCCGCGGCCTACCCGCAGAAGAAGCCGGCCTGAGCGCTCCGGCGCCGCGCCCGCGGCGTCGATCGCCGGCCATGCTCGGCGCCCTGGCTTCGGGCGCCATTCCCCACCACCCCCTCCCACGCTCTCCCCGCTGCGGCCGCAAAAGAAAACCCGCCGTCCTGGGGGAGCGGCGGGTCGTCTCGGGTGGCGGGCAACCCCTGCCCGTTTGCGGTGGGCCGCCGGGCGGGCCCGGCCGGCCGTCAGCCGTGCGAGGGACAGCTGGCGATCTCGTTGTCCCCATTGGCCATTTCCTTCAGGCGCTGGCGGTTGACGATCTCGACGTCGCGGCCGTTCACCTTGAGGACCTCCATCTGCTGGAAGCGGGTGAAGATGCGGCTCACGGTCTCGAGGGCCAGGCCCAGGTGGTTGGCGATGTCGGAGCGCGACATCGGCAGGTGGATGTGGTTCTCGGACAGGTGGCGGCGCTTGTAGCGCGCCGACAGCGTCAGCAGGAAGGTGGCGATGCGCTCGTCGGCGGTACGGCGGCCCACCAGCTGCATCACCTGCTGGTCGGCGCGGATCTCCGAGCTCATCAGGCGGAACAGGTGGTGCTGCAGGTTGGGCAGCTTGCCAGCCAGGTCCTGCAGGGCGTCGAAGGGCAGGGCGCAGACCGCGGTGGTCTCCAGCGCGATGGCGGTGGAGCCGTAGTTGCCGGTGGGGTTGCCGATGCTGTCCAGGCCGACGATCTCGCCCGGCAGGTAGAAGCCCGTCACCTGCTCCTCGCCGGAGGGCGTGCTGCTGCAGGTCTTGATGGCGCCGGAGCGCACCGCGAACACCGCCTCGAAGGGCAGGCCCTCGTGGAACAGGACGCCCCCGCGCGCCAGCGGGCGGTTGCGGTTGATGATGTCGTCCAGCTGCTGGATTTCGCCGTCGTCGATGGCGGGGGGCAGGCAGACGGGGTTCAGCGCACAGTCGGAGCAGTGGGTCTGGCGCAGCGACTTGATGAGGTTGTGGCGGCTGGGAATGTCCATGGGGCGTCTTGGCAGGCGGGAACCGGGTACGCCAATCATCCTAGCAGATTGCGGCGGCCTCTTTGACGCATGTCAACAAAACTGACGAGCTGTTGCGCCAGGCGCGCGGGCGGCCGCCCGCGCGGGAGGGGAATGGCCCGCCCCGGGGGCATCGCCG
>DASUDN010000154.1:0-7255 GCA_036275595.1 Moraxellaceae bacterium
CATCCAGGTCAACCTGGTCGACAAGCACCACCGCGACCGCCAGAGCCACGAGATCGCGCTCTCGGTGCGCGAGCCGCTGCAGAAGATCGCGGCGCCTTTCAGGGCCAACGTGAAGATCGTGGAAGTGCCGCCGGGACCGCCGGTGATGGCGCCGCTGGTGGCCGAGGTCTACGGCCTCGACCCCGCCCAGCAGAAGGACACCGCCGAGCAGGTGGCCGCCGTCTTCCGCAAGACCGACGGCATCGTCGACGTGGACACCACGCTGGAAGCGCCGCAGGCCAAGTGGCAGCTGGTGGTGGACCAGGGCCGCGCCGCGCGCCTGGGCGTGGACCAGGCCGTGGTGGTGGAGGCCATCGACATGGCCATCCGCGGCAACGACCTGTCCTTCCTGCACGATCCGGCGGCCAAGTACCCGCTGCCCATCCGCACCGAGTTCTCCGCCGGCGACAAGGCCGACATCGAGACGCTGCGCGCCCTGCGCGTGCGCGCCCGCAACGGCGCCCTGGTGCCGCTGGCCGACGTGACCCGCCTGGTGGAGACCACGCGCGACCAGACCCTCTACCACAAGGACCTGCTGCCGGTGGTGTACGTGACCGGCGACATGGCCGGCGACACCGACTCGCCCCTATACGGCATGGGCGGCATCTGGGGGGGCATCAGTGAGCTGAAGATGCTGGACGGCAAGGCGCCGGACCAGTACCTGATCAGCCAGCCCGATGTCGCCAACCGCCCCTCGCTGAAGTGGGACGGCGAATGGCAGATCACCTACGAGACCTTCCGCGACATGGGCGCCGCCTATGGCGTGGGCCTCATCCTGATCTACCTGCTGGTGGTGGCGCAGTTCCGCAGCTATGGCGTGCCGCTGATCATCATGGCGCCCATCCCGCTGACCATGATCGGCATCATGCCGGGCCACGCCCTGCTGGGCGCGCAGTTCACCGCGACGTCCATGATCGGCATGATCGCGCTCGCCGGCATCATCGTGCGCAACTCCATCCTGCTGGTGGACTTCGTGCGCCAGGAAACGGCGGCCGGCCTGCCCCTGCAGGAGGCGGTGATCCAGGCCGCGGCGGTGCGCACCAAGCCCATCGTGCTGACCGGACTTGCCGCCATGGCGGGGGCGTTCTTCATCCTGGACGACCCCATCTTCTCGGGACTCGCGGTGTCGCTGATCTTCGGCATCTTCGTGTCGACGCTGCTGACGCTGTTCGTGATCCCGGTGGTCTACTACGCCTATCACTACCAGGCGGAAGAGAAGGCGAGGCGCGAGGAGGCCTGAGCAACGGCCACCGCCGGATGGCCGGCGCCCGCTCCGCGCCGGCTACACCGCCACCCGGGAGGGCTCCGCCGCCTTGATGGAGAAATCCGCCCGCAGCAGGAACAGCGCCGCGACCATGCAGGCCACCGCCGCGCCCAGGAAGGACCAGCCCGGGTGCGTCTCCCAGACCATGCCGGTAAGCCAGGAGCCGGTGGCGACGCCGACGCCCCAGAGCATGCTGTACAGCCCCTGCCCCTGGCCCTGGTGGCCCTCGCCGAAGTGCGTGAAGATGAAACTGATGGAGGCCGCATGGAAGGCGGCAAAGGTCGCCGCATGCAGCAACTGCACAGTCCAGATGATCCAGGCCTGGTCCACCGCCACCGCTGTCACGCTCCAGCGCAGCACGCCGGCGAGAAGGCACAGCATCAGCACCTGCTTTTCGCCCGCCTTCGGCAGCCATCGGTGCATGAAGGCGAAGGCGACCACCTCGGCCAGTACCGCCAGCGACCACATCCAGCCGATCACCGAGCGCGCGTAGCCGTGCTGCTCCAGGTAGATGGAAAAGAAGCTGTAGTAAGGCGCGTGCGAGAACTGCATCAGGAAATGCACGAGCAGGAATATGGCCACGGCGGGACGGCGCAGGATGTCCAGCAGCCGCTCCTGCGCCTCTGCCCGCACATGGGTGGCGATGTCGGGCACCCGAAGGCTGCTCAGCCAGTTGGCCAGTGCCAGCAGCATCAGGCACAGGGGCAGCCACGACACCGGCACCGCATCGAAGAGCATGCCCAGCGCCGCGACGGCGAGGATGAAGCCGACCGACCCCCACAGCCGGATGCGACTGTACAGTTCGCGCCGTGCACCGAGGTGGGCAATGGTCACTGCCTCGAACTGCGCCTGTATGGCGCTCTGGAAAAAGCTGTAGCCGAGCAGCACGAAGGCCAGTGTCCAGAAGCCCTGCGGCAGCAGAAGCGCCAGCGAGAACACGGTGAGCATGAAGCCGCCGAAGCGCACCACGGCCAGGCGCCTGCCGGTGCGGTCGGCCAGGTAGCCCCAGAAGTTGGGGGCAATCACGCGCGCGATCATGAGGAAGGCCAGCAACTGGCCGATGTCCTCCTCGCGGAAGCCCAGGTGGTTCTTCAGGTATAGCCCCATGAAGGGCATGAAGCCCCCGAGGCCGGCGAAGTAGAAGAAATAGAACGCGGACAGCGGGACAACCGGAATGCGGGCGGCGGTCACAGGGCGACTCCCGGGAAGGCAGCTGTCATAGCATAGCCGGGCATGCTCAGTCCCGCGGCTTGAACGGGTTGCCGTTGCGCCAGAGGAAGAGCAAGGAGCCAAGGGCCGCCGTTACCAGGCACAACAGGTGCAGCGCCTGCAACGAGATGAGCTGGCGCAGGCCATTATCCAGTGAAAATGGCCGCAGCGGCTGGATGTCGAAGTGCATGATGCTGTCGAGCACGATGTGGCTCCAGGCACCGGCCAGCGCCCCGGTCCAGGCCGCAAGCCAGGTGATGGGCAGGAAGCGCGGCATGCGCAGCAGGCGCAGCCCCCACTCCCCCAGTGGCCGGCCCGACAGCGCGGCGACCACGGCAATGAGGGTGGCGCCGATCCAGGTGTGCGACCAGCCGTGCAACTGCTCGCGATCGGTGAGCATGCCCCACAGCGGCTCCAGGTCCATCAGGACCTGGGTCCAGCCGAACACCATGAGGCTGAAGCCGCCGCGAACGCTGCCGCGGACCAGCAGGCCCGGGCCCATGTGCAGCGGCGTGAAGGGCATGGCGGCCCCTTAGCGGAGGCTGCCCGGCACCGGCGGCAGCGGCGGCACCACGTCGGCGTTCTGCGCGCGGTGGCGCAGGAAGTGGTCCATCAGCACGATGGCCAGCATGGCCTCGGCGATGGGCGTGGCGCGCACGCCGACGCAGGGGTCGTGGCGGCCCTTGGTCACCACCTCGATGGGATTGCCGTGCACGTCGATGGAGCGCCCCGGCAGCGTCATGCTCGAGGTCGGCTTGAGCGCGATGCTGACCACGATGTCCTGGCCGGAGGAAATGCCGCCCAGGGTGCCGCCGGAATGGTTGGAGACGAAGCCGGCCGGCGTGATCTCGTCGCGGTGCTGCTCGCCGCGCTGCTCGACCACGGCGAAGCCGTCGCCGATCTCCACCGCCTTGACGGCGTTGATGCCCATCATGGCATGGGCGATGTCGGCGTCGAGGCGGTCGAACACCGGCTCGCCGAGGCCCACCGGCACGTTGCTGGCGACCACCGTCAGGCGGGCGCCGCAGCTGGAGCCGTCGCGGCGCAGCTGGGTGATGAGCTCCTCCATCTGCGGCACGACGTCGCGGTCGCCGCAGAAGAAGGGGTTCTGGCTGACATAGTCCCAGTCCAGCTTCGTCGCCTTCACGGTGCCGATCTGGGTGACGTGGCCGCGGATCTCCACGCCGAACTTCTCGCGCAGGTATTTCTTGGCGATGGCGCCGGCGGCGACGCGCATGGCGGTCTCGCGCGCCGAGGAGCGGCCGCCGCCGCGGTAGTCGCGGAAGCCGTATTTCTGCGTATAGGTGTAGTCGGCATGGCCGGGACGGAAGGTCGCGGCGATGTTGGCGTAGTCCTTGGACTTCTGGTCGGTATTCTCGATCAGGAGTCCGATGGGGGTCCCTGTCGTCCGGCCCTCAAAGACGCCTGACAGGATCTTCACCACATCGTCCTCGCGACGCTGGGTGGTGAACTGCGAGGTGCCGGGCTTGCGACGATCGAGGTCGACCTGCAGGTCGGCTTCGCTCAGCTCCAGGCCGGGGGGCACGCCGTCGACGATGGCGCCGAGGGCGGGGCCGTGGGATTCCCCGAAGGTGGTGACGCGGAACAGTTCGCCGATGGAATTGCCGGCCATGTCGATTCTCTCTCGTTGTCCTTGTGGGTCGGGCTTCCGCCCGACTGTGGCATCGGGCGGAAGCCCGACCTACCCGATCATGCGTCGGCCAGCGCGGCCCGGAATTCCGCCTGGTGCCGGCGGCAGGCGTCCGCGGTCAGCACGAACACGCCCTGCCCGCCGTTCTCGAACTCCACCCACTCGAAGGGCACGCCGGGAAAGGCCTGTTCCAGCGCCCACTGCGAGTTGCCCACTTCCACCACCAGCACGCCGTCGTCGGTGAGGTGGTCGGCGGCCTCGGCCAGGATGCGCCGGGTCAGGTCCAGGCCGTCGCGGCCCGACGCCAGGCCGAGCTCCGGCTCCTTCAGGAATTCCGGCGGCAGGTCGGCCATGTCCTCGGCGTCCACATAGGGCGGATTGGAGACGATGAGGTCGTAGCGCTGGCCGGGCAGCTTGGCGAACACGTCGGACTCGATCAGGCCGACGCGGTCCTGCACCTCGTGGTGCTCCACGTTCACCGACGCCACGGACAGCGCGTCCAGAGAAATGTCGGTGCCGTCCACCAGCGCCTCGGGGAATTCCCTGGCCAGGGCGATGGCGATGCAGCCGGAACCCGTGCACAGGTCCAGGATGCGCTGCGGCTCGTGCGCCAGCCAGGGCAGGAAGCGGTTGCCGATGAGCTCGGCGATGGGCGAGCGCGGCACCAGCACGCGCTCGTCCACGTAGAACGGCAGCCCGGCGAAATAGGCGATGTTGAGCAGGTAGGCCAGCGGGATGCGCTCGTTGACGCGGCGGCCGATCAGCTCGACCACGGCGCGCCGCTCCGAGGGCAGCAACCGGGCGTCCAGGATCTCGGGGTCGGCGGACCATTCCAGGCCCAGCGTCTGCATGACCAGGGCGGTGGCCTCGGCGAAGGGATCGTCGCTGCCATGGCCCAGGTGCACGTCGTGCAGGCGCAGGCAGGACACGCCGAAGCGGATGAAGTCGCGGATGGTGGCCAGCGAGGACACGGCCTCGGCCAGCACGGCCTCATCCAGGGGGGAGTGGGTCTCGGACACGGACATACCCGTCAATCAGGAAAGGCGCGCATTCTAGCAGCCGGCGCGCGACTCGGGCAGCCGCCGGGCCCGAGACGGACCGGCGCCGGCACCGGTTGCGCCGGGGCGGGCTGGCCCGGGGCGGACGGATTGCCCACAATAGGGGACCGACCCGAGCCCCGGTGCCGCCGCCATGAAAAGCCCCGCCCTGACCGCCCTCAAGAAGGCCCTCAAGGACGCGCCGCCCGCCACGCCGGCCCGGCCCGCGACCGCGCCGGCGCCCCCCGCGCCCGAGCCGGAGGTGGATGACGCCACCCTGTTCGCCCAGGCCACGCGCGGCGTGACGCGCCTGGAGGCACCCCCGCCCCCGCCGCCCCCCGCCGTGCGCCGCCCCGGCGAGGCGGCCCTGCGCCGCCGCGCCGCCGCCGTGGCCGAGGACGCGCCGGGCGCCCCCATCTCCGATACCGCGGCCCTCATGCACGTGGCCGGCCCCGAGGAGGCGCTGAGCTACGCCCGCAACGGCGTGCAGCTGCGCGTGCTGCAGAAGCTGCGCCAGGGCCAGCCGCACTGGCAGGCGGCCGTGGACCTGCACGGCTGCTCCGTGGACGAGGCCCGCGAGGCCGTGCTGGCGCTGCTGCGCGAGGCGCGCCAGGAAGGCCTGCAGGTGGTGAAGGTGGTGCATGGCAAGGGCCTGCAGAACGGCCAGCCCCTGCTCAAGACCTGCGTCAACGGCTGGCTGCGGCAGTTGCCGGACGTCCTGGCCTTCGTCAGCGCCCTGCCCCGCGACGGCGGCGCCGGCGCCGTGTACGTGCTGCTGAAGCGCCGCCGCGAGGACGAGCAATAACCCGCCCGCCCCTGCGGCGAATGCCGGATTGACCGGCGCCTTCCGTCTTTACCCGCCCCCCCGCTTCCGCTAGGGTGGCGGCCCGATTCCCTGCCCCGGAGCGAGCCCCCATGGACAGCATGGATAACGCCTACGCCAGCCTCATCACCGCCATCGGCGAGGACCTCAGCCGCCCCGGCCTGGACAAGACGCCGCACCGGGCCGCCGAGGCCTTCAAGTACCTCTGCAAGGGCTACAACGAAAGCCTCGATGCCATCGTCAACGGCGCCATCTTCCCGTCGGACAACGACGAGATGGTGATCGTCAAGGACATCGAGCTGTACTCGCTGTGCGAGCACCACCTGCTGCCCTTCATCGGCAAGGCGCACGTGGCCTACCTGCCTTCCGGCAAGGTCATCGGCCTCTCCAAGATCGCGCGCATCGTGGACATGTTCGCGCGCCGCCTGCAGATCCAGGAAAACCTCACCAAGCAGATCGCCGACGCCATCCTCGCCGTCACCGACGCCAAGGGCGTGGGCGTGATCATCGAGGCGCAGCACATGTGCATGATGATGCGCGGCGTCGAGAAGCAGAACTCGGTGATGAAGACCTCGGTGATGCTGGGCCAGTTCCGCAACAACCCGCAGACGCGCAGCGAGTTCCTCTCGCTGGTGCGCTGATACGCTCCCGGGGTGGCAGGCGCCATCCCGCCCGCGCCGACCGCAGGAGGCCCCGCATGACCCGAGTCCTGATCACCGGCGCCGCCAGCGGCCTCGGCCGCGCCCTCGCCCTGGCCTGGGCCCGCCGCGGCGCCCGCCTCGTCATCGCCGACCTGAACGCGGAGCGAGGCGCCGAGTCCGTGGCCCTGTGCCGCGCCGCCGGCGCCGCCGACGCCGTCTTCCGCCTGCTCGACGTGAGGCGCGAGGCCGACTTCGCGGCCGCGGCGGAATGGCTGGAGCGGGAATGGGCCGGCGTCGACGTGGTGGTGAACAACGCCGGCGTGGCCGGCGGCGGCCGCTTCGAGGGCATCGACGAGGCCGACTGGCAGTGGATGCTGGACATCAACCTGATGGGCGTGGTGCGCGGCTGCCGCGCCTTCACGCCGCTCTTCAAGCGCCAGGACGGCGGCCAGTTCGTCAACATCGCCTCCATGGCCGGCCTGCTCAACCCGCCGTCCATGAGCAACTACCACGTGGCCAAGGCCGGCGTGATCGCGCTGTCGGAGACGCTGGCGGTGGAACTGGAGCCCTGGCACATCCGCACGCTGGTGG
>DASUDN010000155.1:0-3773 GCA_036275595.1 Moraxellaceae bacterium
GGCGGCCAATGTGGGCCGTACGCCGCTGCCCCTTTACCTGTCCATGGTGCTGGCGTTGCTGGCCGGTGGCGGCGGCTACGCCGCGGCCACCTGGGGCTTCGCCGGCACCGTGCTGGTCTCGGTGCTGCTCGGCCTGTTGCCGGCCATGCTGGTGGCGGTGGCCATGACGCGCGGCGTCGGCGCCGCCCTGAGCAAGGACGGCGTGGTGGCGGCCATCAGCGGCATCGGCCCGGTGTACATGGCCCTGTTCGTGCTGCCCATGCTGCTGCTGGGCGGTCTGCTCGCCTTCGTCGGCCTGTTCGCGGCCGTGCTGCCGGATCGCGTGGGCCTCGGCCTCGACATGGCGGCCTATACCTACGCCGCCATCGTCATCTTCACGCTCTCCGCCTACGTGCTGTTCCAGTACCAGGAGGAGCTTGGCTACACCCCCGAGGGAGAGGCCGGCAAGCGCAAGTCCTACAAGCGTGTGGACCCGGTGCAGATGCTGCTGGAGATGCACCTGAAGGACGGCAACTACAGCAAGGCTGTCACCATCCTCAAGATGGACGTGGACAAGAAGGCCGCCTCGGTCGTGCAGCACGAGCGCTACCACAAGCTGATCTGGGCGCTGGGCCAGGAAGAGGACCTCAAGACCCATGCCACGCCCTTCTTCAAGGCACTGCTCCAGGCCGGGCGCGGCGTGCAGGCCGCGGCGGTGTTCCGCCAGTACGTGCAGCGCTTCCCGGACTTCAAGCCGGCCGAACCCGAGCTGCGCCTGGACCTGGCCACGGCCTTCGAGCAGCAGGGCGACTACAAGCTGGCGGTGCACGTGCTGAACGGCCTCCACAAGGACTCCGCGCAGTTCCCGGGCCTGCCCGAGGCCTACCTGCTGGCGGCCCGCCTGCTGGCCGGACAGCTCAACATGCCGCAGAAGGCGCTGGCGCTGGTGCAGTTCCTGCACGGGCGCTACCGCAACCACCGGCTCTTCCCCGAGATCAACCGCATGGCACAGGAGCTCAGCCGCGGAGGCGCTCCCGCCTGAGCCGCGAACGCCGGCCGGCACGCCGCCAACGCCATGAAAAAAGCCGCCCGCGGGCGGCTTTTTTCATGGCGGCGCGGCGGGGGTCAGCCCTGTCCCACCGCCTGGCGCAGGAAGCGGGCCCGGCCCGGCTCGCGCAGACGCTCCAGGGCATCGGCCAGGGCTAGCGCGGTCTTCTGGATCAGCGGATGCGCCTGGCGCTTCTCCAGCACCTGCCGCATCAGCTTGTCGGCTTCGATGACCTCGTTCATGCGCGTCAATCGGGCCACCAGCTTGATGCTGGTCTCCAGGTCCAGGGCCGCCTGGCTGCGCGAGTGGCGCAGGTAGTCGCGATAGGTCTTGAGTACCAGCTGGTCGTTCTCGGCAGCGCTGTAGTTGAACATGCGCCGCGCCACCGCCTCGTAGCCCGGCCCTTCCGGCGTCAGCTTCTCCACGTTGTAGAGCTGGGTGAGCACGCGCAGGTCGGAGGGATTCTGCTTGATCAGCTCGCGCAGCAGCTTCTGGGCCTGGGCGAAGTCCAGCCGCGCCACCGCCTCCAGCGCCGAGTTGAGCTGCTGCCGGTAGGCGACCTCGCGCTCGTCTTCCTGAACGTCGCTGGTGATGACCGGCATGTAGTCGGTGGCATGCACGAACCAGCGTCCGTAGGCATAGGCCCATAGCGGCCCCGAGGCGAGCGCCGCCAGGCGCGCCGCGAGCTCGCTCACGCGCAGCCCGGACAGTACGAACTCCGCCGCCACCAGCAGCAGCCAGAGCAGGGCCAGGCTGTAGGCGGGAATCTCGACGCGGTTCAGGGCGCGCACGCGCCCCGCCTTGTAGTGCATCAGGAACATGCCGGTGAGGGCCGCCGCCCCGACGCTGGCGCCGGTGAGCGGCACCACGTCTCCCCCCACCAGCACCAGGAACACGAGAGCGCCGGTGGCGCTGCCGCCGAGCAGGCTGGCCAGCAGCGCGCCGCTGCCCATCTGCAGTTCCAGGCAGAGGCCCATGGTCAGGAGCAGCATCAGTCCCGCCAGCAGCTGCATGGTGTCGGCCTGCACCAGGCCGAAGGTCAGCAGGGTGATGAGGCGGATGTCCTCCTGCTGCGGGTCGACGCCGAGGGCGCGGCCGGACAGCCGGCTCCGCTTCGGGTCGAATTCCGCGCGCGCCATTTCCCAGCGGGCGTAGAGGTCGGGACTGAGGTAGTCCTTGCCATTGTCCTTCATGGCCTGCACGAAGCCGTCATCCATCGCGACGTAGAGGGCGACCTTGTCCAGGCGCTCCGGGTCTTCCCTGGCGGCCTCGAATTCGGCCTTGAGCGACTGCAGGCGCGCGCGCTGCCCGGTCTTGAGCGCATGCGTCTCGTAGAGGGGCCACTCGATGTCCAGCAGCTTGCCGCGGTATTCCTCCGCCAGCTCGCGCTCCAGGCGCAGGTCCGCGGCATGCCAGGGAATGAAGATGACCAGCAGCAGCAGGCAGATGCCGAGGGTGAGGCGGGGAGGGTTCTTCCAGTCGAAGGGGCGGTCCAGCGGGGTCAGCAGCATGTCACGGCTCGCGGTTCTTGTTGGGGTGTACGCCGGGCGGGGAGGGCCGACGGCCCGGCCGGCGGCGGCAAGCGGATCCATCATAGCGCCGGCGGCAGGGCACGGCACCGGGGCGGGCGCGCGTTTCGCCGCCTCCTGCTGCCGCATGTCATGGCGGCGGCCCGATTGTGTTATAAATCCCGCTTTTCCATGGTCAGGACGACGCCATGACCCGCTCCGCCGCTTCGCTTTCCCGGCGCCTGGCACGCCTCCTTGCCCTGCTCGGGCTGGGCCTGGCCCTGGCTGGCTGCGGGGGCATGGCGACCCGCTTTGCCGGCAACCTGTCCGCCGCCATGATGGACAACGACGACCCCGCGCTGGTCGAGGCCGGCTCCGCCAGCTACCTGCTGCTGCTCGATGCGCTGGTGCGCCAGGAGCCGGACAGCGTGGCCTTCCGGCAGGCCGCCGCCAGCCTGAATTCCGCCTACGCCGGTGCCTTCGTCCGCGATCCGCGCCGCGCCGCCGCCCTCACCGACAAGGCCCTGGCCCACGCCGCCGCCGCCGCCTGCCTCGAGCACGACGAGCTCTGCGGCGTGCGCGAGCTGCCGGTGGCCGACCTGCAGCAGCGCCTGGCCGCCCTCGACGATGCCGAGGACGACGTCCCGGTGCTCTCTACCCTGGGCAGCGCCTGGGCCGGCTGGATCCAGGCGCATGGCGACGATTTCAACGCGGTGGCGGACCTGCCGCGCGTGGAAGCCATCATGCAGCGCGTGATCGCCCTCGACGAGCGCTACCAGTCCGGCGCCGCCCACCTCTACATGGGCGTGATCGCCACCGCCATCCCGCCGGCGCTCGGCGGTCGTCCCGAACAGGGCAAGGCCCACTTCGAGAAAGCCATCGTCCTCTCGGGAGGGCACAACCTGATGGCCAAGGTCTACTATGCGAAGAATTACGCGCGCGGGGTCTTCGACCGCGAGCTGCACGACCGCCTGCTGCAGGAAGTGAAGGCGGCCGACCCGCGCTGGCCGGGCTGGACGTTGAGCAACACACTGGCACAACAAGAAGCGGATGCATTGCTGACATCCGCCGACGAATACTTCTGACCGCACACGCCGCCGGCGGCTCGTCCCGCGCCGGCGTCCCGGTCATTCTGCAACGAGGGAGACCCCCATGAAGCGCAACCTCCTCGGCGCCCTGGCCGCCGGCCTGCTGGCCGTCGCCGCCCCGGTCCACGCCGCGACCCTGAAGATCGCCAC
>DASUDN010000156.1:0-6087 GCA_036275595.1 Moraxellaceae bacterium
GGACTGCGAGGCGATGTTGATGTTGTTCTCGGCGAACACGCGGTTGATGGAGGCCAGCACGCCCGGCACGTTCTTGTGGATGTGCAGCAGGCGGTGCTTGCCGGCCTGCAGGGGCACGGCCACTTCCGGGAAGTTCACGGCGGAGAGCGTGGTGCCGCTGTCGGAGTAGCGCACGAACTTTTCCGCCACTTCCAGGCCGATGTTGGCCTGGGCTTCCAGGGTGGAGCCGCCGATGTGCGGGGTCAGGATCACGTTCTCCAGGCCGCGCAGCGGGGATTCGAACTCTTCGCCGTTGGCCTTGGGCTCCTTGGGGAACACGTCGATGGCGGCGCCGTTCAGGTGCTTGCTCTTGATCGCCTCGGCCAGGGCGTCGATGTCGACGCAGGTGCCGCGGGCGGCGTTGATGAAGATGGCGCCCTTCTTCATCTTGGCGAAGTGCTCGGCGCGCATCATGTTCTTGGTGCTGGGCAGTTCCGGCACGTGCAGGGTGACCACGTCGGCGGTGCTGAGCAGCTCGTCCATGCTGGTGACCTGGCGGGCGTTGCCCAGGGGCAGCTTGGTGACCACGTCGTAGTAGATCACGTTCATGCCCAGCGACTCGGCCAGCACCGACAGCTGCGAGCCGATGGAGCCGTAGCCGACGATGCCCAGGGTCTTGCCGCGGGTTTCCCAGGAGCCTTCGGCCGACTTGGACCAGCCGCCGCGGTGCACCAGGAAGTTCTTCTCGGGGATGCCGCGCAGCAGCAGGATCAGCTCGCCCAGGACCAGCTCGGCCACCGAGCGGGTGTTGGAGTAGGGGGCGTTGAAGACGGGGATGCCGCGCGCCATGGCCGCCTTCAGGTTGACCTGGTTGGTGCCGATGCAGAAGCAGCCGGCGGCGATCAGCTTGTTGGCGGCGGCCAGCACCTTCTCGGTGAGCTGGGTGCGGGAACGGATGCCGATGAAGTGCACGTCCTTGATGGCCTCGACCAGGGCGTCCTCGTCCAGGGCGGTCTTCAGGTACTCGATGTTGGAGTAGCCGTTGGCCTTGAGCACGTCCAGGGCGTTCTGGTGCACGCCTTCCAGGAGCAGGAAACGGATCTTGGACTTGTCGAGAGAGAACTGGCTCATGGGCATCCCCGTACGTCTGGCCCCGGCGTCGGGGCTGAAAAAGAGCCGCGTATGCTACCATGCCAGCCCCGGCCGGCCAGCCTCCCCGCCGCCCCTTTCCGGCGGATTCGGCCCCGTCCCGGCCCCGTTTCGCGCCCGCCTCCGGCCCCGCCCGGGCGGGCCGGGGCGGCAGTCCCCTGTCCGGGCCCGCCGCCCGCCCCGTCCCCCGCCCGGGCCGGGGCGCCCCGAACCACCCTGGAGTCCGCCATGCCGCTTGCCCCCGACGTCCTCGCCCGCCTGACCGCCATCGTCGGCGAGAACCGCATCAAGACCGATGCCGACAGCCTCAAGACCTGGGGCTGCGACTGGACGAAGATCTACACCCCGGCGCCGGCGGCCATCGTCTTTCCCTCCAGCATCGAGCAGGTGCGCGACATCGTGCTGCTGGCCAACGAGCAGGGCCTGGCCCTGGTGCCCTCGGGCGGGCGCACCGGCCTGTCCGCCGGCGCCGTCGCCGCCCGCGGCGAGGTGGTGGTCAGCTTCGACTACATGAACAAGATCCTGGAGTTCGTGCCCGAGGACCGCATGGTGCGCCTCCAGGCCGGTGTCGTGACCGAGCAGCTGCAGGCCTTCGCCGACGACAAGGGCCTCTACTACCCGGTGGACTTCGCCAGCGCCGGCTCCAGCCAGATCGGCGGCAACATCGGCACCAACGCCGGCGGCATCAAGGTCATCAAGTACGGCATGACCCGCAACTGGGTCATGGGCCTCAAGGTCGTCACCGGCAAGGGCGACATCCTCGAGCTCAACAAGGACATGGTGAAGAACGCCACCGGCTATGACTTCCGCCACCTCTTCATCGGCGCCGAGGGCACCCTGGGCTTCGTGGTCGAGGCCACCATGAAGCTGGAGCGCAAGCCGCGCGACCTGCGCGTGCTGGTGCTGGGCACGCCCGATTTCGACTCGGTCATGAAGATCCTCGGCACCTTCCAGCAGAAGCTGGACCTCACCGCCTTCGAGTTCTTCTCCGAGCTCTCCACCCAGCTCGTCACCGGGCACCAGGGCATCCCGCGTCCCTTCGACACCGCCGCGCCGTTCTACGCGCTGCTGGAATTCGAGGCGCTGTCCGAGGCGATGGCGGACGAGGCCATGGGCCTGTTCGAGTACTGCGTGGAGCAGGGCTGGGTGCTGGACGGCGTCATGAGCCAGAACGAGACCCAGGCGAAGAACCTGTGGCGCCTGCGCGAGGACATCTCCGAGACCATCGCGCGCTACACGCCCTACAAGAACGACATCTCCGTGATCATCCAGCGCGTGCCGGCCTTCATCGCCGACATCGACGCCATCGTGTCGGCGCAGTACCCGGATTTCCGCGTCGTGTGGTTCGGCCACATCGGCGACGGCAACCTGCACCTCAACATCCTGAAGCCCGACGCCATGGCCAAGGAGGACTTCTTCGCCAAGTGCAAGACCGTGAACACCCGGGTGTTCGAGACGGTGCAGAAGTACAACGGCTCGGTGTCCGCCGAGCACGGCGTCGGCATGACCAAGAAGCCCTATATCGAGTACACGCGCTCGCCGGCGGAAGTCGCCTACATGAAGGCGGTGAAGCAGGTGTTCGATCCCAACAACGTGATGAATCCCGGCAAGCTCATCGATCTCTGAGCAGGAGCCTCCCATGCCGCACGGCCTGTACTGGTTTCCCCTGGTGGCCCTCGTCGCCACCGTCGTCCTCGTGGTCGCAACGCGCCGCAACAACAAGGAAAAACAGCAATGACGCGCAAGGTCGAATTCTTCTTTGACGTGGCCAGTCCCTACAGCTACCTCGCCGCGCTGCAGGTGGGCCGCCTCGCCACCCTGGCCGAGGTGGAGTGGCGGCCCTTCCTCATCGGCGGCGTGTTCAAGCTGTCCGGCAACACCATGCCCGCGGCCAATCCCGCCAAGGGCCAGTACATGTTCAAGGACCTGCAGCGCCTGTTCGCCTATGTCGGCGAGGCGCACAAGTTCCCGAGCACCTTTCCCACCAACTCGCTGACCGCCATGCGCGCGCTCACCGCGGCCGCCCCCGCCGACGTGCCGGCGCTGGCGCTCAAGCTGTTCAAGGCCTACTGGGCCGAGGATCGCAATATCGCCGATCCCGCGGTGCTGACCGAGCTGCTCGGCGCGGAGCTGGTGGCGAAGGCCGGTGACGAGGCGGTGAAGGAAAAGCTCAAGGCCGCCACCGAGGAGGCCGCGCGCCGCGGCGCCTTCGGCGCGCCCACCTTCTTTGTGGGCGACGAGATGTATTTTGGCGAGGACCGCCTCTTCCTGATCGAGCACGCGCTCAAGAACGGTTGAGACCGCCCATGACCTACGCCCACTCCTTCCTCGATGGCGGCCCCTGCGCGCTCCGGCCGGGCAAGGTGGTCTGCGTCGGCCGCAACTACGCCGCGCACGCGCGCGAGCTCGGCAACGCGGTCCCCGAGACGCCCATCCTGTTCATGAAGCCCGCCACCGCCGTGGTGCCGCTGGTGGCGGGCGTGGGCATTCCGGCGGGCCGCGGCGAGTGCCACCACGAGACGGAAATCACCGTGCTCATCGGCCGCACCCTGCGCCACGCCAGCCTCGCCGACTGCCACGCCGCCATCGCCGGTCTCGGCCTCGGCCTGGACCTCACGCTGCGCGACCTGCAGAACGAGCTCAAGAAGAAAGGGCATCCCTGGGAGGTGGCCAAGGCCTTCGACGGCGCCGCGCCGCTGTCGGCCTTCCTGCGCCCCGAGGGCATCGACCTCGCCGACATCCGCTTCAGCCTCGCCGTCAACGGCGAGGTCCGCCAGCGCGGGCACAGCGCCGACATGATCACCCCCATCCTGCCGCTGCTCGCGCACATCAGCACGATCTTCACGCTGGAGCCGGGCGACGTGGTGATGACGGGCACGCCGGAGGGCGTGGCGCCACTGCGCAACGGCGATGCGCTGGTGCTGGAGATGGACGGGCTGCGCGTCGAGAGCGCGGTCGTCCAGGGCTAGTCGCCGTCCCAGCTGTCCTGGAAGCGGTGGATCTGCCGCCGCTCCTTCTTGCTCGGGCGGTGGTCGGGGTGGGCTAGGTTGTGCGCGCGCCGCGCCGCCTGGCGCTGCTCGCGCGCGGCAACGCTCTCCACGGTCTCCTCGTAGAGCCGCTGCGCCACGCTGGCCGGGCCGCGCACCTCGGACAACGCCTTCACCACCACGGTCTTCTCGTCGAAGCCCTGGCGCACCTCCACGGTCATGCCGACCTTGATCTCCTTGCTGACCTTCACGCGCTGGCCGTCACAGTGCACCTTGCCGCCCTCGATGGCCTCCTTGGCCAGCGAGCGGGTGCGGAAGAAGCGCGCCGCCCACAGCCACTTGTCGATGCGCACGCGCTGCAGGTGGCTCTCGTCGGGCAAGGGGCCCCGGTGCTCGTCCGCGTCGTCGTCAGTGGCGGGCGCGGGCTCGCCGCGCGCGGCGGCGGCCTCGCGCTCCCAGGCGTCCCAGTCGTCGGCGGGCGCCGGCGGCGCCTTGGGGGGCTCAGGCCGGGGCATGGCGGGGCGGGACGGGCAGCAGGTCGCGGAAATGGTGCAGCACGGGGAAGGCCAGGCCCTCGCGCGCGGGGCGGCGGCTGTCGGGCTGGCCGATGGTGAGCAGCTGCCCGATGCCATAGGCCTGCGCCGCGCGCAGCACGCTCTCGCTGTCGTCCACGAACAGGGCGCGTTCCGGCGCGAAGGGCTCGCGCGCGCGCAGCGCCGGCCAGAAAGCGGCCGATTCCTTGGGTTCGCGGAAGTCGTGCGAGCACACGATGCGGTCGCAGAGGTCGGTCAGCGGCGTGTGCGCCAGCTTGAGCGAGAGGCTGTGGTGGTGGGCGTTGGTGACCAGCCAGGCCTCGCGGCCGCTGGCGCGCACCGCCTCCAGGAAGGCGAAGGCGCCGGGCCGCTCCTGGATGAGGTGGGCGACGTCCCGCTTGAGGGCGGCCACATCCAGGCCCAGCTCCTGCGTCCAGAAGTCCACGCAGTACCAGTTCAGGGTGCCCTGCTCCCGCCCGAAGCGGGCCACCAGCTCGGCGTGCGCCTGGTCGTGGCTCAGGCCGCGTTCGCGGCCGTAGACGGCCGGCAGGTGGTGCAGCCAGAAATGGTTATCGAAATACAGGTCGAGCAGCGTACCATCCATGTCCAGCAGGACAGTGTCGATACGGCCCCAGTCCACGAGGGTCGTCATGCCGGTCACATTCGAGAGTCGATGCCGCGAGTATGGCAAAGCTGCCCGAGATTCTGAAGAAAACCCTGGTCGCCCGCAGCCGCTTCTTCGCCATCGAAGAGCTGGAGCTGCGCTTCTCCAATGGCGCCCTGCGGACCTATGAGCGCCTGAAGCCCGGCTCGGGCCGCGCCGTCATGGTCGTGCCCCTGCATGACGATGACACCGTGCTCATGATCCGCGAGTACGGCTGCGGGGTGGAGGACTACACCCTGGGCCTGCCCAAGGGGGCGCTGGAGCCGGGCGAGACCTTCGAGCAGGGCGCCAACCGCGAGCTGCAGGAGGAGTGCGGCTATGCCGCCACCCGCTTCACGGTGCTGCGCGAACTGTCGCTGTCCCCCGGTTACATGGGCTCGCGCCTGACCGTCGTGCTGGCCGAGGGTCTGTACCTGTCCTCGCTGGACGGCGACGAGCCCGAACCCATCGAGGTGGTGCCCATGAAGCTGTCCGCCCTCTCCGAGTGGGCCTGGCGCGAGGACCTGCACGAGGCCCGCTCCCTGGCCGCCCTTTACCTCGTGCGCGACCTGCTGGCCGCGCGCGCCACCGCCTCCGACTGACGTACAGGATCATCCATGCAGCGCACCGAACTCAGGCGGCTCCTCGCCGCCGCCCAGGGCATCGCCGAGGCCGCCGGCGCCGAGATCATGGCGATCTTCGGCGACGAGGCCCGCTGGGCGGTGCAGCACAAGGAGGACGACTCCCCGCTCACCGCCGCCGACCTCGCCGCGCATCGTGTCATCGCCGCGCGCCT
>DASUDN010000157.1:0-6980 GCA_036275595.1 Moraxellaceae bacterium
CCCTCATCCTTGATGAAGCCGCGGTTGATCAGGTACTTCATGAAGTGCGCCTGGTAGATCGACATGATGGGGCCGAGGCCCATGGACACGGTCGGGAACTGCCAGTAGTCGGGCATCAGCCAGGGGTGCGGGTAGCTGGACAGGCCCTTGCCCGCCACTTCGCGGCGGAAATTCTCGAGCTGCTGCTCGCTGATGCGGCCCTCGAGGAAGGAGCGCGCATAGATGCCGGGCGCCGAATGGCCCTGGTAATAGATCAGGTCGCCGCCGAAGTCCGCGTTCGGCGCGCGGAAGAAATGGTTGAAGCCGACGTCGTAGAGCGTGGCGCTGGAGGCGAAGGTGGCGATGTGGCCGCCGAGATCGTCATCGGTGGCGTTGGCGCGCATGACCATGGCCAGCGCGTTCCAGCGGATGAGGGAACGCAGGCGGCGCTCCATGAACAGGTCGCCCGGCAGGGGGGCCTCGTCACGGGTCGCGATGGTGTTGAGGTAGGGCGTGTTCAGGCGCGAGAGGTTGACGCCGGCCTGGCGCGCGGTTTCGGAGAGTTTCTCGAGGATGAAGCGGGCGCGGTCCGGGCCTTCGCGCTCGACCACGGAGGCGAAGGCCTCCAGCCATTCGCGGGTTTCCTCGGGATCGACATCGTCATGGAAGCGTTCGACAGCCATAGGGAATCCTTGTCTCCTTGTGAGATCGTTCTTGTCCACGGCCGGCCGGGGATCACCCGGCCGGCCCGTCTTGCGCCGCGGGGTAGGCGGCTTGTCCATAGCGTAGCGAGCCCCGCGCGGGGCGGGGTCGGCGGCCATGGACCGGTCTAGACTAGCGCGGTTTCATGCCCTTTCGTTTGCGCCAGATCCGGATTTGGCTACAAACGGGCTCCATGGCTGACAGCATGGCCGGTCCCGGCCGGGTCAGGCGCGGATCGCCCAGGGCCAGCAGGCGCGCCTCGCGCACGGCCGCGAGCCCGGGAAAACGCGCCCAGTAGGCGCGGCTCGCCGCGGCGTCGCTCTCCCCGAAAAACAGGATGTCCGGGTCGGCCCGCAGCACGAACTCGGGACTCACCAGGGGCGCCGGCACGGGGCCGGCGGGCAGGATGTTGTCGGCGCCGCAGCGCGCGAGGGCCTGGCTCAGCAGGTGGTTGCCGTCGAGGCTGTACAACGGCTGCCGCCAGGCCTGGTAGAAGAAGCGCAGGCGCGGCCCCTCCGCGGGCGCGCCCAGGCGGGCGAGCTGCGCCCGCTGCGTCGCCGCCAGCGCGGCCGCGGCCGCCTCGCGGCCGGCGAGCCGGCCCAGCTGCTCGGTCTCCCCCGCCAGCTCGTCCAGCCGGCGCGACTCCAGCACCAGCACCGGCAGGCGCAGGGCGCGCAGGCGGTCGATCCATGCCTGCGGCGTGCCGCCCCCCCAGGCCAGCACGAGGTCGGGGCGCAGCGCCAGCACCGCCTCGTAGTTGAGGCCGGCGGCATCCCCCACCACGGGCAGTCCGGACAGGCTGCGCGCATGCGCGCCGCGCTGCGGATGATCGTCGATGACGCCCGCGACCTGCGCGCGCGCGCCCAGCGCCAGCAGGCCGTCGCCGAGATGCGGCGCCAGGGTCACGATGCGGCGGGCGGGGCCGGGCAGCTCGACGGCAACGCCGTCGGCGCCTTCCAGGCGCAGCGCCGCCGCGGGCAGGGAGAGGAGGAGCAGGAAGAGGCCGGGCAGCCAGGCCGCCCGGCGCGGGGTCAGGGCCACAGGGTGTGCAGCGCCAGCAGCACGATCCAGATCACGAGGGCGCGATGGGCGAGCGCGGCGATGGCCGCCAGGCCGGCGGACAACTGCGCGCCGGGCAGCTCCTCGGGCGCCATGCGCACCGTCACCGACTGCGCCGCCTGCGCGCTTTCGTCCACCAGCGCCACGGCGTCGACGCCGGACTCCAGCGCGCGCTCGCGGAAATGCTGCCAGGTGGCCACGAAGTCGCCGGCCAGTGCGAAGCTGAGCGCCAGCAGGCGCGCCACCGGCCAGTCGGCCAGGTGCAGCAGGCGCGCGGCGAGCGCCGGCACCGCGGACACGCGGGCCTCGGCGCACAGGCGCAGCAGGTAATAGGCCAGGGCCGCCACGGGCCCCAGCAGCAGGAACCAGAACAGGGGCGCGAAGAGCTGGCGCATCTGCTCGGCGAGCAGCGCCTGCCGCGCCCGCGCCAGCTCGGCGTTGGCGGCCTCCTCGAGCACGGCCGGATCGGCCTGGGCAATGAGCTCGCGCGCCTGCTCGTCCGCCTGGCGCCAGGCCTCCTGTTCGCGCTCCAGCGCGCCGGGCAGGTCCCGGTCGAGCAGCACGATCACCATCACCACGAGCCCCAGGGCGCCGATGAACAGGTGATGATAGGGCACCTCCTGCAGCGCGATGACGATGGCGAGCAGCACCAGCGCCGGCAGCAGCACCAGGCCGAGGCCGAGCCCGCCCTGCCAGTTCTCGCGCGCGGCGCGCACGAGCCAGGCGTCGCGCCAATGCCGCCCCTGGCGCCCGATGGCCAGGGACAGGTTCCGTCCCGGTTCCGTCTGCCGCAGGCCCAGCACGACCAGAAGCACCAGCAGGTTCATCCGTTGTCCTCTTCCGTCCGCAGGAGGCCGTGCAGCCGGCCCCAGTCAAAGGCTGGCCCCGGATCGGTCTTGCGGCCCGGGGCGATGTCGCTGTGCCCGGCGAGGTGGCCGATGGTGGCGGGATAGCGGCTGTTGAGGGCGCGTATCACCCGGGCGAGCACATCATACTGGACTTCGGCATAGGGCTGCTCGTCCGTGCCCTCGAGCTCGATGCCGATGGAGAAATCGTTGCAGTTCTCCTCCCCCCGGTACTGCGACTTGCCGGCGTGCCAGGCGCGCAGGTCGAAGGGCACGTACTGCACGATCTCGCCGTCGCGGCGGATCAGCAAGTGGGAGGAAACGGTGAGGCCGGCGATGGTGGCGAAATAGGGGTGCCGGGCGGGGTCCAGGGAGTTGGTGAAAAGATGGTCGATCCAGGGGCCGCCGAACTCGCCAGGCGGCAGGCTGATGCCATGCACGACCACGAGCCGGGCCAGGGCACCCCCGGGACGGGGGTTGCAGTTGGGGGACGGACAATGGCGCGCCGGCCGTAGCCAGTGATCCGCACCGATCTCCAGGACCGCCCCTGGCTTCAAGCCGAGGCCCCCTGCAGGCTGGCGGACTTGGCACCGATGGTGCGCAGGTTGCCGATCATGGACTCGAGCGCGCGATCGATGAGCTGCGCCTCCTCGACCAGGCGCGCGCGCCCGAGGCTGAGGTCCAGCGCCAGCTTCATGCCGGCCATTTCCGCGACCTTCAGGCCGCGGCGGTTGGCAAAGATGAGCTTGTCCACCGAACGGATGCGGGCGACCAGTTTGTGCCGCTCGACCTTGTCGCCGTCGACGAACTCGATCCAGCTGCCCACGTTGAGACGATTCACCATGCCCACGAACTCGCTGTCCTCCGGCAGGGGCTGCTCCACCGCCGGCGCGGCCTCGGCCTCCGGCAGGACCACGGCGGCCACGTTCTTGGCGGTGGCGATCTGCTCCACCGACACCTGGCCGGCGACCGGGGCCTGCTGCGCCACCCGTGGATCCACCACGGCCACCACCGCGGCGGCCTGGCCCCGCAGCAACCCGGCGTGCACGGCCTCGAGGTCGCGCAGCAGCGTGTCGCGCTCCAGGGAATCATAGTTCACGCCGGCAAGACCCTTGTGCAGGCTGTTGTGGAGCTTGGGCGCCAGCGACTGCAGGCGCGCGAGCCATTCCGGCCCGGGCTGTGGCAGCACGCTCCAGATCACGGCGTCCACGACCTTCACGGCCTGGCGCCAGTTCTCGGACTCGGTGCCTTCCTTGAGGCAATTGATGTACAGCACGTTGCGCCAGGCTTCCTGCAGCAGGCGTACCGCCACCGGGGGCAGCTGCTTGCCGGCCAGGCGGCGGTTCAGGGTCTGCTGCACCATGGCGCGGGCGAGCTCGGCGCGGGCGCGGCCCTCCTCGGTCTCGCGGGTGCGCTTGTCCACGACCTCGTCGCGCTTCTGCTGCTGCTCGTGGTAGGCGGTGAAGTCCGCCAGCAGCTCGTCGAAGAGCGAGAGGTCGTCGCTGAAGTCGTTGAGGATGCGGATGACCACGCCCTCGATGCGCGCGTACAGCGCGTCGCCGCCGGGATCGCGGCTGTTCCAGCCGATGCCGGCCTTGGCGAGCTGGTTGAGCAGGCGCCGCGCCGGATGGGTCTCGGCATTGAAGAAGGTCTTGTCGAGGATGGCGACCTTGAGCAGCGGGATCTGCAGGCGCCCGATCAGCGCCTTCATGGCGGTGGGCAGGTTCTGGTCGTCCAGGATGTAGTCGAACAGCATGGAGACGAGGTTGATCACGTCCTCGTCGGTGCGCTTGATGGCCTCGACCGCTTCCTCGTCCGAGCGCAGGTTGTCGCGGATGCTGGAGCGCACCTCCTCCACGGAGGGCGAGGACGCGTCCTGGGCCAGCGGCGCCTTGGGCTGGAACTGCTGGATGGTGGAGAGCTTCTCCACCAGGTCGGGCGTGGCCACCGACTGCACCACCGCGGTGGGCGCGATGTGCAACGGTGCCAGTGGCACCGCCGCGACGCTGCCCCCCACGGCCGCGGCCGGCAGCGCGCCGATGCCGCCACCGCCCACGTACTGGCCGCCGTGGTACTGGCCCCCGGCGACGGGGCCGCCGGGCACGCCGGCGCCGCCCTTCCCCAGGATGCCCTGCAGGAAGGAAAAGATTTCCTCGGTGTTGGCGGCGCGCGGCGCCTCGGCCGGCTTGTCCGCGGGCTTGGGCGCGGCCGGCTTGGGCTTCTTGGCCGGTTCCTGCACCGCCACCTTGAGGTCGGGCAGCACGCCCGCCGCCACGAAAAGCTCGTTGGCCTCCTCGAGCAGGCCGCCCAGGTAGTCCAGCACCTGCTGCTGGAAGGCGCGCAGCAGGATGATCTTCTGCTGCACGTCCATCTCGAGGGGAGCGATCGCCTCCTTGAAGGCGGTCGCGATGCAGATGGGGTCCAGCGGCATGTTGCGCTCGGACACCTCGATCTTGGGGAAGACATGGGCATAGCGCCGGCGCAGCAGGCCGAGCGGCGCCGCGTACTTGAGGCGGGCGCGCGCCACCATGGAGTCCACGGTGACGGTCACGTCCATGTCCTCGGTGCGGACCAGGCTCAGGGTGCTGAAGTCGATGGCGCGGGGCCCCGCGGCCGCCTGCGGCTGCAGCGCGGCGAAGACGTCGGCCATGCCGCGGCCGAAGCTGGCCTCGACGTCCGCGCGCTGCCGGCGGGCGGTCATGGCGACATCGACGAAGGGCTTCTGGTCGGCCTCGGGCAGCCCCTCGGACCATTCGGAGACGATGTCCTGCAGGCGGTCGAACATGCCCTTCACCAGGGCCTCCAGCTGCTGCTGGCTGCGCGTGCGCACCGACCCTGCCGACGCAGTCTGCTGCGCGGTCGGAGGTACCGCACCGGGTGATGGCTTGGCGCTGTCCGTCATCAATGGTCCGCCTGGAAAGGCCAGGAATTTATTGGAGTAGTCGTCCTGGCAACGGTAGATTACCCCATCTCAGCCGGAGCGGAGAACGCGCCCCCCCTCCGCCCGGGCTTTCTGTGACTCCGTTCACCCCATTCTTCCTACCGTTCAGGAGACCCCTGCATGATTCCCGCCGAGTTGCTCGCCGCCGCCATCGCGGCCAATGCCCGTGCCGCCCTCGAGGAAGACATCGGCAGCGGCGACATCACGGCGGGGCTGATTCCGGAGGGGAACCGGGGACGCGCGCGCGTCATCACGCGCGAGCCCATGGTGGTGGCCGGCATTCCCTGGGCGGACGAGGTGTTCCGCCAGGTCGACCCGTCGATCCGGGTGCAGTGGCAGGTGCAGGAAGGCGACCACGTCGATGCCGATACCCCGCTGGTGATACTCGAGGGCCCGGCCCGCAGCCTGCTCACCGCGGAGCGCAGCGCGCTCAATTTCCTGCAGCTCCTGTCCGGCACCGCGACCGCGGTATCGCGCCTGGTGCCGCTGCTGGACGGCACCCGCGCGCGGCTCCTGGACACCCGCAAGACCCTGCCCGGCCTGCGCATCGCGCAGAAGTACGCGGTGGAGGTGGGCGGCGGCCAGAACCACCGCCTCGGACTCTTCGACGCCTTCCTCATCAAGGAAAACCACATCATGGCCGCCGGCGGCATCGCCGGCGCGGTGGCGAGCGCGCGCTGCCTGGCCCCGGGCAAGCCCGTGGAAGTCGAGGTGGAAACCATGGACGAGCTGAACCAGGCACTGCAGGCCGGCGCCGACATCATCATGCTCGACGACTTCAGCCTCGACGACATGCGTCGCGCCGTGCAGCACACCGCCGGGCGCGCCCGGCTCGAGGCGTCGGGCGGCATGAACGCGGAGCGCCTGCGGCAGGTGGCGGAAACGGGGGTCGACTTCATCTCGATGGGCGCCCTCACCAAGGACGTTCGCGCCATCGACCTCTCCATGCGCTTCATCGACTGAGGTGCCGCCGCGACGCGCGCGGCGCGGCAACGGACTCCCGTCAGCCCCCGGCACCGGCCGCGACGGGCGTCTCCACCAGGATCGGCAGGTCGCGCTCGCCGAGGGACAGGAAGCCCTGGTAGTGGCCGGTCGGGTCGAACACCAGCACGGCATTGCCGAAGCGTCCCTCGAAGAAGGCCAGCCGGTAGGCCGCCATGTCGGCGTCCGCACGGCCGGCCGCGAAGGCCTCCCAGGTGCCGGCCGGCAGCTGCTCGCGCACGTAGCGGCGCATCGCCTCCTGCCGGGTGAAAACCTCCGCCAGGTGGGGCAGGAAGGGCTCGAACAGGAAGGCCTGTGATTCGGGGTGGAAGGAATAGCGCAGCAACATCACCATGGCCCGCTTGCCCTCCTCCGTGCCCTGCGGCGCGCGGCGGAACACCCAGGGAGGCGAGGCCGGCGAGTAGCGCGCGAGGTCGGCCGCGGCCACGTGCTGGCGGCGCATGATGTCCGGC
>DASUDN010000158.1:0-9862 GCA_036275595.1 Moraxellaceae bacterium
GATGTGCTTCGGCGGCCACGGCTACATCCGCGAGTGGGGCATGGAGCAGTACGTGCGCGACACCCGTATCGCGCAGATCTACGAAGGCACCAACGGCATCCAGGCCAACGACCTGATGGGCCGCAAGGTGGTGAAGAACAACGGCGTCTTCGTTGCCAGCTTCGTTGCGGAGATGCGCGAGGCCGCCGGCCGCCTTCAGGGCCAGGACGCGCTCAAGGCCTCCTTCCTGAAGGCCGTGGACACGCTGGAGTCGCTGACGCAGGCGGTGATCGCGAGGAGCGCCGGCGCCCCGGACGAGGTCAATGCCGCCGCCGTGGACTACCTGCAGGCCTTCGGCCTCGTCACTTATGCCTACATGTTCGTGCTGATGGCCGCCGAGGCCGCGCCGAAGCAGGACCAGGACAGCTTCTACGCCAACAAGCTGGCGCTGGCCAACTTCTACTTCCAGCGCGTCCTGCCCGAGCTCGACAGCCGCGCCCGCGCGGTCGAGGCCGGCGCCCAGCCCATCATGCAGTTCGCCGAGACTTACTTCTGACCGGACTGCGATGGATGATGGATTGAAAAAGCCCGCGCAAGCGGGCTTTTTCTTGGGAGTTCGCCAAGGGGCGGGCGCGTGGGCGCGGCGAATGGGGGTGGGGAAGGGACGGGCGCCGCCTCAGTGCCGCGTGCCGGCCTCCTGCATCAGGCGCTCCAGCAGCGGCAGGCTGCTGCCGTCACCCTCCTGGAAGCGGAAGCCCACGCCGAAGTGGCGGGGGTTGTTCGGTGCGGTGCGGCACCACACGCTCTCGGCCGCCAGCCGCACCGGCGGCACGGGGTGGCCTTCGGGGGTACGGATTTCGATCTCGAAAATCCGGCCGACCGGCAGCTCCTGCGTGGCAATCAGCATCATGCCGGTGATACTGAGGTCCACCATGCGGCCGAGGGGAGAGGCCGCGCCCTGCTCGTAGACGGGCAGGAACTGCTGCAGGCGAAGGCGCACGGCGCGGTCGGGAGGAGCCTGTTCCATGGAAAATGTCTCGATTTGCCAACTTTCGGGGCAGCGCGAAGTATTCGTCTGGCCTTAGACTCAAGGCAAGCACTTACCATCCGGGATGCCGAATTTGCGAGCGGGTTGCCAAAATTTGCGCCGACACGGGCGCGTCGCCGGGCGGGGGGCCGCGGCGCTGCTGGGGGTGCTCCTCGCCGGCCCGCTCATGGGCGCGGAAGCACCTGCGGAGGCGGGCGCGGGCGCAACCGCCGGCGCGGCGGCCACCGGTCCGGCGGCGCCCGCGAATGCCGCCACCGTGCAGCCGCCGCTGGCGACGCCCGCCGGCAGCGAGGCCTCCACGCCGGCGCGCACACCGGCGGAGCAGATCCTCTTTCCCGACCTGGCGCTGCCGCCCGGGCCGGAATCCAACGCGCCGCCGCGCCTGCTCTCGCCCGGCACCCCGCCGGACTCGCGTGTGCCGCCATTGGTACTGGTGCCGGTCATTGCCACGCGCGAGCCCATTCCCCGCACCGGCGCCGGCAACTGCGTGCAGCGCGACGAGCGCGGCCGCTTCATGGGCTGGATGGACCGTCAGCAATGCGTCTTCTCCGGCCGCGCCCTCACCACCGCGCGCTGGATCGACGATTTCTTCGGGGACTGGCACGACGACGAGGCCTCCATGCTGGCGCGCCTCATCACCCGCACCACCATGGTCGAGGGCGAGGGGGTGAAGACCAAGGTGTCGCTGCACGCCAGTCTGTCCCTGCCCAATGCCAAGCGGCGCATGCGCCTCCTCGTCTCGGACGAGGAGGAAGAGGATCCGACCGGACAGGAGCTGCGCCGGCAGCGCCAGCCGGGGCAGTTGCCGGAGTCCGACCGGGTATCCACCGCATTGCGCTGGATTTCCATGGAGAAGGATGGACTCCAGTCCAATTTCGACGTCGGCGCGCGCGGCATCGACCCCATGGACATCTTCGCGCGATACCGCCTGCGCAAGACCTGGAGCCTGACCGACGAGTCCATTGCGCGCCTGAGCCAGACGCTGCGCTACGGATCCGACACCAAGGAGCGCTACACGCCCGAGCTCGACCTGGAACGTGCGCTCGACAACCGCACCGTGCTGCGCTTCGGCAACTACTACGACTACAGCAACGAGCTGCGCGAGCAGGGCTTCCTGTGGAGCCACGGCCTGTCGCTGTCGCGCGCGCTGCGCAATTCGCGCTCCTACAGCTACGGCGTCTCGCTGGCCGGGCATACCCGGCCGACCTGGCGAGGCGAGAGCTACGGGCCGTGGGTGGCCTGGCGCAGCCGCTTCCTGCGCCCCTGGCTGTTCTACGAGGTGGAGCCGAGGCTGACCTACTACCGCAGCCGCGACTGGGACGGAGTGGTGTCGGTGTTGCTCAAGGTGGAGATGCAGTTCGGCTGGAAATAGCCCGGGGACCGGTCGCCCGCGCCGGGGGTGCCGGACGGCGGCTCAGGCCCGTTGCTGGGCCTGGCCGGCGCGCGCCCAACGCAGCAGCGCGTCCTGCAGCTCGGACAGCTCGATGGGCTTGGACAGGTGCTCGTTCATGCCCGCCAGGCGGCTCTTTTCCTTGTGGTCGTCCAGGATGTGGGCGGTCAGCGCCAGGATGGGAATGGCGCGGCGGCCGGTGAACTTTTCCCACTCGCGGATGGCCTGCGTGGCGGCATAGCCGTCCATGAAGGGCATGTCGCAGTCCATGAGCACCATGTCGTACTCGTTGCGGCTGACTTCCTCGACCACCTCGCGGCCGTTGGCCACCACCGTGGTTGCGTTCACCCCGAGCTTGCCCAGCATGCCGCGAATCACCTTCTGGCTGAGGTGGTTGTCCTCGGCGATGAGCACGCGCAGGCGCCGCAGCAGGTCGCTGTCGTCGCTGTCCGGCTCGGGGGTCGCGCGCTGGATGCGCTGGATGTGGCCCATTTCCTCGGCGATGGCGGTCTTGAGCTGGCGCTCGGTGACCGGCTTGGTGAGCACGCGCCGGATGCCGACGTTGCGCGTCATGGTGCTGGACGGGGCGATGTTCACGCCGGTCAGCATCATCACGATCACGTCGTTGCGGATGATGGGGTCTTCCTTGATGCGCGCGGCCAGCTGCAGGCCGCTCATGCCCGGCATGTTGTGGTCGAGCAGGATGATGTCGAAGGGCTCGCCCAGGTTGGCGGCGTTGCGCGCCAGGGCCAGCGCCTCGGCGCCGTTGTCGGCGCTGCGCACCTTCATGCCCCAGTGGCTGGCCTGTTCCTGGATGACGCGCGTGACGGTGTGGTTGTCGTCCACCACCAGCAGGCGCAGGCCGCGCAGCCAGGGTTCCTCGGGCGCGCGCGCGAAGCCTTCCTGGGCCTTGAGCGGCAGGTCGAACCAGAAGCGCGAGCCCTCGCGCGGCTTGCTCTCAACACCGATTTCGCCCCCCATGAGCTCGACCAGCTGGCGGCAGATGGACAGGCCGAGGCCGGTGCCGGTGGCGAGGGTGGCGTTGCGCTTCAGCTGGTGCGGCTGGAACACGGAGGCGAGCTGCTCGGGCGCGATGCCGATGCCGGTGTCGCGCACCTCGGCGTGCAGGCCCAGCTTGCCGGGGCGCAGGCTGAGCTCGATTTCACCGCCCTGTGTGTACTTGATGGCATTGCGCAGCAGGTTGGAGATGACCTGGCGCAGGCGCGTGGGGTCGCCCACCACCTGCAGCGGCAGCGCGGGGTCGATGGTGGCGATGAGCTCCAGGTTCTTTTCCTCGGCCGAGGTGCGGAACAGGCCGATGCACTCGCCGAGCAGTTCGCCGAGGTCGAAGGGCTCCTCGACGATGGAGAGCTTGCCCGCCTCCATCTTGGCGTGGTCGAGGATATCGTTCAGCACGCGCAGCAGGGAGTTGCTGGAGGCGTGGATGGTGTTGGCGTATTCGCGCTGGTTGGGCGTGAGCGCGGTGTCCAGCAGTAGCTCGGTCATGCCGAGGATGCCGCTCATGGGCGTGCGGATCTCGTGGCTCATCTGCGAGAGGAAGGTGCCCTTGGCCTGCGCGCCGGCCTCGGCCACCAGGATTTCCTCGCGCTCGCGCAGCGCCTCGGCGCGCAGCAGCTCGACGCGGGCCGACAGGCCGAGGCCCAGCACGACGGCGCCGAACATGGACTGCAGCAGCACCATCAGGCCGATGCTGGACGGCAGCGGCAGCACGTTGCACAGGTCCAGCGCGGCCAGCGCGATCACCGCGAGGGTGGCGATGTGGGCGGCCAGGAAATGCCGGGCCGGGCCGTAGCCCTGGCGCACGCCGTGCAGCACCAGGGCCAGGATCACCAG
The DNA here is from genome assembly GCA_036275595.1 of Moraxellaceae bacterium. Classification (GTDB taxonomy): domain Bacteria; phylum Pseudomonadota; class Gammaproteobacteria; order Pseudomonadales; family Moraxellaceae; genus UBA2031. Next base: position 4,272 of record DASUDN010000158.1, read on the forward strand.
GCCGTCGATGATGGTGACGCCCAGCGTGGCCCAGGCCGCCGAGGCGGCGGGCAGGGTGAGGATGCCCAGCAGCAGGGGCACCAGGGCGGTGGCGTAGAGCGTGCCGATGCGCTGCAGCCGGCGCGAGAGCGCGGGGCGCAGGTAGCTCACGGCCAGGAACACGGCCGCGACCTGGGCGAGCAGCAGCGTGGACAGCTCGAACACGTTCTGCAGGTGCGCCGCCCTGAACAGCTGCACGCCCAGGATGCCGCGCTCGGCCAGCACGTTGACGCAGAGGCTGAGCAGGTAGAGGGCGTAGAGCAGGGTGGTGCGGTCGCGGTTGCCGTCGCGGCGCAGAACCACATGGAACAGGGCGAGCCCGGCGATGAGCCCCAGGCCAAGGCCGAAGGCGACGCTCTCGGTGCCGTGGCTGGCGGCCATCGCGGAGGGCGTGCCGAGCGTGATGTCGGTCAGGAGGCCGAGGTCGGTCTCGATGCGCAGGTAATAGATGGAGGTCTGCTCCGGCGGCAGCTCCAGCCGGAACCAGTAGCCCGGCACCGGCTCGTCGGCCTGGACGGTGGGGGTGCGGGTGCCGGCGCGGCGCTCGGCGTGGCCGCCCTCGGGCAGCGGTTCGAAGAGGCGGATGTCGGCGAGGCTGGCGCTGGACAGGGCGAGGATGACCTCGCGCGGGGCCGGCAGCGGATTGTGCACCGCGACCCGGAACCACCAGGCGGAGCGGCTCAGGCCCATGTGCAAGAAGGAGTGCGGGGACGGGGTGAAGCGGTCCTGGTAGGCGGGCCCCAGGACTTCCTGCAGGGTGAGGGTGCGGTCGGGATCCTCGAGGAACTCGGCCTCGCGCCCGATGGCCTGCTGGCGGAAGTCTTCCGCCACCACCACCACCGGCGCGGCGCCGGCCCGGCCCGCCGCGAGGCAGCAGAGCAGCAGTGCCAGCACGCAGCCCATCCATCGCCATGCCTGGCGATACTTCTCCATTTCCAACCTCCTGACCGTTCATGGGCAATTTAAGCGAAGCGCCGGCTCCAAGGCCAGCCGCGAACGGCCCGGCGGACGGAATTTCCCCCCGGGAATTTCGCCGGGGCGCCCTTTCCGGGCGGACGGAGTCTCCCTAAGCTAGAGAGCCATGCGCCGCTTGCGGACACAACACGACAAACGCATGGACAGTCCGGCCGCCAGGCCTTTTCGGGGGTAGCACATGAAGGAGTTCATCCGCAGCAGCCTGCGCAGCCTGCCGGTCTGGGTGGGCCTGGCGCTGGTTGCCACGGTACTGGCGCTGCATGTCCTCAGTCTGGACGAGGGCAGCCGGCTGGGCCGGCGCCTCGCCCAGCCCCTGGTGCGGCTTGACGAGCTGATCTACGACTGGCGCTTCCAGTGGCTGACGCCGGCGCGGCCGGAGTCGCCGGTGCCCGTGGTCGTGGTCGACATCGACGAGCAGAGCCTGAAGCAGGAGGGGCGCTGGCCCTGGAGCCGCGCCCGGGTCGCCCGCCTGGTGACGGCGCTGGAGCAGCAGGGCGTCCGCCTGGTCGGCTTCGACGTGGTGTTCTCCGAGCCCGAGAGCAACCCGGCGGACGCCGTGCTCGACGGCGGCCGCCTGTCCGAGGCGGCGCGCGCCGAGCTCGCGGCGCAGCGCGACGCCTGGGACAACGACGCCCGCCTGGCCGAGGTCGTGCCCGCGCGCGTGGTGCTGGGCTATTTCCTGCATGCCGACGGCGTGCGCAGCGGCCAGCTGCCGACGCCGCTGCTGGACCTGCCGCCCGCGGAGGCGGAAGGCTGGCGCATCCTGTCGCTGCCGGACTACACCGGCAACCTGCCGGTCCTGATGGCGCGCGCGCGCTCCGCCGGCTTCGTGTCCACCCTGCCCGATCGCGACGGCGTGATCCGCCGCTCGCCGCTCGTGCTCATGAACGACAACAAGGTCTATACCGCGCTGTCCCTGGAGCTGGCCCGCCTGTACCTGGACGCGCCCTTCATCGAGGTGCGCCCGGTGCGCTGCCGCGGCGGCATGACCTGCGTGGAGAGCGTGCGCATCGGCAACCGCGTGCTGCCCACCGACGAGCACGGCATGGCGCTCGTGCCCTACCGCGGCGGTCGCGGCAGCTTCACCTATGTGTCCGCCGCCAGCGTGCTGCGCGGCCAGGTGCCCGCCGGCGTGTTCAAGGGCGCCATCGCGCTGGTGGGGACCTCGGCGCTGGGCCTGGCCGACCTGCGCCTCACGCCCCTGCAGACGCAGTATCCCGGCGTCGAGGTGCATGCCAACCTGCTGGAGGCCATGCTGCAGTCCGGGCCGGGGCAGGACTATTTTTACTTCCGGCCCGACTGGGAGCCCGGCGCGACCTTCTTCCTGCTGATTCTCTCCGGCCTGTTGCTGGCGCTGGCGCTGCCGCGGCTGGAGCCCGGCAGCATGCTGGTGGGGGTGGTGGCCTGGTTCGCCGTGCTCCTGCTCGGCAACTTCGCGCTGTGGAAATTCGCCCGCTTCGACCTGCCCCTGGCGGCCCTGCTGCTGATGGGCTTCCTGATCGCCTCGTTCAATATCTTCGCCGGCTTCCTGCGCGCCACGCGGCAGCGGCGCGAGATCAAGGCCATGTTCGGCCAGTACGTTCCGCCGGCGCACGTGGAGCAGATGCTGGCCAGCCCGGACGCGGTGTCGCTGGAGGGCGAGAGTCGCGAGATGACGGTGCTGTTCTCGGACGTGCGCAACTTCACCACGTTGTCCGAGGGCCTGTCCGCGCAGGAGCTGAAGCAGCTGCTCAACCGCTATTTCACGCCCATCACGCAGATCATCTTCGATCACCAGGGCACCATCGACAAATACGTGGGCGACATGGTGATGGCGTTCTGGAACGCGCCGCTGGCCGACGCCGACCATGCCCGACACGCCATCGCCGCGGCGCTGGCCATGCAGCAGAAGGTGGAGTCGCTCAAGGCCGAGTTCGCCGCCAGCGGCCTGCCCGAGATCAATATCGGCGTCGGCATCAATACCGGCCTCATGAACGTGGGCGACATGGGCTCGGAATTCCGCCGCGCCTATACCGTGCTGGGGGATGCCGTGAACCTGGCCTCGCGCCTGGAGGGCATCACCAAGTTCTACGGGGTGAAGGTGCTGGTGGGGGAGGCCACGATGGCGCAGGCGCCCGACTACCTCTACCGCTGCGTGGACCGCCTCATCGTCAAGGGCAAGCACGAGCCCATCACGGTGTACGAGCCGGTGTGCCTGCTGGCGGAGGCCAGCGAGTCGCGCCGCGCGCGCGTGGAAAAGTACAACGACGCCGTGGCCTGCTACTTCGCAAGGCAGTGGGACGAGGCGGAGGCGGCGCTGCGCGAGCTGGCGGCGCAGGACCCCGGGCGTCGCCTCTACCGTGTCTTCCTGGAGCGCATCGACGAGCTGCGCCGCCACCCGGACCGTAGCGCGCACTGGACCGGGGTGTACGAGCACACCGCCAAGTAGCGCTCCTCAGGCGGTCCCGCGCGCCGGCCGCCCGGCCGGGGCGTCAGCCTCCGCCACCGCCAGTGCCTGCACGCGCTGCTGGCGCACGGCCGCCGGCGTATCCCCCCGCCATTCCCTGAACGCCCGCGTGAACGCGGCCTGGTCGCTGTAGCCGACCAGGCCCGCGATGCGCTCTATGCTGATGTGGGTCGTGGTCAGGTAGCGCAGCGCCGCCTGCATGCGCACGTCCATGCGCACCGCGTTGAAATTGAGGCTGCATTCCGCCAGGCGGCGGCGCAGGGTGCGCACGCTCATGCCGAGCGCGGAGGCGATGGCCTCGGCACCGTCGTCCCCGCCCAGGTGGGTGAGGAGCTCGTTGCGCAACCGCACCACGAAGGCCGGTTCGTCATAGGGGTCGGCCGCCACCGGTGCGGCGGCGGTCGCCGTGCCGCCGGCATCGGCGGCGCGGCCGAGGCGGGCGTAGAAGCGCAGCTCGGTCGCGTCGTGGTCGGTGTTGGGCTCTCCCTGCAGCAGGGCGCGCGCGGCGGCGACGTCGCTGAACAGGTCGTGGCGGCAGTGGATCACCATGTTGCGGGTGACGGTGCTGCACAGGGTATGGAAGGTGCCGAGCGCGACCTGCAACAGGAAGGTGCGGGCCGCCGTGTTGCCGATGGAGCAGTCCAGGCGCACGCCGAAGTAGTCCTGGCCCTCGGTCAGGGTGATGGACAGCATGGGGATGCGCACGCGCAGGTAGGCGACGATGGACTCGATGAGGCCGCGGAAGTCGCCGCGCCAGCCGTAGACATGGCCGAGCAGGCCGTGGGTGATCAGGTCGAGTCGCTGGCCGAAGCGCAGGCCGGGGAGGGGATGGGACGAAAGTCCTATGTAGCGCGTGGCAATGGCCTGGCACTGGCGCAACGTCAGCAGGCAATCCGGGCGGCGCAGCAGCGACGGGTTGATGCCCGAGTCGCGCAGCACGCTTTCGGCATCAAGGCCTTCCTCGGCCATGAGCGCGGCAAGGCGGTCGATGTAGACCACGGGAAAGACAGGAATATCGTCCATTCGGCACGTTCGTACTAATTATTGTTGTGGCCGTGTCGGCTTGTGCTTTTCGGCCACATCATACGGCGATTCGGGGACGAGCGATAATATTTTACAGATAAACAACATTGACCTCCGCCCGTAGGCTTGGCCGGTTCTGCAAAGAATCTGTCCGGCCGCGGGCGTGACACGTCCCGCGCCGACTCCGAAGATGGCCGCCCCAGAACAACAAAAACCGGGCAACGCCATGAACGACAACAACAAAGGCGGTGTACTCAAGGCTGGCTATTTTCCCATCGCCAAAATTGACGTACACGTCATCCGCCAGATGTATCAGGTGTTCTCGCAGTACTACGAGAACACGAGCTGGGAAGTGTTCCTGCATGACCTCAGCAAGAAGACCGGCGCCTTCATCATGCGCAACCCCGCCGGGCGCGTGGTGGGCTTCTCCACCCTCATGACCTGCACCGTCGACGTCGGCGGCCGCCCGGTCCATGGTGTCTTCAGCGGCGACACCATCATCGAGCGGGCCTACTGGGGCTCGCGCGCCCTGCAGCTCGAGTTCTTCAAGTTCCTGATCGCGCACAAGGCGCGCCACCCGTTCTCGCCCATCTACTGGTTCCTGATCTCCAAGGGCTTCAAGACCTACCTGCTGCTGGCCAACAACTTCTACACCTTCTACCCGCGCCACGACGGCCACGCGCCCTACCTGGCCGACATCGTCGACGCCTACTGCGAGAAGTTCTTCCCCGCCTACTACAACCGCGAGCGCCGCCTGCTGGACTTCGGCCATGACTACGCGCCGCTCAAGAGCGACGTGGCCGAGATCACAGACCGCATGCGCCAGGACAACCCGGCCATCCGCCTGTTCGAGGACCTGAACCCGGAGTGGCGCCGCGGGACCGAGCTGCCCTGCGTGGGCGAGATCCGCTGGAAGGACCTGCTCAAGTTCACCGTGCGCTACGCCACCAAGCCGGTCAGCAAGGGCCGCCAGGACGCGCAGCAGACGCAGTCGGCCCAGGCGCCGGCCGCGGAGAACGTGGTGGTGTCCCTGCGCTCCGTGGGGAACTGACGCCATGCTGAACCGGCTGACCCACCAGGCCCTGCGCCTGGCCTGCCTGCGCGGCGA
>DASUDN010000159.1:0-10944 GCA_036275595.1 Moraxellaceae bacterium
AGCGGCAGCTGGTTGGCGCAGCAGAGGCAGCCGCCCGGCACTTCCTTGATGGCGATGCCCTCGCCCCCCAGCACGGCCTGGTCGATGCCGACCTTGCCGAATTCGTTGACGAGCACGGCCCAGCGCTCACCCCCGGCGCGCGTGGCCAGCAGGTGGCGGATGGAGGTGGTCTTGCCGGCGCCGAGGAATCCGGTGACGAGGTTGAGCGGAACGGCGCGGATGGGCTGCATGGGTCATCCCCCGGGAAAAGCGCGGATGGTGGGCCCCGGCGCGCGCGATGTACAGTTCAGGCCCGCCTGGAGGCGCTGGGCTTTGGCTTCGCGACCCCGACCCTGGCGGCCTGCCTGGAGCGCGAGCTGGGCTAGTCCAGGGCGGCGCGCAGGCGGTAGGCCAGCAGGCCGGCGTACTCGTGCAGGGCCTGGCTGGAGGCCATGAAGGCGGCGGGCGCCGGCACCAGGCGCAGTAGCAGCGGGCGCTGCGCGGCGGCCTCGAGCACCGAGTCCACCGGCGCCGGCACCACCTGGAAGCCGGCGTGCTCGAAGGCCAGGCGCGCCCGGCGCATGTGCAGCGCCTGGGTCACCAGCACGATGCGGGTGACGCCCTCCCCGGCCAGCAGCTGGTGGGTGTAGCGGGCGTTTTCCCAGGTCGTGCGGCTGCGGCCCTCCTGCCAGCGCACGTTCACCACGTAGTCCTCGCGCAGGCTGCGCGCCATGACCGCCGCCTCGGGCTCGGGATCGTCGCCGACGATGCCGCCCGAGACCGCCAGCGGCAGGCCCGAGCGGCGGTACAGCCAGGCGCCGTAGCGCAGCCGGCTCTGCGTCCAGTAGTTGGGCTTTTCCACGCCGCCGAACTCGGCGGCCGGGCCGCGGCCGCCCCCCAGCACCACGATGGCCTGGGCGCCCTGCCAGGCGCGGGAGTCCGGCGCCAGCGCCCGGTCCCGCTCCAGGGGCGCCGCCAGCCAGGCGGCTCCCAGGGCGGTGGACAGCAGGTAGAGCGACAGCAGGCCCGCCACGACCAGGCCGCCGCCCAGCACGCGGTGCTGGCGGCGCCAGGCCCACAGGCCGGCCACGACGACAAGCAGTTGCAGCGCCGGCGGGGCCAGCAGGCTGCGCAGGAAGACGTACAGGGTCATCCTTCCCCCTTGGGTGCGACCCCGGGACGGCCCCGGGGTCATGGTCTCGAACGGGCGCGTACGCTATGCTACGCGGCTTTGATTTTCCACGCTTTTTCCCCTTTTCCCGTCCGGTCCGCGCCATGCAAGAACAGTATCGCCCGCAAGATATCGAAGCCGCCATCCAGCAGGAATGGGAACGTTCCGGGACCTTCCGCGCCACCGAGAAGCCCGGCCGGGACAAGTTCTACTGCCTGTCCATGTTCCCCTATCCCTCGGGCAAGCTGCACATGGGCCACGTGCGCAACTACACCATCGGCGACGTGATCGCGCGCTACCAGCGCATGCAGGGCAAGAATGTGCTGCAGCCCATGGGCTGGGACGCCTTCGGCCTGCCCGCCGAGAACGCCGCCATGAAGAACCAGGTGGCGCCGGCGGCCTGGACCTACTCCAACATCGACTACATGAAGGGCCAGCTGAAATCGCTGGGCCTCGCCATCGACTGGTCGCGCGAGGTCACCACCTGCAAGCCCGAGTACTACCGCTGGGAGCAGTGGCTGTTCACGCGCCTGTTCAAGAAGGGCGTGATCTACAAGAAGTCCGGCGTGGTGAACTGGGACCCGGTGGACCAGACCGTGCTTGCCAACGAGCAGGTCATCGACGGCCGCGGCTGGCGCTCCGGCGCGCTGGTCGAGAAGCGCGAGATCCCGATGTACTACTTCGCGATCACGAAGTATGCGGAAGAGCTGCTCAACGACCTCGACCAGCTCGAGGGCTGGCCGGAACAGGTGCGCACCATGCAGCGCAACTGGATCGGCAAGAGTTTCGGCGCCGACATCGTGTTCGACTATGACGAAGCCAGCATTGGCGAAAAGGGCCAGCTGCGCGTCTATTCCACGCGCCCCGACACCCTGATGGGCGCCACCTATGTGGCCGTCGCCGCCGAGCATCCGCTGGCCACCCGCGCCGCAGCCGGCAATCCGGCGCTCGCCGCCTTCATCGCCGAATGCAAGGCCGGCTCCGTGGCCGAGGCCGACATGGCCACCATGGAAAAGAAGGGCATGCCCACCGGCCAGTTCGTGGTGCACCCGCTCAACGGCAGCAAGCTCCCCGTGTTCGTCGCCAACTACGTGCTCTGGGGCTACGGCGAGGGCGCCGTGATGGCCGTGCCCGCGCACGACGAGCGCGACTTCGAGTTCGCCAACAAGTATTCCCTGCCCATCGTGCAGGTCTACAAGCCCGCGCAGGGCGACGACAGCTTCAGCAGCGCGCAGTGGCAGGAATGGTACGCGGCAAAGGACGGCTCGCTGGTCACCGTGAACTCCGGCAAGTACGACGGCAAGGATTTCACTGCGGCCTTCGACGCCATCGTCGCCGACCTGGAAGCCACGCAGCACGGCGCGCGCAAGACCCAGTTCCGCCTGCGCGACTGGGGCATCTCGCGCCAGCGCTACTGGGGCTGCCCCATTCCCATCATCCACTGCCCGTCCTGCGGCGACGTGCCCGTGCCCGAGCAGGACCTGCCGGTGGTGCTGCCGGAGGACGTGGTGCCGGACGGCGCCGGCTCGCCGCTGGCGAAGATGCCCTCCTTCTACGCATGCAAGTGCCCGGGCTGCGGCGGCGACGCGAAGCGCGAGACCGACACCATGGACACCTTCGTGGAGTCGTCCTGGTACTACGCGCGCTACGCCTCGCCGCAGAGCACGAGCGGCATGGTCGACACCGACGCCGCGAAATACTGGCTGCCGGTGGACCAGTACGTGGGCGGCATCGAGCACGCCATCCTGCACCTGCTGTACGCGCGCTTCTTCCACAAGCTGATGCGCGACGAGGGCCTGGTGCAGGGCGACGAGCCCTTCGTGAAGCTGCTCACCCAGGGCATGGTGGTGGCCGACACCTTCTACCGCGAGCAGGAAAACGGCGGCAAGGACTGGATCAACCCGGCCGACGTCGAGGTGAAGCGCGACGACAAGGGCCGCATGGTCGCCGCCACGCTCAGGGCCGACGGGCTGCCGGTGCAGATCGGCGGCATGGAGAAGATGTCCAAGTCCAAGAACAACGGCGTCGATCCGCAGGCCCTCATCGACCAGTACGGCGCCGACACCGCCCGCCTGTTCATGATGTTCGCGGCGCCGCCCGACGCCTCGCTGGAATGGAGCGACGCCGGCGTGGAAGGCGCCAGCCGCTTCCTGCGCCGCCTGTGGAAGGTGGCGCACGGCTTCGCCACACGCGCCGCGAACGCACCCGCGGCCGCCGTCCCCTTCGGCCAGGACAGCCTCGCCGCCAGCGACGCGCTCAAGGCCGCCCGCTTCGAGCTGCACAGCGTGCTCAAGCAGGCCAACGGCGACTACGCGCGCAACCAGTTCAACACCGTGGTGTCCGCCGGCATGAAGTTGCTCAACCTCATCGACAGCGACGTGTTCGCGAAGCCGGCCGACGCCGCGCTCGCGCTGCGCCTGGAGGCCGAGGCCCTGCAGGTGCTGGTCAAGCTCCTGTCGCCGGTGGTGCCGCACGTCTGCCAGGCGCTCTGGCAGGAACTCGGCGCCGCCTTCGCGCGCCTGCTGGGCACGCCCGCGGCCGACCTGCTCGATGCCGGCTGGCCCGTGCACGACGAGGCCGCGCTCAAGCGCGACAGCCTCGAGCTCGTGATCCAGGTGAACGGCAAGCTGCGCGGCAAGGTGTCGGTGCCGGCCACGGCCGACAACGCCGCCATCGAGGCCGCCGCCCTCGCCAATCCGGACGCGCAGCGCTTCATGGAAGGCAAGCCCGCCAGGAAGGTCATCGTGGTCAAGGGCAAGCTCGTCAACATCGTGGTGTGAGCCCGCGCCGGCGGCCCCTGCCGCCGGCCGCGCCCCGGACTGTCAACAGGAAGAAGCGCCGATGATGCGACCCCGCAACGCGAACACCCCGCTCCGCCTCGCCCTGCTGCTGCCCCTGCTGCTGGCGCTGGCCGCCTGCGGCTTCCAGCTCCGCGGCAGCTACCGCGTGCCGGCCTTCCTGACCGCGGTGGACCTGAAGCTGCCGGCGGGCACCCGCCCGCTGGGCACCGAGCTGCGCCTCGCGCTGGAGCGAAAGGGCATCGGCGCCGACGGCGGCGACGTCCAGCTCGAAGTGGTGAGCGAACGCCTCAACCGCCAGGCCTCCAGCGTGGACAGCCGCGCCCGCGCCGCCGAGTACATCCTGGTCTACACCGTGGATTTCCGCATCAACAGCAGCGACGGCCGCGCCGTGGGTCCGCTCGAGACGCTGATCCTGCGCCGCTCCTACCAGTACTCCACGCAGAACGTGGTGGGCAAGAACACCGAGGAAGAGACGCTGGTGCGCGAGCTGCGCGCCGACGCCGCGCAGCAGATCGTGCGCCAGCTGGCCACCATGAAAGTGTCGCCGGCCGCGCCCGACCCGGCCGCGGGCAACGCCGCCGCCCCGCCGGCGGCGCCCGCGCCCGCCGGCGTCGCCACGCCCGGAGCGGCGACGCCATGAAGCTGCGCTGGGACCAGCTGCCGCGACAGCTGCGCGAGTCCCTGCAGCCGCTCTACGTGCTGCACGGCGACGAGGTGCTGCTGCAGCAGGAGGCCGGCGACCTGCTGCGCCGCGCCGCCCGCGCCCAGGGCTTCTCCGAGCGCGAGCTCTGGCACGCCGAGCGCGGCGCCGACTGGAACGAGCTGCTGGCCAGCGCCAACAACCTGTCGCTGTTCGGCGACCGCAAGCTGATCGAGATCCGCTTCACCGGCAAGCCCGACAGCGCCGCGGCCGCGGCCCTGGAACGCTACGCCGCCTCGCCCTCCCCGGACACCCTGCTCCTGCTGGTGCTGCCCAAGCTGGATGGCACGGCGCAGAAGTCCAGATGGTTCACCGCCTGCGAAAGCGCCGGCGCCAGCGTACAGATTCCCGACATCGACGCGCACAGCCTGCCGGACTGGCTGCGCGCGCGCCTGCAGCACCACGGCATCGCCATGGAGCCCGAGGCCTTCAACCTGCTGTGCGAGCGCGTGGAAGGCAACCTGCTCGCGGCGCAGCAGGAGATCGAGAAGCTGCGCCTGCTCGCCCCCGAGGGCGTGCTGACCCTGGAGCTGGTGCGCAACGCCGTGGGCGACAGCGCGCGCTACAACGTCTACGACCTGTCCGACGCCGCCCTGGCCGGCGACGCCGAGCGCGCCGCGCGCATGCTGGCCGGCCTGCAGGCCGAGGGCCAGGGCGAGGGCAGCGTGCTGTGGGCGGTGGCGCGCGACGCGCGCACGCTGGCCGCGCTGCGCGAGGGCGTGGACGCGGGACAGCCCGCGGGCGCTCTGATGCAGCAGAACGGCATCTGGCAGAAGCGCCAGGGCCTGTTCCAGCGCGCCCTGCAGCGCACCTCGCCGGCCGCGGCACGGCGCCTGGTCGAGGAGGTGCAGGCCGCCGACCTCGCCATCAAGGGCCAGAGCCAGGAACGCGCCTGGGACGTGCTGCTGCGCCTGCTGATGCTCATGGCCGGGCGCCCCCTCTTTCCCTGACGCGGCGCCCGCCGGTCGCCGCCTCGCCTCCCGCGGGGCCCGTTCATCACTTGCCGCCCCCTCCCCCCTTCCCCGCGCCGCGCGCTTGTCCCACTATCGCGCCGCCGCCCGCTTCCCGGGCATGACGAGGACACCATGAAGCCACGACGCAAGACCGCCAGCGCGAAAGCCCTGGTCTTCGACCCCCTGTTCCGGCCCCGGCAGGAGAAGGCGAAAAAAGGCAAAGGCAGCTACGCCCGCAGGCCCCGCAATCGGCAAGACGATTCGGGGCCTGTTCCATTCCGGGCCCCCGCCGTCCGCGCGGTTGCCTGCGCCTGACCCGCCCGGCATTATCGGGAGCTCCTCCCGCCGAGTGCCGCCATGGAACCGAACAACGACACCTCCAGCATCTCCTTCACGGCGCACTACACCGGCTACGTCTGGCATCACGCCGGCCTCTCCGATGCCCACTTCGCCACCGCCCGCGGCCGCCTCTACTTCCAGCTGCTGCGCCCCTTCGAGCGCCTCGCGCGCTGCGTCATCGGCAGCGACATCAAGACCACCCTGCTGCAGCGCCACTTCCTCATCGACCGCGAGCTGGACGCCCTCATCGCGGCGCATCCGCGCCTGCAGGTGCTGGAGATCGCCTGCGGGCTGTCGCCGCGCGGCCACCGCTTCACGCGGCGCCACGCCGGCCTCACCTATGTCGAGGCCGACCTGCCGGGCATGGTGGCGCGCAAGCGCGCCCTGCTGGCGCCGCTCGCGTCGCTGGACGCGCGGCACCGCCTGGTGGCCTGCAATATCCTCGACCAGGGCACGCCCGACAGCCTGGAGGGCGTGATCGCGCGCGAGTTCAGCCGGGCCGAGCCGCTCGTGGTCATCACCGAGGGCCTGGTGAACTACTTCGACCTCGACACCATCACCGCCGTGTGGCGGCGCCTGGCGGGCGCCCTGGCCGCCTTCCCGGGCGGCACCTACCTCACCGACATCTATCCGGAGGTGAGCGGCCACCGCTTCGCGGGCGCCATCCGCGCCGCCAACCGCTCGCTCAAGGTCGCCTCGCGCAGCCAGTTCAGCCTGCACTTCCCGGACGATGCGCGCATGCGCGACCACTTCCTGGGGCTGGGATTCCCGCGGGTGACCGTGTTCGATCCCGACCGCGAGCCCACCGGCGCCCCCGCCGCGCGCGGCGGCGCGCTGGTGCGCGTGGTGCGCGCCGCCACCGCCTGAGCCCTGCTTCCGCAGGCCGCGCCAGAAGCAGCCCCCGCCGCGCTCCAGGGCGGCGCCGTGCGCCAAAACAAAAGGGCCGCCCCCGGGGCGGCCCTTCTGCATTCCGGCGGGGACGGGGATCAGGCCTTGGCCAGCGCCTCGTTCCACTTCGACATGAGCTCGGTGAGCTGGCGGACCTGGCGGTCCAGGCTCTCCAGCTCGGCCACGGATCCCTTCTCGCCGCTGAAGGTCTCGACCTTGGCCAGCGCCTGGGACAGCGGGTGCTCCGGCTGCTGCATCTTGTAGACGTTGAGCTTCCAGCGCGTGTTGTGGGCAACCATGCGCCACAGCGCGAGCTTGGTGGGCAGGCCGATCTGGCTGAAGTCGGTGAGTTCGCCGAAGGGTGAGAAGTCGGTGCCGATGAGCTGGCAGCGGCCGGACTTGGGATCGGCCACCAGTGTCGCGGTACGGGGCGACTTGGTGAGCAGGGCCAGCACGCCAAGGGCCTGGCCCGCGGTCAGGTAGTTCACCGCCTTGCGCGACTTCTTGCCGTCCGGATACACGATGAGCTGGCCGGAGAGCAGGAAGTAGAAGATGTTGTCGCGGGCGCCCTGCTCGATCACGACCTCGTTGGGGCCGGGCTCGTAGATGGCGGAATGCTTCTTCAGGACCTCCATCTGGTCGGGGTCGTTGAAGATCAGGTCCTTGTAGAAAGGAATGCCCGAGAGCAGGGTTTCAAGCGTGTCGGGGGAATAGCTCGAGATGGGAATGGACTTCATGTCAGGCCTCCTGGCACGGAGGAGGATACGCGACGGCCGCGTCCCAAGGCAAAACACCGGCGCGGGCGGGCCCGCGAAAGGTGCGGCGCGTCACAGCCCGCACCGCCCCGACGGGGTCGCCGTCCGCGCCGGCTCAGGCGCGGGGCTTCTCGAGCAGCCAGATATAGCCCGGCATCAGCCAGTAGGCGACGGTGGCCACCAGGTTGACGAGGGCATGCCTGGGGCCGGTGGCCGGGATCATGTAGTCGACCCCGAAGGCGGCGGGGTCGCGCGCCATGCGGCGGGTGTAGTCGTGCAGGCGGAAGGGGGCGACCAGGCGGCGCAGGCCCCAATAGCTGAAATGCAGCTCGTGGTAGTGGTCGGCCTTGCCCGCCCAGCGCACGTAGCGGTGGGCCAGCGCGCGCGGCAGCACCGACAGCAGGGGCAGGTTGTAGTGCGGCTCGTTCCACATGAGGCGGTTGCTGGCGGCGAAGTAGCAGACGCCGCCCGGCTTCAGCACGCGGAAGATCTCGCGCATCATCTTCGCGGCATCGGGCACGTGCTCGTAGACCTGGGAACAGACCACGGCGTCGAAGCTCCCGTCCGGGTAGTCCAGGGCCATGGCGTCGCCGAGGCGGAACTCGAGGTTGGGGCGCTGGTAGCGCTCCTGCGCGAAGCGGATGGCCTGCGCGTCGATGTCGATGCCGACCACGCGCCCGACGCGCTCCGCGAGATGGTTGTCGATGATGCCGGCGGAGCCGCCCACATTGAGCAGGGTCATCGTCCCCAGGCGCTCGCCCGCGAAGTCGGCCAGCACGCGCAGCATGGTCTCGGCCTTGCGGGTGCGCCCCACGACGTCGAACATGGCGCCGTTCAGCGCCGAGAACTCATACTGGTAGCCGCGGTCCATGGTTCCTGCCCGTGCCGGCGACGGGGCCGGCCCCGCCGCCCGGGGCGGACGGCGCGCCCATGCTACCGCGCGCGGCGCCAAACCCCAAACACGACACCGCCCCTCGCGGGGCGGCCACCTCGTCAGCCGTAGATCGTCCTGATCTTCTGCTGCCCGCCGGCCACCTCCTGTTCAGCGGGGCGACGGAAAAAACGCTCGTCGTCGAGCAGCGACTTGAGCTCGGCGGCGACGTCGAAGCTGCCGTGCTTGAACAGGCAGCGCATGTGCTTGCCGTCCTGCTCGAACACCAGCATCTCCAGGCGCAGCGCGGAGCCCTCCAGGCACAGCACGAGGTCGCGCGCGTGCTTCTCGAGCGGCGAATCGGTGTGGTCGAACTCCAGCAGGCAGCCGAAGAAGTTCATGTCGCGGATGCGCACCTTCATGTCGATGGACAGCGAGCCGTCAAGCTGGGAGAAGCTGATCAAGCGGGCATGCGGATTGACCGGCACCAGGCGCGGCTCGCCGCGGCGCTCGTAGGTCTCGCACTGGTGCCGGTTCAGCACCTCGATGCCCTTGAGGCCGCGCAGGTCGTCGCCGCGCAGGAAGGCCGAGAACATGGCCACCGACTCGTCGCGCTTCTCGAGCTGGGCGACGTGGTCGGCGCCCTTGATCAGGGCGAAGGTGGCGTTCTTGCAGCGCGCCGCGAAGAGGGCGTTCTCGTAGGGCAGCGTGAAGCTGTCGTACTCGCCGGTGGCGACCAGGGTTTCGCACTCCGGGTAGCCCAGGATGGACTCCACCTCGAGCAGGCGGCGGGCATTGATGCGGTAGCGCTGCTGCTCGTTCTCGTGGAAGCCGCGCATCTGGCGGTGGAAGAGCTTGCGCGTGATGTCGGTGATCTCGGTTTCCTTGAGGCGGGCGTGGTTGACCAGGTAGAGCACCACGGCCTGGCCGAACTCGTCGTAGCGGTGCTCGTCCAGCACCTTGACCGACTCCTCCAGGGTCATGCGCCAGCTCTTGCGCGGGCGGATGACGATGCCGGTGACGATGAGCTTGTCGGTGTTGGCGGGACGCTTGTAGGCATAGGTGGAGGCGACCACCGAGCCCAGCGACAGGCCCATCAGCGATACCTTGTCCAGGCCGCGCTGCTCGGTCCAGTGCCAGAGCAGGTCGGCCAGGTCCTCCATGCCGAGCTCGGGGGCGAGCTGGTCGTTGTTGCCCAGCGAGGGCAGGTCCACGAGGATGACCGGCACCTCGTTGAGGATGTTCTCGACGCAGTACTTGTAGGAATTGAAGTTCTGGAAGGCGCCGCCCAGCACGATGAGCGGGGTCTTGTGCGCGTTCTGGGGCTGGCTGAAGGCAAGGTAGTCGACGCGCCACTTGCCGATGAAGTCCTGGTGGGGGGTCTGCTTGAGGGAGGAGCGGTTGTACAGCTCGTAGGTTACGGCCATGAGGGCGTCTTCCTGTTCTTGTCGTCGTGGGCGGCCGCTGTCCAGCGGTCCTGTTGTTGTTGGTTTGACCCTGACGGTCGCGGCGCCTGCGTGGGCGCCGCTTTCTTATTACCCGGACCGTCGATGCTATCACCCCCGTCCCGGACTGCCCACAGGGCCAAGGGGGCCAGGAACCGGGCCGCAGGGGCCGGCCGGGACGACCGGCGGCCCGGGGGCGACTGCCGGCCACTCTCCCCGGCCGGCTCCCGCCTGTCCATCGGAAGGTTGTCCGGCCCCGGGCGCGGCCCGGGTGGGGTCGCGCCGCCATTCCCGCTATAATTCCGCCCTTCCCCGCCGCCGAGGTTCCCGTGAACACGCCGCTTGACGTCTCTGCCTACATGCAGACCCTGGGTCGCGCCGCCCGCGCGGCCTCGCGCGCCACCGCCCGCGCCACCACCCGCGACAAGAACGCCGCCCTGGCCGCCATCCATGCGGCCCTGGAGGCGGCGAAGCCGGCGGTGCTGGCCGCCAATGCCCGGGACGTCGAGACCGGCCGCGCCAACGGGCTCGACGCCGCCATGCTGGACCGCCTGACGATCTCCGAGAAGACCTTCGCCGGCATGCTCGAGGGCCTGCGCCAGGTGCAGGACCTGGCCGACCCCGTGGGCGCCATCACCGACCTGGTCTACCGTCCCAGCGGCATCCAGGTGGGCAAGATGCGCGTGCCCCTCGGCGTCATCGGCATCATCTACGAGTCGCGTCCCAACGTGACCCTGGAGGCCGCCGCCCTCTGCCTGAAGTCCGGCAACGCCACCATCCTGCGCGGCGGCTCCGAGGCCATCCATTCCACCCGCGCCATCGCGGCCTGCATCCAGGACGGCCTGGCGAAGGCCGGCATGCCGCGCGAGGCGGTGCAGGTGGTGGAAACCACCGACCGCGCCGCCGTGTCCGCCCTGATTGCCATGCCCGAGTTCGTGGACGTGATCGTGCCCAGAGGCGGCAAGGGCCTGATCGAGCGCATCAGCAGCGAGGCGCGCGTGCCGGTGATCTACCACCTGGACGGCAACTGCCACGTCTTCAT
>DASUDN010000160.1:0-15274 GCA_036275595.1 Moraxellaceae bacterium
GATGACCAGCCAGCTCGGCAATCGGCTCCAGATCGTGGGCGATGACCTGCTCGTGACCAACCCCGAGCGTGTCCGCAAGGCGATCAAGGACGGGGCTGCCAATGCCCTGCTCGTCAAGGTGAACCAGATCGGCTCCCTGACCGAGACCATCGAAGCCGTGGAAACCTGCCACCGTGCCGGCTGGCGGGCCGTGACATCCCACCGCTCCGGCGAGACCGAAGACGCGACCATCGCCGACCTCGCCGTGGCCACCGCCGCCGGCCAGATCAAGACCGGCTCGCTGTGCCGTTCCGACCGCGTGTCCAAGTACAACCAGCTGCTGCGCATCGAGCAGGAGCTGGACCAGCTGGCCCCGTACCGCGGCAAGGCCGAGTTCCGCGGCCTCAAGTAAGGAGCGGATGCGCGCATGTTCCGGACCGTCTTTGGCAAGCTGCTGATCGGGATCGCCCTGGGGGCCTTCCTCGTGCTGCAGTTCACGCTGTGGTTCGGGGAAGGGGGCGTGCGCGACGTGCACGCCCTCAAGCGCGCCATCGCCGAGCAGCAGCTCGAGAACGAGCGCCTGGCCGAGCGCAACCGTGTGCTCGAGGCGGAGGTGAAGGACCTCAAGAACGGTCTCGAGGCCATCGAGGAGCACGGCCGCCAGGACCTCGGCATGATCAAGCAGAACGAGACCTTCTATCTCGTCACCGGCAACCCGAACGCCCCGGCGCCCGCGCCGGCTCCTGCCCCGCACGCGGCGCAGGCGGAGCGCTGATGCCGGTCTGGGGCGTGGTGCCTGCCGCCGGCAAGGGCCTGCGCGCCGGCGGCGCGCTGCCCAAGCAATACCTGCCGCTGGCGGGCGCCACCGTCATCCAGCACACGCTCGACCGCCTCTCGCGGCTGCCGCTGGCGGCCATCGTGGTGGCGGTCGCGCCGGGTGACGAGCGCGCCGCCGCGCTGGCCTACCGCGAGCCGGGCCGGCTGCGCTTCGTCACCGGCGGCGCGGAGCGCGCCGACTCCGTGCTCGCGGGCCTGCTCGCCATCGCTGAGAGCGCCGCGGAGGATGACTGGGTGCTGGTGCATGACGTGGCCCGGCCCTGCGTGCGCATCGCCGACATCGAGAACCTGCTGCGCCAGGTCGCGGCGCACCCGGCCGGCGGCCTGCTCGGCAACCGCGTGCGCGACACCATGAAGCGCGCGCGCGGCGACGAGGTGGCCGAGACCGTGCCGCGCGACCAGCTCTGGCATGCGCTGACCCCGCAGGTGTTCCGCTACGGCGTGCTGCGCGCGGCCCTGGAGGCGGCGCGGCGCGAGGGCGTCACCGTCACCGACGAGGCGCAGGCGGTGGAGCGCCGGGGCGGGCACCCGCTGCTCGTCGAAGGCGCGCGCGACAATCTCAAGATCACCTGGCCGGAGGACCTGCAGATAGCGGAGGCCTTCCTGCGCCTGCAAGAGGAGACCGGCGCATGAGCTCGGCGCATCCCCGCATCGGCCACGGCATCGACGTGCACCGCTTCGGTCCCGGCGACCACGTCACCCTGGGCGGCGTGCGCATTCCCCACGACCAGGGCCTGGTCGCGCATTCCGACGGCGACGTCGCCCTGCACGCGCTCTGCGACGCCATCCTCGGCGCGCTCGCGCTGGGCGACATCGGCCAGCACTTCCCCGATACCGATGCCGCCTTCAGCGGCGCCGACAGCCGCGGCCTGCTGCGCCACGTCGCCGGCCTCATGCGCGCGCGCGGCTACCGCGTCGGCAATGCCGACATCACCGTGCTCGCCGAGCGCCCGAAGCTGATGCCCCACATCGCCCTCATGCGCGCGCGCATCGCGGAGGACCTCGGCGTCGCCGCCGACGCGGTGAGCGTGAAGGCGACCACCACCGAGAAGCTCGGCTTCGTGGGGCGGCGCGAGGGCATCGAGGCGCACGCGGTGGTCATGCTGCTGCCGGCCTGAGGCCGACATCCGCGTTCCCATTTCCCGGTGGTGGCCGCCCGCGGCCCCGCTCCTGACGGATTCTCCCATGTTCGATTGGTCCCCCTTCCTGCTGGACGCGCAGCCCCATGCCCATGGCGGCCCCGTGGCGCGCGCCACCCTGCGCGCCGCGCCCGAGGATTTCCGCGTGGAGGAGCTGCCGGGGTTCACGCCCAGCGGCGAGGGCGAGCACCTGTTCCTGCGCATCCGCAAGCGCAACCAGAACACGGCGTGGGTGGCGGGCCTGCTGGCGAAGGCCGCGGGCGTGCGCGAGGACGCGGTCAGCTATGCCGGCCTCAAGGACCGCCGCGCCGTCACCACGCAGTGGTTCAGCGTGCACCTGCCCGGACGCCAGGCGCCCGACCTGTCGGCGCTGTGGGGGGCGGACCTCGAGCTGCTGGAGCAGACCTGGAACGCGCGCAAGCTGCGCCGCGGCGCGCACGGCGGCAACCGCTTCGTGATCACGCTGCGCGAGGTCGAGGGCGACCGCGGCGCCATCGCGGCGCGCCTGGAACGCATCGCGCGCGAGGGCGTGCCCAACTACATCGGCCCGCAACGCTTTGGCCACGACAACGCCAACCTGGCGGCGGGCGAGGCGCTGCTGCGCGGCCCCGCGAAGCGCCGCCTCAACCACCGCGAGGGCCTGGCCGTGTCGGCCGTGCGCTCGGCGCTGTTCAACCGCGTGCTGGGCCGGCGCACGGGGGAGGGCAGCTGGAACCGCTGCCTGGACGGCGACGTGCTGATGCTGGACGGCCGCGGCAGCTTCTTCCGCCCCGAACCCGGCGACGACGCGCTGCCGGCGCGCCTGGAGGCGCTCGAGGTGCATCCCACCGGCCCGCTGCCCGGCCGCGGCGCGCCGCCGGTGGCGGGCGCGGTGCTGGCGCTGGAGGATGAGGTGGCGGCCAGCGCCGACGGCCTGGTGCCCGCGCTCGGGCGCTGCGGCCTGGAGGCGCAGCGCCGCGCCCTGCGCCTGCGCGCCGGCGACCTGGCCTGGGACTGGGAAGGGGAGGACGCGCTGGTGCTGTCCTTCACCCTGGCCAGCGGCGCCTTCGCCACCAGCGTGCTGCGCGAGCTCGCCAGCCTGCGCGGCGGCGATGCCGGCGCGCCCGAGGAGTGAGCGGGGGACCGGCCGGCCCCGCGCGGCGCCGAAAGTGCGCCGGATGATTGGACGCCATGCCGGGGCCTGCCAGATAATCCCCGGCTGGCCTCCGCCCCTGATCCGGCCGCCCCGCGGCCCGCAAACGGTGACTCATGCGATTCCTGGTGTCCAACGATGACGGCGTCCTCGCCCCCGGCCTTGCGGCCCTGGCCGAGGCGCTGTCCGCCCTCGGCGAGGTGACCGTGGTCGCCCCCGAGAGCGAGCGCAGCGGCTTCTCCAACGCGCTTTCCCTCGACCGCCCGCTGCGGCCGGTGCGCCAGCCCAACGGCTTCTGGGCCGTCAACGGCACGCCTGCCGACTGCGTGCACCTGGCGCTCAACGGCCTGCTCGACTTCGAGCCCGACCTGGTGGTGTCCGGCATCAACTCCGGCGCCAACCTCGGCGACGACACGCTCTATTCCGGCACCGTGGCCGCGGCCATGGAGGCGCGCTTCCTGGGCAAGACCGCCATCGCCGTGTCGCTGGCCGGTCCCGGCGCGCGCAACTGCGGCGTCGAGGGCTATGCCGGGGCCGCCGCCATGGTGGTGCGCCTGATCGAGAACTGGGGCTCGCTGCAGCTGCCGCCCCGCACCCTGCTCAACGTCAACGTGCCCGAGGGCCCGCTGGACTCGCTGAAGGGCTTCCGCGTGACGCGCCTCGGCCACCGCGGCCGCGCCCAGGACGTGATGACGCTGGAGGATCCGCGCGGGCGCGAGGTGTACTGGATCGGCCTGGCGGGCGAGCCCGCCGACGCCGGCGAGGGCACGGACTTCCATGCGGTGCACGCGGGCTACGCCAGCGTGACGCCGCTGCAGACCGACCTGACCCGCCACGAGGCGCTGCCCGATGTGGCGCGCTGGCTCAAGGACCTGTGACTCCGCCCCGGCGGACCTGTTGTGTGAAGTGATACTGCGATGACCCCGATCGACCTCATCGGCACCGGCATGACCTCCCCGCGCGCCCGCGAGCGCATGGTGAACCGCCTGCTGGAGCAGGGCATCACCGATCTCTCCGTGATCGACGTGATGCGCCGCACGCCGCGCCACATCTTCCTCGACGAGGCCCTCGCGCATCGCGCCTACGAGGACACCTCGCTGCCCATCGGCCACGGCCAGACGCTGTCGCAGCCCTATATCGTGGCGCGCATGACCGAGGTGCTGCTGGCGGGCGGCCCGCTGCGGAAGGTGCTGGAGATCGGCACCGGCTCCGGCTACCAGACCGCGGTGCTGGCCCAGCTCGTGGGGCAGGTCTGCTCCATGGAGCGCATCAAGGCGCTGCAGGAGAAGGCACGCACGCGGCTCTCCCTGCTGAAGCTGCACAACGTGCGCCTGCGCCACACCGACGGCGGCCTCGGCTGGCCGGAGGAGGCGGGCGGCTTCGACGGCATCATCGCCACCGCCGCGCCCATGGGCGTGCCCAAGGCCCTCATCGCCCAGCTCGCGGAGGGCGGGCGCCTGGTGATCCCGGTGGGCGGCGGCGAGGTCCAGGACCTGCTGCTGATCACCCGCCGGGGCGACTCGCACGAGACGAAGGTGCTGGAGCAGGTGCGATTCGTGCCCATGCTGGGGGGCGTGCTCTGAGCCGCACCGGCCGCCTCCCGGCCGGTGCCCGGCGCCTGGCGCTGGCGGCCCTGCTGCTGGCCCTGGCCGCCTGCGCCGGGCGCCAGCCACCTGTTGTTGTTGAGCGCTCACTTACTGGTCAGGGCCCGGCCTGGCACGTGGTAGCCCCGGGCGACACGCTGTATTCCATCGCCCTGCGCTACGAAAAGGACTACCAGGAGCTGGCGCTGCTGAACCGCCTGGACGCCCGCTACACCATCCATCCCGGGCAGCGCCTGCGCCTCAGGGGCAGCCCGCCGCCCCCGCCGCGGGCGACCCGTCCGGCCCCGGCGCCGGCTCCCGCGGCAACCCCGCGCCGGCCGGCGGCGCCGGTCACGGCGACCCCGACGCCATCCGTCACAAAAAGACAAACTTCCCCGACGACTGACACTCAGTCGGAAGTCAGGGAGTCCTCACCGGCAAGTGCGCCCCCGGCGTGGAACTGGCCCGCCAAGGGCCCCATAACGGGGCGTTTCGGCAGCTCCGGCATAACCGGAAAGGGGCTGGACATCGCGGGTAAGCGGGGGGATTCTGTCGTGGCTGCAGCCTCCGGCGTGGTGGTTTATGCAGGTTCCGGCCTCGTCGGATACGGCAGACTGCTCATCATTCGGCACGACGATAACTACATCAGCGCTTATGCCCATAACGACCGTTTCCTGGTCAGGGAGGGCGAACGCGTGAGGCCTGGTCAGGTTATTGCCGAGATGGGCTCCAGCGGCACGGATCGCGACAAGCTGCATTTCGAGATCCGTGAGCGCGGGAAACCGGTGGACCCGCTGCGCCTGTTGCCGGCGCGCGAATAAGGGCATCCCCATCGTGAGAGGCCCGGTCCCCTGACCAGGCTCGGACCACGACGAGGGATTGATCATGGCTAGCCAAAAGGACTCCGGCGCGGTTACCGCCGCCGGGCAAAAAACATCTCCGCGCGCCACCCGTTCCTCCCGGAGCGGCAGCCTCCCGCAGGCCACGCTGGACGCGACACAGCTGTACCTGAACGAAATCGGCTTCTCCCCGCTGCTCTCGGCGGAAGAAGAGGTGTTCTTCGCGCGCCAGGCGCGCCAGGGCATCGAAAGCGCGCGCAAGCGCATGATCGAGAGCAACCTGCGCCTCGTGGTGAAGATCGCGCGGCGCTACGTGAATCGCGGCCTCTCACTGCTCGACCTCATCGAGGAGGGCAACCTGGGCCTGATCCACGCGGTGGAAAAGTTCGACCCGGAGCGCGGGTTCCGCTTTTCCACGTATGCCACCTGGTGGATCCGCCAGACCATGGAACGCGCCCTGATGAACCAGACGCGAACCGTGCGCCTGCCCATCCACGTGGTGAAGGAACTGAACATCTATCTGCGCGCGGCGCGTGAACTCAGCCACAAGCTGGACCACGAGCCGAGCGCCGAGGAAATCGCGGCGCTGCTGGACCGTCCCGTGGAGGACGTGCAGCGCATGCTCGGGCTCAATGAGCGCGTCAGCTCCATCGACGCGCCCATTGCAGGCGACTCCGAGAAAACGCTGGCGGAAACGCTGCCTGACGTCAGCATTCCCGATCCGGCGCTGCAGGTGCAGGACGACGACATGCGCGTCAACCTGGACCACTGGCTGGAGTCACTGCCCGAGAAGCAGCGCGAGGTGCTGGCGCGGCGCTTCGGCCTGCGCGGCCACGAGGTGGCCACGCTGGAGGAGGTCGGCGAGGAGATCGGGCTCACGCGCGAGCGTGTGCGCCAGATCCAGGTCGACGGCCTGCGCCGCCTGCGCGAGCTGATGGAGGGGCAGGGCCTCTCCAGCGATGCGGTCTTCAATTGAGGCCGGGCCCGTGTTGCGGCGCGGGTGCCTCAGGCGAGGCAAGTTGCCGGACGGCTTTGAGCCAGCCGGCTCGGCGACGAGTGTGTGATGTGTTGCGTGTGTAGTGGCCAGGGCCCGGACGGAGTTCCGGGCCTTGTCTTTTGTGGGAATGGGCCCTCCCGGGGCTTGCCCCGGCCCGGGCGGGCGGCGAGAATCCGCCGGTCCG
Organism: Moraxellaceae bacterium; assembly: GCA_036275595.1. Classification (GTDB taxonomy): domain Bacteria; phylum Pseudomonadota; class Gammaproteobacteria; order Pseudomonadales; family Moraxellaceae; genus UBA2031. The sequence continues at coordinate 6,691 of DASUDN010000160.1, forward strand.
CGCAGGCGGCCATGCCCACGTAGCTCAGCTGGATAGAGCAGCCCCCTCCTAAGGGGCAGGTCGGACGTTCAAATCGTCTCGTGGGCGCCATTTCCCCCCTTCCCCGACCGGATCCCCGGTTTTTTCCCGCCGCCCCTTCCCTTGCGCCCTTCCGCCCCGTAGCGTTGCCGCTGGTACTTTTTTCGCTGCTTTTGCCTGCTCGAGGGAGAGGGGAACATGGGGATCCTGATCAGCGCCCTGGCCGGGGCCGTTTGCGTGGTCATCAGCTTTGTCGTGGTGCTGCTGCTGGGCTCGGTGTCCGGCGCGGTGGGCGAGCGGCGCTCAGCCGCCACCGTCATCCTGGCGCTGGTTCTCTGGCTGGCCGCCCGGCAGTCCATCGTCCCCGACCTTTACAGTCGCTACGAGGTCTCGCGCATCGAGCCGGAGCTGCTGGCCATTCCGGCCTATGCCGCCATGAAGCAGTATGCGCCGGACTCCTACAACAAGATCCTGGCGGACCTGAAGGCGGGCATCGGCAAGGGCACGCCCAAGGCCGAGCTGGTCAACAAGGTCAGCGCCGAGGTGAGTTCGCTCGCGCTCAAGTCGCTGAAGAAGGCCGGCGACCGCGAGGCGGTGGCCTACCTGCGCACGACGGTGCAGGAGATGAAGGAGCTGCGCGCCAGGGGCGGCGGTCTCTGCCACCAGTTCCTGTTCCCGCCGGCCGGTACCCACTTCGATCCCACTCCGTACATTACGCAGGAGACCCGCAACGCCGACCTGCGGGGCCTGGCCGAGCTGATCAAGTCGGCCAGCACCGCGCCGCAGCCCGTGCCGACGCAGGCCGAGGTGCAGGACAACCTGGTGGCGGTCATGCAGACCGTGGCCTTCAAGTTCGGCGACCAGGTCATCCCGGTCATCCAGAATCCCTCCGCGCCGGGGTGGGACAAGGAGCAGGTGTGCGACGTGATGATCGGGGTGTACGACCAGATCTTCACGCTGCCCGACCACGAGAGCGGCAAGCTCGTCCGCTTCATGATGGCCTCCATCTGAGCAGGGACCGCCGGCATGACCGCTCCCCGCTTCGACCCGCTCAACGACCTCGAAATCGCGCTGGCCGCCGCCAAGGCGGGCACCGGCACCATCGATGCGCTCATCGCCCGCCTGCAGGATGCGCAGGTGTTCCTGCTGCTGGACCGCGACCCGGGGCCCGAGGAGGCGCGCGACGAGAGCGCGCAGCCGCTCACGCTCAACAATGCCCGGGGGCAGCCGGTGCTGGCGCTGTTCTCGGCGCCGGAACGCTCCATCTCGATGACCCTGGCCTATCCGCAGTTCGCCTTCGGGGTCTGGGTGCAGTTCCGCTGGTTGCTGCGCCTGGTGCGCCCCGGTGTCGGCCTGGTGCTCAACCCGGGCGCGGTGGCCGGCTTCGAGATGCCGGCCGAGGGCGTGACCGCGCTGCAGGCCGAGCTCGGCGGCCTGGCCTAGCCCGCGCCGGGGGCAAGCCGGGCCCCGCCTGCCAGGCCAGCCCGACGCAGCGGCGGAGCGCCGCTGCCGGTATACTGCGCGCCTGATTCCCCACCGGACCCCGCCATGATCCTTCCCGGCAGCCTCAATACCCTGCGCGTGCGCCGCCTCGCCGGCCCGGGCGCCTTCCTGGCCGCGCCCGACGAGGCGCACGGCCCCGAGGTGCTGCTGCCGGGGAGCCAGGTGCCCGCCGACGTGCGCGTGGGCGACGACCTCGAGGTCTTCGTCTACATGGACAGCGAGGACCGTCCCGTCGCCACCACCGCGCGCCCGCGCGCCATGGTGGGCGAGGTGGCGACGCTGCGCGTGGTCGCCGAAAGCGACGCCGGCCTCTTCCTGGACTGGGGCCTGCCCAAGGACCTGCTGCTGCCCTGGAACGAGATTCCGCGCGCGCAGCAGCAGACGCTGGAGCCGGGGCGCTACGTCACCGTGATGGTGTTCCAGGACGGTACCGGGCGCATCGCCGCCTCGGCGCGCCTGGAAGATTTCATCGCCAAGGAGGCCGAGGGCTTCAGCGAAGGCGAGCCGGTGCGCGTGCTGGTGTTCAGCCGCACCGACCTGGGCTGGCGCGTGATCGTGAACGACCGCTACTGGGGCCTGGTGCACGCCAACGAGGTGTTCGGCGCGCTGAAGCCGGGCGAGCGCCGGGAGGGCTGGGTCAAGGCCCTGCGCGACGACCGCCGCCTCAACATCGCGCTCACCGCGCCGGGACGCGCCAAGGTGGATCCGGTGGCGCAGAAGATCCTGGATCGCCTGGAACAGGAAGGCGGCTTCATGGCGGTGGGCGACAAGACCCCGCCCGAGGCCATCTACACGCTGTTCGGCGTCAGCAAGAAGGTGTTCAAGCAGGCCATCGGCAGCCTGTTCAAGGCGCGCCGCATCGTGATCGAGCCGGCGGGCATCCGCCTGGTCAGGTAGCGCGACCGGCGCTGCCGTTTTTCCGAGGTAGACATGTCACTCAAAGACCAGCTCATGAAGGCCGGCCTGGCCGATGCCAAGAAGGCGCGCCGCGCCGAGCACGAGAAGCGCCAGATGGCGAAGGATCCGGACGCCGAGACGGCGGAGCAGCTGGCGGCCAGGGCCATGGCCGGGAAGGCGGAGCGCGACCGCGAGCTCAATCGCCAGCAGCAGGAGGAAAAGGAGAGGCGCGCCGTCGCCGCGCAGATCCGCCAGCTGGTGGAGCGCCACCGCATCGCGCGCGCCGGCGGCGACGTGTCCTTCCAGTTCACCGACGGCAAGAAGATCAAGAAGCTGTACGTGACGGCGGCGCAGCAGACCCAGCTCGCCAGCGGCCAGGTGGCCATCGTGCGGCTGGGCGAGGGCTATGAGCTCGTGCCCACGGTGGTGGCGGAGAAGTTACGCCAGCGCGACGAGGCGGCGGTGGTGCTGCTGAACGTGCGCAAGGCGGACGCGGCCGGCGCCGAGGACGATCCCTACGCCGCCTACCAGATTCCCGACGACCTGATGTGGTGAGCGCTCAGGCGCGACGAAACTGCAGGATGCGGAAGTCCGCCTGCACGCGCAGCGACGACAATTGCTCCACCTGCGTCCGCCGGTCGCGCACCGCGCGCCAGTAGTGCGGCGTCATCTTCAGCAGCTGGTTCACGGCGGCGTTGTCCGCCAGCGCCAGGGTGAACTGCACGCGCGCCTCGCTGTGGAAGTCGAAGCGCGGCGCCAGCTCCTCCTGCCACTTGTCCGCCTGGTGCGGACGCACCTCCGCATACAGCGCCTCGCGCAGCTCCCACAGGTGGCGGTCGCCCGGCGCCGCCACCAGCAGGGTGCCGCCGGGCGCGAGCACGCGCGCCGCCTCGGCGGCATTCACCGGGCTGAAGATCGCGGTCATGGCGTCGGCACTGGCGTCGGGCAGGGGAATGTCGTTGCTGCTCGCCACCAGCCAGGTGAGGCCGGCGTCGCGCTTCGCGGCGCGCTTCATGGCGGCCTTGCTGATGTCGAAGGCGGTGGTGGCCTGCGCGGTGGCGGCCAGGGCCACGCTGTACCAGCCCTCGCCGCAGCCGGCATCGACCAGGTGCCGCGGCTGCAGCGGGCGCAGCAGGCCGGCCAGGGTGGCGCGGAAGGGAGCGTAGTGGCCCGCCTCCAGGAAGGCGCGGCGCGCCGCCACCATGTCGGCGTCGTCGCCGGGATCCAGGCTGTTCTTCTTCTGCACCGGCAGCAGGTTGAAATAGCCCTCGCGCGCGCGGTCGAAGCTGTGCCCGCGCGGACAGCGCGCGGCGCTGGCCTCGAGGGCCAGGGCATCACGGCAGAGCGGGCAGCGCAGGGTCGGGGGCATCAGGCCAGCAGCTTCACCAGCATGCGCTCGTAGACCTCGGTGAGCGTGTCCAGGTCGGCGATGCTGACTTCCTCGTCGACCTTGTGGATGGTGGCGTTGAGCGGACCCAGCTCCACCACCTGCGCGCCGGTGGGAGCGATGAAGCGGCCGTCGGAAGTGCCGCCCGAGGTGGAGAGCTCGGTGTCGATGCCGCAGATCTCGCGGATGGCGCCGGTGGCGGCCTCCACCAGCTCGCCCTTCGCGGTCAGGAAGGGATGGCCGGACAGGCTCCAGGCCAGGTCGTACGTCAGGCCGTGCTTGTCCAGGATGGCGTGGGTGCGTGCGCGCAGCTGCTGCTCGGTCACCTCGGTGGAGAAGCGGAAGTTGAACACCACCTTGCACTCGCCGGGGATGACGTTGTTGGCACCGGTGCCGGCGTTGATGTTGCTGATCTGGAAGGACGTGGCCGGAAAGAAGTCGTTGCCGCGGTCCCAGACCTCGGCGCAGAGCTCGGCCAGCGCCGGCGCGGCGCGGTGGATGGGGTTGTCGGCGCGCTGCGGGTAGGCGACGTGGCCCTGCACGCCCTTGACCGTGAGGATGCCGTTGAGGGAGCCGCGGCGGCCGTTCTTGATCATGTCGCCGAGGCGGTTCACGGAAGAGGGTTCACCCACCACCGCCCAGGTGATCTTCTCGTTGCGCGCTTCCAGGGTCTGCACCACCTTGACGGTGCCGTCCACGGCCACGCCTTCCTCGTCGCTGGTGATGAGGAAGGCGATGGAGCCCTTGTGGTCCGGGTGGGCGGCCACGAAGCGCTCGCAGGCCACGATCATGGCCGCCAGGGAGCCCTTCATGTCGGCGGCGCCGCGGCCGATCAGCATGCCGTCGCGGATCTCCGGGGCGAAGGGCGGCACCGACCAGTTCTCGAGGGGACCGGTGGGCACCACGTCGGTATGGCCGGCGAAGGCGAGCACCGGCCCCGCGCTGCCGCGCCGGGCCCAGAAATTGTCCACCTCGCCGAAGCGCAGGCGCTCCACCCGGAAGCCGATGGCCTCGAGGCGCTCGATCATCAGCGTCTGGCAGTTGGCATCGAAGGGGGTGACGGAGGGCTCCTTCATCAGGTCGATGGTGAGGGCCACGGTGGGGGAGAGGGCGGGGCTGGACACGGTCGGGCTACCACAGGGTTGGGAGGCCGCTAGTGTAACGGCTGCCGCGGCCCTAGGCAGCCCGGCGCGCGGCGCGCCATAATCCCGGCCTGCGCGGGCACGGCCCGCCCCAAGGACAATGCAGGGACCCCCATGAAGAAGCTCCTCACCCTGGCCACGCTGGCCGCCGCCCTGGGCCTCGCGGCCTGCAGCAAGAACGAGAACAAGGACGCCGCCGTCGCCGCCGATGGCACCCTCGTGGTCAAGGTCGGCCATGCCGCACCCCTGACCGGCCCCCAGGCCCACCTGGGCAAGGACAACGAGAACGGTGTGCGCCTGGCCATCGACGAGCTCAACGCGAAGGGATTCGAGATCGGCGGCAAGAAGGTCACCTTCCAGCTCATGAGCGAAGACGACCAGGCCGACCCGCGCATCGCCACCACCGTGGCCAAGAAGTTCGTGGACGACGGCGTCCACGTGGTCATCGGCCACCTCAACTCCGGCACCACCATCCCGGCCTCGCGCATCTACAACGACGCCGGCCTGGTGGAGGTCAGCCCCTCCGCCACCAATCCCAAGTACACCCAGCAGGGCTACAAGGGCGCCTTCCGCGTGATGGCCAACGACGTGCAGCAGGGCAAGGCCCTGGGCGAGTTCGCCGTCAAGGACATGGCCGCGAAGAAGATCGCCATCATCGACGACCGCACCGCCTACGGCCAGGGCCTGGCGGACGAGTTCGAGAAGGCCGTCAGGGCCAACGGCGGCAGCGTCATCGTGCGCGAGTTCACCAACGACAAGGCCTCGGATTTCACCGCCATCCTCACCAAGATCAAGGGCCTCGCGCCCGACCTGGTGTTCTTCGGCGGCATGGACGGCCAGGGCGCGCCCATGGCCAAGCAGATGAAGACGCTGGGCCTGAAGGCGAAGTTCCTGGGCGGCGACGGCATCCACACCGCCGAATTCATGAAGCTGGCCGGCGACGCCGCCGAGGGCGTGACCGCCTCGCTGCCGGGCGTGCCGCTCGAGTCCATGCCCCACGGCGCCGAGTTCAAGCAGAAGTTCGAGGGCAAGTACGGCGTGATCCAGCTCTACGCCCCCTACTGCTACGACGCCATGATGGTCATCGCCGAGGCCATGAAGCGCGCCGGCTCCACCGAGCCCGCCCGGTACATGGCCGAGATGGGCAAGACCGACCACGACGGCGTCACCGCGCGCATCGGCTTCGACGAGAAGGGCGACCTCAAGGGCGGCGCCATCACCGTCTACCGCGTGGAAGGCGGGCAGTGGAAGGTGCTGAAGACCCTGGGCGGCGCCCCGGTGGTCGCGCCGGTGCCGGCCGACGCGGCTCCTGCCGTAACCAAGTAAGACTGTCCATCGCCAAAAGGCCCGCTTTTGCGGGCCTTTTTGTTGCCGGCCGACCGGCACCGGGCCCCGGGCGTTGAGTCAGGCATGATTCCTGCGTAACCTTCGCCGATTCGCCACGGCCCGGCCGTCAACGACCCCGATTTCCACCGCAGGACCGCCCCTTGGACATCCTGGTTCAGCAACTCCTCAACGGCCTCATCCTGGGCAGCATCTACGCGCTGATCGCTCTGGGTTACACCATGGTCTACGGCATCCTGGGCCTGATCAATTTCGCGCACGGCGAGATCGTCATGATCGGCGCCATGATCACCATCACCTGCATCAACCTGCTGCTGGGCGCCGGCATCGAGCTGCCGGGCCTCGCCCTGGTGGCGGCCGGCCTGCTCATGGCGGTGCCGCTGTGCGCGCTGCTCGGCTTCGCCGTGGAGCGCGTCGCCTACCGGCCGCTGCGCCACGCGCCGCGCCTGGCGCCCCTGATCACCGCCATCGGCGTGTCCATCGTGCTGCAGAACCTGGCCATGATCATCTGGGGCCGCCAGTACGTGGCCTTCCCGGCCGTGCTGCCGCAGGTGCCGCACCAGTTCCTGGGCGCTTCCATCACCTCCCTGCAGGTGCTCATCATCGTGCTGGCCGCGCTCATCATGGGCGGCCTCATGCTGCTGGTGAACCGCACCAGGCTCGGCCGCGCCATGCGCGCCACGGCACAGAGCCCGCAGGTGGCGCAGCTCATGGGCGTGAACGTCAACCACGTCATCTCCATGACCTTCATTCTCGGCTCCTGCCTGGGCGCGGTGGCCGGCGTCATGGTGGCGGCCAACTACGGCCAGGCGCATTCCTACATGGGCTTCCTGCTCGGCCTCAAGGCGTTCTCGGCGGCGGTGCTGGGCGGCATCGGCAACCTCGCCGGCGCCGTCATCGGCGGCCTCCTGCTCGGCGTCATCGAGTCGCTGGGCGCGGGCTACATCGGCGACCTCACCGGCGGCGTGCTGGGTTCGCAGTACCAGGACGTGTTCGCCTTCCTCGTGCTCATCCTGGTGCTGGTGTTCCGCCCGTCCGGCCTCATGGGCGAGCGCGTCTCGGAGCGCCCGTGATGGAGACGAAGGTGAACACGGCCGGCGCGCGCGCCATCCCCGCCCGGGTCTGGGCCGGCTATGCGGCCGTCGCGCTGGCGCTGGTGGCGGCGCCCTTCGTCATGGGCGGCGCCTTCGGCAACAGCTGGGTGCGCATCCTGGACTTCGTGCTGCTGTATTCCATGCTGGCGCTGGGGCTCAACATCGTGGTCGGCTACGCCGGCCTGCTGGACCTGGGCTACATCGCCTTCTATGCCGTGGGCGCCTATCTCTTCGCCATCCTGGCCTCGCCGCACTTCGAGCTGCACCTGTCGGCCTGGATGATCCTGCCGGCGGGGGCGGCCCTGGCCTGCGTCGCCGGCGCCACGCTGGGGGCGCCGACGCTGCGCCTGCGCGGCGACTACCTGGCCATCGTCACGCTGGGCTTCGGCGAGATCGTGCGCCTGTTCATGAACAACCTGGACCGGCCGGTGAACATCACCAACGGCCCCCAGGGCATCAACCTCATCGATGGCGTCACCCTCTTCGGCTATCGCCTGGAGAGCGGCTTCACGCTCATGGGGCACCGCTTCAGCGGCGACTACGCCTATTACTTCCTGTTCCTGGCGCTGGCCCTGCTCACGGTGTTCGTCTGCCTGCGCCTGGAGAACTCGCGCATCGGCCGCGCCTGGGTCGCCATCCGCGAGGACGAGATCGCGGCCCAGGCCATGGGCATCAACACCCGCAACGTCAAGCTGCTGGCCTTCGCCATGGGCGCCTCTTTCGGCGGCGTGGCGGGCGGGCTCTTCGCCGCCTTCCAGGGCTTCGTCAGCCCCGAATCCTTCACCCTCATGGAGTCGGTGATGGTGGTGTGCATGGTGGTCCTGGGCGGCATGGGGCACATCCCCGGCGTGATCCTGGGCGCGGTGCTGCTCACCATCACCCCCGAGTTCCTGCGCGACATCATCAACCCGCTGCAGCGCAGCCTGTTCGGCCACATGGTGGTGGACCCGGAGAACCTGCGCATGCTGCTGTTCGGGCTGGCGCTGATCGTGGTCATGCTGTTCCGTCCGGCCGGCCTGTGGCCGTCGCCGCGCCGCCGCGAGGAGCTGGAGGAGGGCGCCCATGACTGACCTCCTGGTCCTGCGCCACATCGAGAAGCGCTTCGGCGGCCTCAAGGCCCTGAACGACGTCAGCCTGACCATCCCGGACGGCTGCGTGTACGGCCTCATCGGCCCCAACGGCGCCGGCAAGACCACGCT
>DASUDN010000161.1:0-9292 GCA_036275595.1 Moraxellaceae bacterium
CCGAACTACGACGGCACCGAGCAGATCCCGGCGGTGATGCCCACCAAGGTGCCCAACCTGCTGGTGAACGGCTCGGCCGGCATCGCGGTGGGCATGGCCACCAACATCCCGCCGCACAACCTCACCGAGGTCATCAACGGCTGCCTGGCCTACCTGGATGACGAGGCCATCACCATCGACGGCCTGATGGAGCACATCAAGGGCCCGGACTTTCCCACCGCCGCCATCATCAACGGCCGCGCCGGCATCATCGAGGCCTACCGCACCGGCCGCGGCCGCATCTACATGCGCGCCCGCCACGAGATCGAGACCGATGCCAAGACCGGTCGCCAGAGCATCATCTTCACCGAGATTCCCTACCAGCTGAACAAGGCGCGCGTGATCGAGAAGATTGCCGAGCTGGTCAAGGAAAAGAAGCTGGAGGGCATCTCCGAGCTGCGCGACGAGTCCGACAAGGACGGCATGCGCATCGTCATCGAGCTCAAGCGCGGCGAAGTCGCCGAGGTGGTGGTCAACAACCTCTTCGCGCAGACGCAGCTGCAGAGCGTGTTCGGCATCAACATGGTGGCGCTGGTCGACGGCCAGCCCAAGCTCTGCAACCTGAAGGACCTGATCGAGGCCTTCGTGCGCCACCGCCGCGAAGTGGTGACGCGGCGCACCGTGTTCGAGCTGCGCAAGGCGCGCGAACGCGGCCATATCCTGGAAGGCCTCGCCGTGGCGCTGGCCAACATCGATCCGGTCATCGACACCATCAAGACCTCGCCGAGCCCGGCCGACGCCAAGGACCGCCTGATGCTGGCGTCCTGGGAGCCGGGCGCCGTGGTGGGCATGCTGGAGCGCGCCGGCGACACCAATGCCTGCCGCCCCGAGGGCCTGCCGCTGCAGTTCGGACTGGTCGACGGCAAGTACCGCCTCAGCGCCGAGCAGGCCCAGGCCATCCTCGACCTGCGCCTGAACCGCCTCACCGGTCTCGAGCAGGACAAGCTCGTCGCCGAGTACCAGGAGATCCTGGAGCGCATCCGCGAGCTCGGCCTCATCCTGGCAGACCCGGCGCGACTGCTGCAGGTGATCCGCGACGAGCTGGCCGCCGTGCGCGAGCAGTACGGCGACGCGCGCCGTACCGAGATCATCAGCTCGCGCCTCGACCTCACGCTGGAGGACCTCATCACCGAGGAGCAGGTGGTGCTGACCATCTCGCACACCGGCTATGCCAAGACCCAGCCGCTGGCCGACTATCGTGCCCAGCGGCGCGGCGGCCGCGGCAAGTCCGCCACCGCCATCAAGGACGAGGACTACATCGAGCACCTGCTGGTCGCCAGCACGCACGACACCGTGCTGTGCTTCACCAGTGCGGGCAAGGTCTACTGGCTCAAGGTCTACGAGCTGCCCTCGGGCGGCCGCGGCTCCAAGGGCAAGCCCATCGTCAACATCCTGCCGCTGGCCGAGGGCGAGCGCCTGACCGCGCTGCTGCCCATCGACCTCGAGGCCCTGGCCGCGCAGGCCCCCGAGGACGATGACGACCTCGAGGACAACGGCGACGCCGTGGCGGAGGCCGCGGAGCCGGTCGCCGAGGCGGAGGAGGGCGAGGGCGCCGACGAGGATACCGACGACACCCCGGACGAACCCACGGGCGCCTACATCTTCATGGCCACCGCCAATGGCACCGTGAAGAAGACCCCGCTGGTGCAGTTCAGCCGTCCGCGCAGCAACGGCCTCATCGCCCTGCGCCTGGAGGAGGGCGACACCCTCATCGCCGCCGCCGTCACCAACGGCGCCTGCGAGATCATGCTGTTCTCCGACGGCGGCAAGGTCATCCGCTTCAAGGAGAAGCAGGTGCGCGTCATGGGCCGCAGCGCCCGCGGCGTGCGCGGCATGCGCCTGCCGGAGGCCCAGCACGTGATCTCCATGATCGTGCCCGAGGCCGGCACGCAGATCCTCACCGCCTCGCTGAACGGCTATGGCAAGCGCACGCCGCTGGCGGATTTCCCGCGCCGCGGCCGTGGCGGCCAGGGCGTGATCGCCATCCAGATGTCGGAGCGCAACGGCGCCCTCGTCGGCGCGGTGCAGGTCGCCGAGGAAGACGAGCTGATGCTCATCTCCGACCAGGGCACCCTGGTGCGCACCCGCGTCGCCGAGGTCTCGGTGCGCGGACGCAACACCCAGGGCGTGACCCTGATCAAGCTCGCCGATGACGAGCACCTGGTAGGCCTGGTGCGCCTGCAGGACGTGGGCGACAGCGAGGACGAGCTCCTCGGCGAGGACGGGGACGGCGCTGCCGCCGCCGGCAGCGATGCCGCGGCCGAGGCGCCCGGAGCGGCCGGGGCGCCTGCCGCCGGCGACGACGCCCCCGATGGCGAATGAATGTGAACGAAGTGCTCGTCGCTGACGAGAAGGAACCCGAGATGACCCGTGCCTACAATTTCTGCGCCGGCCCCGCCGCGCTTCCCCAGGCCGTGCTGAGCGAAGCCCAGAAGGACCTGCTCAACTACAAGGGCCACGGCATGTCCGTGATGGAGATGAGCCACCGCTCCAACGACTACGTGGCCATCGCCGAGGAGGCCGAGCGCGACCTGCGCGAGCTGCTCAAGGTGCCCGCCAACTACAAGGTGCTCTTCCTGCAGGGCGGCGCCTCGCTGCAGTTCGCGCAGATTCCCATGAACCTGCTGCGCGGCCACAGCACCGCCGACTACATCAATACCGGCATGTGGTCCACCAAGGCCATCGCCGAGGCGAAGAAGTACTGCGACGTCAACGTCGCGGCCAGCGACGAGCACAACAAGTTCCGCGGCGTGCCGGCCGTGGACACCTGGAACCTGAACCCGAAGGCGGCCTACCTGCACTACACGCCCAACGAGACCATCCACGGCGTGCAGTTCCCCTACATCCCGGAGGCCGAGGTGCCGCTGGTGGCGGACTTTTCCTCCAGCATCCTCTCGGAGCCGCTGGACGTGTCGAAGTTCGGCCTGATCTATGCCGGCGCCCAGAAGAACATCGGTCCCGCCGGCATCGTGGTGGTGATCGTGCGCGAGGACCTGATCGGCGAGGTGCTGCCCGGGACCCCGACCATGCTCGACTACAAGGTCGCCGCGGACAACGGCTCCATGTACAACACGCCGCCGACCTTCAGCTGGTACCTGGCCGGCCTGGTCTTCAAATGGCTGAAGCACATCGGCGGCCTGGACAAGATGGCCGAGATCAACCGCCGCAAGGCGGCGAAGCTCTATGCCGCCATCGACGATTCCAACGGCTTCTATCACAACCCGGTGATGGTGTCGTACCGCTCGATCATGAACGTGCCGTTCACGCTCATCGACCCGGCGCTGGAAAAGACCTTCCTGCGCGACGCCGAGGCCCGCGGCCTGCTCAACCTGGCCGGCCACCGCTCGGTGGGCGGCATGCGCGCCAGCCTGTACAACGCGGTGCCGGAGGAGGGCGTGGACGCGCTGATCGACTTCATGAAGGACTTCCAGCAGAAGATGGGCTGACGCCATGAGTGACAAACCCACGCTGCCGCAGGTGCGCGAGAAGATCGACGCCATCGACGAGCAGATCCAGGCCCTGATCGCCGAGCGCGCGCGCTGCGCGCAGCAGGTGGCCGAGATCAAGAAGGCGGAGGACCCGCAGGCCACCGTGTTCTACCGGCCCGAGCGCGAGGCGCAGGTGCTGCAGAAGGTGATGGCGCGCAACGAGGGCCCGCTTCCCGGCGAGGAGATGGCGCGCCTGTTTCGCGAGATCATGTCGGCCTGCCTGGCGCTGGAGCATCCCATGCGCATCGCCTTCCTGGGGCCGGCCGGCACCTTCACGCAGACCGCGGCGCTCAAGCACTTCGGCCATTCGGTGCAGACCGTGCCGCTCGCCACCATCGACGAGGTCTTCCGCGAGGTGGAGGCGGGCGCGGTCAACTACGGCGTGGTGCCGGTGGAGAACAGCACCGAGGGCGTGGTCACGCACACGGCGGACACCTTCATCACCTCGACGGTGCGCATCATCGGCGAGGTGGAGGTGCGCATCCACCACCACCTGCTGGTGGCCGAGGGCACGAAGCCGGAGGCGATCTCGCGCATCTACTCGCACCAGCAGTCGCTGGCGCAATGCCGCAAGTGGCTGGACTCGCACTTCCCGCGCGCCGAGCGCGTGGCGGTGGCGAGCAACGCCGAGGCCGCCAAGCGCGTGAAGGGGGAGTGGCACTCCGCCGCCATCGCCGGCGAGACCGCGGCGGAGCTCTATGCGCTCACCCGGCTGCACGAGTGCATCGAGGACAACCCCAAGAACACGACGCGCTTCCTCATCATCGGCAACGAAGCGGTGCCGCGCTCGGGCGACGACAAGACGTCCATCATCGTCTCCATGCACCGCAACCAGGCGGGGGCGCTCTATGGCATCCTCGAGCCGTTCAAGAGCCGCGGCATCAACCTGACGCGCATCGAGAGCCGTCCCTCGCAGACCGACGCCTGGTCCTACGTGTTCTTCATCGACTTCGACGGCCATGTGGACGACGCCCCGGTCAGGGAGGCCCTCGCCGAGCTCGAGGGGCGCGTGCGCGAACTCAAGCTGCTCGGGTCCTATCCCAAGGCCGTCCTGTAACCGACTGACTCAGCCCGCGGGCTCACGGAGGGTCCATCATGGCCTGTGATTTCATCGCCCTGGCGGCGCCGGGCGTGCAGAAGCTGTCGCCCTACCAGCCGGGCAAGCCCATCGAGGAACTCGAGCGCGAGCTCGGCCTCAACGACATCATCAAGCTCGCCAGCAACGAGAACCCCATGGGCTGCTCGCCGCGCGTGCTGACGGCGGTGGAAGACGGCCTGTCCGAGCTCGCCCTCTACCCGGACGGCAACGGCTTCGTGCTCAAGCAGGCGCTGGCGGATTTCTATCGCCGCCCCCTGGCGGAGATCACGCTCGGCAACGGCTCCAACGACATCCTGGAGCTGGTGGCGCGCGCCTTCCTGAAGCCCGGCGACGAGGCCGTGTTCTCCCAGCACTCCTTCGCGGTGTACCCGCTGGCGGTGCAGGCGGTGGGCGCGACCGGCGTGTCGGTGCCGGCGCAGCGCTGGGGCCACGACCTGCCGGCCATGGCCGCCGCCATCAGTGACCGCACGCGCGTGGTGTTCATCGCCAATCCCAACAATCCCACCGGCACCTGGGTGGAGGAGCGCGAGCTCGAGGCCTTCCTGATGGCGGTGCCCGAGGACGTGCTGGTGGTGCTGGACGAGGCCTACGGCGAGTATGTCGAGAAGGGCTACCTGCCGGACGGCCTGGACTTCCTCGACCGCTTTCCCAACGTGCTGGTGAGCCGCACCTTCTCCAAGGCCTACGGCCTGGCGGCGCTGCGCGTGGGCTATGCCTTCGCGCACCCGGACATCACCAACGTGCTGAACCGCGTGCGCCAGCCCTTCAACGTCAACAGCCTGGCGTTGCGCGCCGCGGTGGCCGCGCTCGGCGACCAGGACTTCGTGGCCCGCTCGCGCGCCCAGAATGCCGCCGGCATGAAGCAGATCGTCGAGGGTGTGCAGGCCCTCGGCCTGTCGCACATTCCCTCGCGCGGCAACTTCGTGGCCATCGACCTGCGCCGCGAGGGCCTGCCGGTCTACGAGGCGCTGCTGCGCAAGGGCGTGATCGTGCGGCCGGTGGCCAACTACGGCATGCCCAATTTCCTGCGCGTGACCATCGGCTCGCCGGGCGAGAACGCGCGCTTCCTGGCGGCGCTGAAGGCCGTGCTGGCATGAGCGCGCCCCTGTTCCGCAAGGCCGCCATCATCGGCCTGGGACTGATCGGCTCGAGCTTTGCGCGGGCCCTGCGCGAGCAGGGCCTGGCGGCGAGCCTCAGCGGCTCCGCGCGCAGCGCACGCACCTGCGAGCTGGCGCGCGAGCTCGGCGTGGTGGACGCGGCCTATGCCGATCCCGCCGAGGCCGTGCGCGACGCCGACCTGGTGTTCCTGGCCATGCCCGTGCAGGCCACCGCCGCGGTCCTGCGCGCCATCAAGGGCGCGCTGCGTCCCGACGCCGTCATCACCGACGGCGGCAGCACCAAGGGCAACGTGGTGGCCGCGGCGCGCGAGGTGTTCGGCACGCTGCCGGCAGGCTTCGTGCCCGGCCACCCCATTGCCGGCTCCGAGCAGAGCGGGGTGCTGGCGGGCCGCGCCGACCTCTTCAACCGGCACAAGGTCATCCTGACGCCGCTGCCGGAATCCGACCCGGCCGCGGTGGCGCGCGTGCGCGCCGCATGGGAGGCCATGGGCGCCGACGTGCTGGAGATGAGCGTGGCGCGCCACGACGAGGTGCTGGCGCGCACCAGCCACCTGCCACACCTGCTGGCGTTCTCGCTGGTCGATACCCTGGCGCGCGAGTCCACCAACCTGGACATCTTCCGCTACGCCGCGGGCGGCTTCCGCGATTTCACCCGCATCGCTGCCTCCGACCCGGTGATGTGGCACGACATCTTCCTCGGCAACAAGGCCGCGGTGCTGGGCGCGCTGGATCTCTATACGCGCGGGCTCGGCGTCCTGCGCGATGCCGTCGAGCGCGGCGACAGCGACGCCCTCCTGGGCATCTTCACCCGCGCCAAGGCGGCGCGCGACCATTTCACCCATATGCTGGCCGGCACGGCCTATGCGAAGACCATGAAGCAGAAAGACATCGAATACATCGTCCAGCCCGGCGGCAAGCTCTCCGGCACCTTCCGCGTTCCCGGCGACAAGTCCATTTCCCACCGTTCCATCATGCTGGGCTCGCTGGCCGAGGGCGTGACCGAGGTCACCGGCTTCCTCGAGGGCGAGGACGCACTGGCCACGCTGCAGGCCTTCCGCGACATGGGCGTGGTGATCGAGGGGCCGAACCAGGGCAACGTGCGCATCCACGGCGTCGGCCTGCACGGGCTCAAGGCGCCTCCCGGTCCCATCTATTGCGGCAACTCCGGCACCAGCATGCGCCTGCTCTCCGGCATTCTCGCCGCGCAGGCCTTCGACACCGTCATGACCGGCGACCACTCGCTGTCCAAGCGGCCCATGGAGCGCGTGGCCAAGCCGCTGCGCCAGATGGGCGCCGAGATCCAGACCACGGGCGAGCGCGGCACCCCGCCGGTGACCATCAAGGGCGGCAAGGCCCTCAAGGGCATCCGCTACGACATGCCGGTGGCCTCTGCCCAGGTGAAGTCGGGCGTGCTGCTGGCCGGCCTCTGGGCCGAGGGCGAGACCGTGGTGACCGAACCCGCCCCCACCCGCGACCACACCGAGCGCATGCTGCGCGGCTTCGGCTACGAGGTGAAGGTGGAGGGCGCCACCGTGACCGTGAAGGGTGGCGGCCGGCTCACCGCCACCCGTATCGACGTGCCGGCCGACATTTCCTCGGCGGCCTTCTTCATGGTCGCCGCCAGCATCGCCGAGGGCTCCGACATCACCCTTGAGCATGTCGGCATGAACCCGACCCGCATCGGGGTGATCAACATCCTGCGCGCCATGGGCGGCGACCTCACCGTGCTGAACGAGCGCGAGGTGGGCGGCGAGCCGGTGGCCGACATCCGCGTGCGTTCGGCGAGGCTCAAGGGCATCCGCATCCCCGAGGACCAGGTGCCGCTGGCCATCGACGAGTTCCCGTCGCTGTTCATCGCCGCCGCCTGCGCCGAGGGCGAGACCGTCCTCACCGGGGCGGAGGAGCTGCGCGTCAAGGAGTCCGACCGCATCCAGGTCATGGCCGACGGCCTCGTGACCCTGGGCATCGACGCCCGTCCCACCCCGGACGGCATCGTCATCCAGGGCGGCAGGCTCGGCTCGGGCCGCATCGTCAGCCACGGCGACCACCGCATCGCCATGTCCTTCGCCATCGCCGCCCTGCGCGCCGCCGGCCCCATCGAGATCGGCGAGGCGGCCACCGTGGCCACCAGCTTCCCGGACTTCCCGGGCCTGGCCCGGCGTGCCGGCCTCGGCATCAGCGTGGTGGAAAAGGACTGAGGCGGGGCGGCCGGAGCCGGGGCGGGGCAGGGGACCGCCCTCCCGCCGCCCCGGCGACGACCGGCGGCCTTGCCATCCGGCGGACCGGGGTCGACCGTACCGGCTGTCAAGATTGCTTTTGCCCCCGACCTTCTATAAAAAGCTCGCGCCCTAGCGGCAACCCCGGCGGGCCGGACCGGCCCCGGCCGGGGCACGGCATTTGCCTGCAAACCAGGGACGACCAGATCGCACGCCGGCCATCGAGACTGGATGGGTGTTCCGGCAGCGGCAGGAGGAGTATCGATGAGCGCAGAATTTGAACGGATCGTGATGCCGCGCAGCCCTGCGCCGGTGGTGGCGATCGACGGCCCCAGCGGCTCCGGCAAGGGCACCGTCGCCCATCGCCTGGCGGCCCTGCTGGGCTTCCACGTGCTGGACTCCGGCTCCCTCTACCGCCTGCTGGCCCTGGCCGCGCAGCACCACGGCGTCGGCCTCGACAACGAGCCCGCCCTGGAGGTCCTGGCCGGCCACCTGGACGTGCAGTTCCAGCAGAGCCCGGCGGGGGAGGCGGTCATCATCCTCGAGGGCGAGGACGTGACCACCGAGATCCGCTCCGAGGAAATGGGCAAGGCGGCCTCCCTGGTCGCCGCCCTGCCGGCCGTGCGCGCCGCCCTGCTGCAGCGCCAGCAGGCCTTCCGCGAGGCCCCCGGCCTGGTGGCCGACGGCCGCGACATGGGCACCGTGGTCTTCCCCGACGCCTGTCTCAAGATCTTCCTCACGGCCACCGCCGAGGCCCGTGCCGAGCGCCGGTACAAGCAGTTGCTGGAGAAGGGCTTCAGTGCTAGTCTGCCGGCCCTCGTCGAGGACATCCGCGCCCGCGACGACCGCGACATCAACCGTCCGGTCGCCCCGCTCAAGCCCGCCGACGATGCCATCGTGCTGGACTCCACCCGGCTCGGCATCGACGACGTGATGGCCCGGGTCCTGCGCGAGGTCGACCAGGTTCCCGGGCTCAAGCGCCTGCTCAGGTAGGCGGTCGCGGCTACACTGGTGCGACGACAGAATTCAGGGTGAAAAGCTTCCCGGCCATGCCAGGAGGCTTTTTGTCTTTGGAGCGGCAACCGCCCACGCCAACCAGCAAGGGTGGGCGGGATGCCGGAAATCAACAGCCCCGCATGAGCTGGTCATGCGTGGACGAAAATGCGATGCGCAAGCATCAGAAAGGTTTTGAACATGAGTGAATCTTTTGCCGCCCTCTTTGAAGAGAGCCTGAAGGGTCTGGATGTCGAACGGGGTTCCGTGATCAGCGGCACCGTGGTGGCCATCGATGACGATTGGATCACTGTGGACACCGGCCTCAAGTCGGAGGGC
>DASUDN010000162.1:0-4475 GCA_036275595.1 Moraxellaceae bacterium
GCGGCGCAGGGGAATCGTCGGGATCATTGTTGTTCGGGCTCTCTTCCTGAGGCGACAGTGGTCCGAATCTACTCTTGACCCACGACAAGGAAAAGCCATGTCGAGTAAAGGGAAATGGCGCCGACGAGCGGCGGCAGGTCAATGCCCCGGGGACTTGCCTGGCGCGGCGACGCCCGAGGGCAAGTGCTTGATGGGAAAGGCATATTTCTTCAGGAAGTAAAAAAAGCCCCGCAATAGCGGGGCTTGGTCTATGCGTGGCCCGGGCTCACTGCCCGTGCTGCAGCAACTGCAGGATGGAGCTGAAATCCAGCTTTTCCTTGCCCTGCGCCAGGTGCAGGGCATAGAGCTGCTTCGACAGCGCGCCCAGGGGCGTCGCCGACTTGCTCTTCTGCGCCGCCTCCATGGCCAGCCCCAGGTCCTTGGCCATCAGCGCGACCTGGAAGCCGCCGCTGTAGCCGCGCGAGGCAGGGGCGTTCTCCATGACACCGGGGTAGGGGTTGTACAGCTCAAGCGACCAGTTGCGGCCCGAGCTCTTCAGCATGATCTCGGACAGCACGGCGGGATCGAGGCCGTTGTCGACACCCAGCTGCAG
Organism: Moraxellaceae bacterium; assembly: GCA_036275595.1. GTDB lineage: Bacteria > Pseudomonadota > Gammaproteobacteria > Pseudomonadales > Moraxellaceae > UBA2031. The sequence continues at coordinate 593 of DASUDN010000162.1, forward strand.
CGCCTCGCAGGTGCCGATCATGTGGATGGCGAGCAGCATGTTGTTGCAGATCTTGGCCACCGCGCCGGCGCCGGCGCCGCCGGCGTGCATCACGTTCTTGCCCATGGCCTCCAGCAGAGGGCGGGCGCGGGCGAGGTCGTCGGCCGTGCCGCCGCAGAGGAAGGACAGGGTGCCCGCGGCGGCGCCGGCGACGCCGCCCGAGACCGGCGCGTCGATCATGGCGAGGCCGAGCGCATGCGCGCGGGTGGACACGTCCTTGGCGCATTCCGCCGAGACCGTGGAGCAGTCGATCACCAGGGTGCCCGTCGGAAGCTGCGCCAGCAGGCCGGTGTCGCCCAGGTAGAGGCCGCGCACGGCGCCGTCGTGCGGCAGCATGGAAACCACGGCGTCGCAGCCGGCGGCGGCGTCCGCGGGGCTGCCGGCGAGGCGGGCGCCGTTGGCCACCAGCGGTTCCGCCAGCGCGGCGTTGAGGTCGAACACGGCGAGCGAGTGCCCGGCCTTGAGCAGGTTCTGCGCCATGGGGGCGCCCATCAGGCCGATGCCGAAAAACGCGATATTCATTCTCGATTCTCCTTAGAGTTCCGGTTGCGCCAGCAGGTGCCGCGCCACGATCAGCCGCATGATCTCGTTGGTGCCTTCCAGGATCTGGTGCACGCGCACGTCGCGCACGAAGCGCTCCAGCGGGAAATCCTGCAGGTAGCCGTAGCCGCCGTGCAGCTGCAGCGCCTCATTGCAGACGTTGAAGCAGAGGTCGGTGGCAAGGCGCTTGGCCATGGCGCAGGTGGCCGTGGCGTCGCTCGCCCCGGCATCCAGCTTCGCCGCCGCGTGGTAGACCATGAGGCGCGCCGCCAGCAGCTCGGTGGCCATGTCCGCGAGGCGGAACTGCAGCGCCTGAAAGTCGGCCAGCTTCTTCCCGAACTGCGAGCGCTCCTGCAGGTAGCGGTGCGCCGCGCGCAGCGCCGCCTGGGCGGTGCCCAGCGAGCAGGAGGCGATGTTGAGGCGGCCGCCGTCCAGGCCCTTCATGGCGATGCGGAAGCCGTCGCCTTCCTCGCCCAGACGGTAGCGTGCCGGCACGCGCACGTTGTCGAAGCTGATCAGGCGCGTCGGCTGCGCGCGCCATCCCATCTTGTGCTCGTTCTTGCCGTAGCCGATGCCGGGCAGGTCCGCCGGCACGATGAAGGCGGTGACGCCCTTCGCCCCGGTGTCGGCAGTGCGCGCCATCACCACCAGCACCTCGGTGCTGCCGGCGCCGGAGATGAACATCTTGGCGCCGTTCAGCACGTAGTCGTCGCCGTCGCGGCGCGCCGAGGTCTTGAGCGAGGCGGCGTCGGAACCCGCGCCCGGCTCGGTCAGGCAGTAGCTGCCCAGCCACTCGCCGGACGTCATCCTGCCGCCGAACTCGGCACGCTGGGCGTCGTTGCCGAAGGTCGCCACCATCCAGGTGCACATGTTGTGGATGGTGATGTAGGCGGTGGTCGCCGTGCAGCCCTGGGAGAGCTGCTCGAAGATCAGTGCCGCGTCCAGGCGCTTGAGGCCGAGCCCGCCGCAGGCCTCGCTGGCGTAGATGCCGCAGAAGCCGAGCGAGCCGGCCTTGCGGATCACGTCCACCGGGAAATGGTGGCCAGCGTCCCAGGCGGCGGCATGCGGCGCCAGCTCCTGCGCCGCGAAATCGCGCGCGGTCTCGACGAAGGCCTGCTGGTCTTCCGTCAGGTCGAAATTCATCGGCCGTTACCTCGCCGCGTCACTTCATGGAGATGGTCATGTTCGGCGCATGGTGCGGGATGTCGTCCTCGAACCAGCGCGCGGTGATGGTCTTGGTCTCGGTGTAGAAGCGCACCGCCTGCTTGCCGTAGGCGTGCAGGTCGCCCATGAAACTCTTCTTCCAGCCGGTGAAGCTGAAGAAGGGCAGCGGCACGGGAATCGGCACGTTGATGCCGACCTGGCCGACCTCGATCTCGTGCTGGAACTTGCGGGCGGCGGCACCGGAGTCGGTGAAGATGGAGCAGCCGTTGCCGTAGGGGTTGGCGTTCATCAGGGCGATGGCCTCGTCCAGGGTGTCGACCTCGATGCACAGCAGCACCGGGCCGAAGATCTCCTCGCGGTAGATGCGCATGGTCGGCTTGACGCCGGTGAACACCGTGGGGCCGACCCAGTTGCCGTCGGGATGGCCCTCGACGCTGCATTCGCTGCCGTCGAGCAGGCAGCAGGCGCCCTCGTCCTTGCCGCTCTGGATGAGTTCCAGGATGCGGTCGCGGGCGCGCGGCGAGATCACCGGGCCGTAGGCGGCGCCGGCATCGTTCCACACGCCGGGACGCACGTTGGCGAGCGCGGCCTGGATGTCGGGCAGCACGCGCTTCGCGTCGCCGACCAGCACCGCCACCGAGATCGCCATGCAGCGCTGGCCGGCGGCGCCGAAGGAGGCGCCGACGATGTTGGCGGCCACCTGTTTCAGGTTGGCGTCCGGCATCACCACCATGTGGTTCTTGGCGCCGGCGAAGCACTGCACGCGCTTCAGGTGGTGGGTGCCGGTGCGGTAGATGTGCTCGGCCACGGGCACGGAACCGACGAAGGAGATGGCCTTCACGTCCTCGTGGGTGAGCAGCTGGTCGACGACCTCGCGGCCGCCATGCACCACCTGCAGGACATCCCTGGGCGCGCCGGCCTCCAGGAAGAGCTCGGCGAGGCGGGTCGGGGTCATGGGGTCCTGCTCGGAGGGCTTGAGGATGAAGGTGTTCCCGCAGGCGATGGCGATGGGGAACATCCACAGCGGGATCATGGCCGGGAAGTTGAACGGCGTGATGCCGAAGCAGACGCCCAGCGGCTGCACCATGGAGTAGGTGTCGATGCCGTTGGCCACGTTCTCCACGGTCTCGCCCATCATCAGCGAGCTGATGTTGCAGGCGTGCTCCACCACCTCGATGCCGCGCCAGACGTCGCCCTTGGCGTCGGCGAAGGTCTTGCCGGTCTCCTGGGCCAGGATCTCGGCGATCTCGTCATGGTGCTGCTTGAGCAGGTCCTGGTACTTCAGCATGACGCGGGCGCGCTGCGGGGCGGGCACGTCGCGCCAGGTCCTGAACGCCGCCTTGGCCGAGGCCACGGCGCGCTCGACCTCCCCCGCGGTGGCCATCGGCACCTCGGCCAGCACCTGCTGGGTGGCGGGGTTGCGGACCGGCAGCCACTGGCGGGTCTGGCTGTCCTGGAAGGCGCCCTCGATCAGGAGGGGGATGCGGCGAACGCTCATGGGAGTCTCCGGTGCTGGATGATGTTGAACTTGTAGCACCCGCCGTTGCCGCGCTTAAATGGCATTTCTTGCCGTCAGGTGGATTATCTTGGTGCTTGCATGCCGATTCCCTCCCCGTGGGCCCTGACCCCCGACAGCCGGCGCTGGCTGGTCCCCCCGGCCGCCTGCGCCGCGCTCGCCCGCCACCCCCTCGGGCATGAGCTCTGGCCGGAGGCCCTGGGCGTCTACCGCCAGGCCGCGGGCCATGCCATGGCGCGCGAGGCCGCCGAGCATGAAGACCACCTCCTGCTCTACTGCGTGCAGGGCAGGGGCAGTGTCGACTGGGGCGAGGGGCCGGAGGCGGTCGGGCCGGGCACCCTGGTGCTGCTGCCGGCCGGTGTCGCGCATGCCTACCGTGCCGATGCCGAGGCGCCCTGGACGCTGTACTGGGTGCATTTCGACGGTCCGCGCGCGGCCGATTTCCTGGCGCCGCTGCTGGGCGGCCGGCCGGCGCTGGCCGGGACCGTCGGCCTCGGCCTGGTGCCGGACTTCGAGGCGCTGCTGGCGCGCACCCGCGAGGGCTTCGTGCTGCCTTCGCTGCTGCATGCCGCCAACACCCTGCGCGCCCTGCTCACCCATGCCGCGCTGCTGCTGCCGCGGCAC
>DASUDN010000163.1:0-11367 GCA_036275595.1 Moraxellaceae bacterium
GCTCTTCGACCTCGTCATCGCGCCCGCGCATGACGGCCTGGCCGAGGGGCCGCGCGTGATCAACACCCTGGGCGTGCTCAATCCCATGCACGGCGGCGAAAAGACGCCGGGCAGCCTGCTGTTCCTGGTGGGCGGCCCCAGCAAGCATGTGCAGTGGGACGATGCCGCCGTGCTGGAGCAGGTGGCGGCTGTGGTGGCGACGCTGGCGCCGGGCACGCCCTGGCGCCTGACCGACTCGCGGCGCACGCCGCCCGCGCTCTCCGCCGCGCTGCAGGAGCGCTACGGCGAGCGCTTCCAGCCCCATGGCGACTGTCCCCCGGGCTGGCTGGCCGGACGCCTGCGCGCCACCGAGACGGTATGGGTCAGCGAGGACAGCGTGTCCATGGTCTACGAGGCGCTGACCGCCGCGTGCCGGGTGGGCCTGCTGCAGCTGCCCGCGGGCCGCGACAGCCGCATTGCGCGCGGCGTGGCCAATCTGGTCGCCACCGGGCGGGTGACGCCCTTCGCCGCCTGGCGCGACACGCGGACGCTGGCACCCGCGCAGCAGTTCAACGAGGCGGAGCGCGTGGCGCCGCAGGTGCTCGCGCGCCTGCGGCCGGTCCCGCGCCCTGTATAATCCGGCGGCTTTCTTTCGAGGGGTAAGGTGGTGTCGCGCAGCTCGCAGTGGAAGGCCCTGATGCTGGCCGGGCCGTTGATCCTGTTCCCGTTCGCCCGCTCCTACTACCTCTTCTACGTGGCCATCCTGGTGTGGGGCCTGGTCACGCTGCGCCCGCGCGGCCTGTGGGCGCAGTCGCGCGAGCTGCGCCTGGCCTTCTACGCCTTCGGCCTGCCCATCCTCATGCCGCTGCTGGGGTGGGCGCTGACCCAGTCCGGTGCGCCGCTGGACTGGGGCAACAAGCTCCTCACCGTGCTGCTCGCCTGCCTGCTTGGCCTGGCCACCAAGGCGCTGTCAGACGACGAGTCCGTGTGCGACACCGCGGGCCTGCTCATCACCGTCGCCATCGCCAGCTGGGGCGTGGAGGGCGTGCTGCAACTGGTCAGCGGGCACAGCCTGGACTGCCGCGGCGCGCTTTCGCCCTGCATGACCGACGGGCGCATCAGCCTCTATTACGGCCACCGCGCCAAGCTTGGCTATTACATCGGCATGCTGACCTTCCTGCCCGCCGCCTGGCTCGTCAGCCGCCGCCGCACCGGCGCCGCGCTGGCCGTGCTGCTGCTGGGCGGCGTCGTCACCATGGCCTCGGCCAGCCGCTTCAGCATGCTGGCCTTCCTGATCGGCATTTCCCTGCTGGGACTGGTGCTGGCGCTGCGCGCGCCCCTGCCGGCCCGCGCCCGCCTGGCCCTGGCGGTGGGCGCGCCGGTGCTGCTGGTGGCGCTCGGCATCGCCCTCTACCACCTCAACCCGACCTTCCATGAACGCGTACAGCGCACGCTGCTCGCCTTCGGCACCCTGGACTACGCCCGCGTGAACAAGGCCCTCACCGGCCGCCTGGACATCTGGGAGCCGCTGCTGCGCATGGCGCGCGACCACTGGCTGTTCGGCGTGGGCCCGGGCGACCTCGATGCCGGCATCCGCCCCTACCTGGGCGAAGGCAACGCCTTCCTCACCATCAGGATCTTCCACGCCCACCAGGTGCTGCTCGACGTGCTGGCGGCCACCGGCGTGCTGGGCCTGCTGGCCTTCCTTGTCTACTACGCACGCGTTGTCGCGGACTTCGTGCGCGCCAGCGCCGGCGCCCTCGACCTGCGCTGGGCCGCGCTGCTGGTGTTCCTGCTGATGTGGTTTCCGCTCAACTCGCCCAACGGCTTCTACTCGTCCGAGATGGTCTTCCTGACTTTCTACGTGCTGGGCCTGGGGTATGGCCTGGGCGGCGGACGCCCGGCGGCGCGCTGAGACGGGAGGAAGGAACAGGCCATGACCCGCATCGTGTTCCGTTCCACCCAGCTCTCGGTGCGCGGCACCGAGGTCGCGCTGTTCGACTATGCGCAGTTCAACGAGAGCCTGCTCGGCAACGAATCCCTCATCCTCTTCGACGAAACCAGCCCGCTCAACGACCCGGCCGTGATCCGCCGCTTCGAGCAGCGCTTTCCCGTGCATGCCTACCGCAAGGGCCAGGACATCGACGCCGCGCTGGCGCCGCTCAATGCCGACCTGACCTATTTCATCAAGCTGGACCGCCACAACTACCATCTCTCGGCCCTGGTGCCGACCCTGGTGCACGAGGTCTTCCCGGTGAAGCCCGCCCTGTTCCACGGTTCCGCCTACGCCTTCGTGTCGGGCTGGCTGTCGCGCACCTTTGCCAACGGGCGCGTGCCGGCGGTACCGCACATCGTGACCCTGCCCGAGGTCGAGGGCGACCTGCGCGCCGAACTGGGCATTCCCGCCGATGCCACCGTGTTCGGCTGCCACGGCGGCAAGGAGTGCTTCGACATCGGCTTCGCGCAAGCCGTGGTGGGCGAGGTGCTGGCCGCGCGCGAGGACATCCATTTCGTGTTCCTCAACATCAATCCCTTCCTGGCGCATCCGCGCGCCCGCTTCCTCCCCGGCACCGCCGACGTCGAGCGCAAGGTCCGCTTCATCCAGACCTGTGACGCCATGCTGCACGCGCGCAGCCGCGGCGAGACCTTCGGCCTTGCCGTGGCCGAGTTCTCGCTGCGCAACAAGCCGGTCATGACCTATTTCCTGTCGGGCGAGCGCAACCACATCGACACCCTGGGCGAGCGCGGCCTCTACTACCGCGGTCCCGCCGGCCTGCGCGCGCTGCTGCTGGGTTTCGACCGCGAGGCGGCCGCGGGTGCCGACTGGGACTGCCATTCGCGCGACTTCTCGCCGGCGGCGGTAATGCCGCTGTTCGACCGCCACCTCATCCAGGTGGCCCGCGCCAACGGCGTCGGTGACTCGGGTGACTGGTCGCTCGGCGCCGGCGACCGTGCCGCGATCCTGGCGGAACGTGCGAAGATACGCGCCATCAAGATGGCCCGCGGCCTGTCGCGGCTGCTGGCCTGAGCCCGCCCGGGCCGCAAAGGAGACGTCGATGACGCGGGTGAAGTTTCTGAGCCGCCTGGATCCGGGCGAGTGGGACCGCTATTTCCCGGACGGAGGTACCACCTGGAAAAGCTGCACCTTCAGCTTCGGTCGCGACGACCGGGACTACGACTGGCTGGTGGTCTACGACGAGCTGCCGCCGGCCCCCGGCCAGACCCAGAAGCAGGCCCGGGAGGCGCTGGCCTGCCCGCGCGCCAACACCCTGCTCATCACCACCGAGCCGGCGTCCATCAAGTGCTACGGCTGGCACTACACGGCCCAGTTCGGGCATGTGCTGACCACGCAGCCGGTCTGGGCGCTGCCGCACCCGCGCCGGCACTTCCAGCAGGCGGCCAACCACTGGTTCTACGGCAACGACCCCGCTGCGCGCATGAGCCACGCGCGCCTGGTCGCGGGCCCGGGCCCCAAGACCCGCATGGCTTCCATGGTCGGCTCCGCCAAGGCGCAACGCCACACCCAGCACTACCGCCGCTTCGCCTTCATGCAGCGCGTGCAGCAGCTCATGCCGGAGCTGGACGTGTATGGCCGCGGCTTCATCCCGCTGCCGGACAAGGCAAACGCGCTGGACGACTACCGCTACCACATCTGCGTGGAGAACCACCTGGCGCCGCACCACTGGACCGAGAAGCTCTCCGACGCCTTCCTCGGCCGCTGCCTGCCCTTCTACGCGGGCGCGCCCGACGCCGGCGACTATTTTCCCGCCGGCAGCTTCGTGCCCATCTCCATGGACGACCCCGACGGCGCCGTCGCCCTGCTGCGCCAGGCCATGGCCGAGGGCTGGTACGAGCAGCGCCTGCCCCTGATCGAGGAGGCGCGCCGGCGCGTGCTGGAGGAGTATCACCTGTTCGCGCAGATCGAGCGCATCGTGCGCGCCGCCGAGGCCGCCCCGGCGGCGGGCGCGGGCGCCGCGGTCCTGCTGTCGCGCCATGCCCTGCGCCGCTCGCCCCTGGTGGCGGTCTTCCATGGCCTCGAGAAGGCCTATGTGCGCGTGCGCTCCGTGCTGGAACGCTGAGCCGCCCCCAGGAGAAAAACGATGAAGACGATTTCCGTGGTGCTCACGGTCTACAACAAGGCCCGCTTCCTGCCCGCCACGCTCGCCAGCCTGTATGCGCAGGAAGGCGCCGGCCGCGACTTCGAGCTGGAGTTCGTGTTCGCCGACGACTGCTCCACCGACGACTCCGTGGCGGTGGGCGAGGCGTTTTTCCGCGAGCACCCCGCGCGCCTGGTCCTGCTGCGCAACGAGCGCAACCAGGGGCCCTCCGTGCGCCTCAACCAGGGCATCCGCGCCGCCACCGGCGAGCTGGTATTCGTGTTCGACGCCGACGACATCGCCCCCCGCAACGTGCTGGCCACGATGCTGCGCGCGCTCGAGGCAGGGGGCCTGGACTACGTCTACGGCCGCTCGCAGAAGACGCAGCTGCCGGCGGCCGAGGCCGCCGCGCTGACGCTGCCGGCCCATCCCGAGGTGGTGGCCAGCGACGATCCGCTGCGCCTGACCCTGGAGCGCGGAATCGTGCTGCCCATCGTGCTGGCCAGGCGCGAGGTGGCGCTGGCGGCGGGCGGCTGCGACGATACCGTCTTCGTGCAGGACGAGTCGCTGGCGCTGCGCCTCGCGCTCGCCGCGCGCCGGGCCGGCCTTGTCGAGCATCCCAGCCGCAACGTGCTGGTCACCCCCGAGGAAGCCGCCAGCGGCCAGCCCAGCCAGGCGCACCTGTCGGCCAACGTCGCGCAGCAGCACCATGACCAGTACCTCACCTACACCCACCTGCTGGCAGATCCCCGCCTCACGCCCGCGCAACGCGCCGCGCTGGCGCGCAAGGCGGTGTCGCCGTGGTGGAAGTCCGTGCGCCGGCAGGGCGGACAGCCCGCGGTGCTGGGCTGGTACCTGCTGAGCCGGCTCTTCCCCGAGTTCGTGCTGGCGCGCCAGCGCGCGCGGCTCGATGCCTATTTCGCCCAGCTTCCCAAGGTCAGGCGCGTTGCCTGAGCAGGAGCCGACATGACCGCCACCCGCGACAAGATCCTCGTCATCCGCCACGGCGCCTTCGGCGACATCGTGCAGGCCGACGGCGCCCTGCGCGACATCCGCGCCCACCATCCCGACGCCGAGATCGTGCTCCTGACAACGCCGCCCTTCCGCAAGCTGCTGGAGCGCTGCCCGCACGTGGACCGCCTCGCCATCGACGAGCGCGCGCCCCTCACGCAGCTGGGCAAGTTCCTGGCCCTGCGCCGCGCCCTGCGCGCCGAGGGCTTCGCGCGCGTCTACGACCTGCAGAGCAGCGGCCGCACCAGGAACTACCGGCGTTTCCTGCTGCCGCAGGCGGAGTGGAACGACAACCGCGACTTCAACGGCCGTCCCGTGCGCGAGTGCTACAAGCTGCAGCTCGAGCGCGTGGGCGTGAAGGCCACGCATGCCATGAACCCCGACGTGTCCTGGATGGCCGACGACATGTCCGCCTTCCTCGCCGCCGAGGGCGTGAAGCCGGGCTATGTGTTCCTGATTCCCGGCTGCGCCGCCAAGCACCCGCAGAAGCGCTGGCCCTACTATGCCGACCTGGCGCGCGAGCTCATCGCCCGCGGCTACCAGGTGGTGACCGCGCCTGGCCCGGACGAGATCGAGCTGTGCAAGTCCATTCCCGGCATCACGCTGCTGGGGCCGAAGGGCTTCCTGGGCTGGTTCGAGCTGGCCGGCGTCATCAGGGCCGCTGCTTTCGTGGTGGGCAACGACACGGGGCCCTCGCACGTGGCGGCCTGCCTGGGGCGCCCGGGCCTCGTGCTGTTCGGTTCGCACACCTCGGCCGCCAGGACCGGCATCCTGCGCGACGACTTCCTCGCCATCGAGGTGGGCGAGCTCAAGGACCTGCCGGTGCAGCAGGTGCTGGAGGCCATCCTGCCGCGCCTGCCGGCGCCGCCGGCCCCCTGAGGCGGCGCGTCCCGGGACGGTCCGCCCGGGCGGGCGATCCACCAGGAAAAAGCCCCGCGCAAGGCGGGGCTCTCCGGGAGGACGGGCGGGGCGCAGGCCCTCAGAATTCCTTGTAGGATTTCTCTTCGACGATGGCCGAGCCGGTGAGGATGTTGATCTGCTTCTTCACCGCCGCGCGCTTGTCGTTGGTGATATAGACGGCACGCGCCAGCTCGATGAACTTCGGCCCGAAGTCCTTCTGCCCCTCGCAGTCGCGGATGTCGTCCTCGATCACCCACAGCGCCTCGTTGATGGCCTTGAGCTCGGCCCACAGGCGGCGCAGCTCGGCGGAGTCGGCCATGCCCTCGCGCTGGGCCTTGGAGAGCACCTCCAGCTCGTAGCGCACGTTCTTGAGCTTGGCCTCGTCGGTCATGCGCTCGACCTTGATCTCGAGAATGGTGATCTTGTCGATCAGCTCGCCGGGACCGACTTCGATCAGGATGGGCCGGGGTTCGGTTGCGCTCATGGATGCCTCTGTCGTCAGGTATTCGGTTAATCGTCGCCGCGGCCCGGCGGGCCGGCGGCGGGCTCAGTTGGTGGTCGCCGCGCGGCCGTAACGGTCTTCCAGGCGGACGATGTCGTCCTCGCCCAGGTAGGCGCCGACCTGCACCTCGATCAGCTCGAGGGGGATCTTGCCGGGGTTTTCCAGCGCATGCACGGCGCCCACCGGCAGGTAGATGGACTCGTTCTCGGTCACCAGCTTCTCCACGCCGTTCAGCGTGACGCGCGCGGTGCCGGAGACCACGACCCAGTGCTCGGCGCGGTGGTGGTGCATCTGCACCGACAGCTTGGCGCCCGGATTCACGGTGATGCGCTTGACCTGGTAGCGGGCGCCGGCGTCGATGGAGTCGTAGTGGCCCCAGGGTCGGTACACCTGGCGGTGCAGGCGGTACTCGTTGCGACCCTGCGCCTTCAGCGCCTCCACGATCTTCTTCACGTCCTGCACGCGGTCGCGCGCGGCCACCAGCACGGCATCCTTGGTCTGCACCACCACCATGTCGCTGAGGCCCACCGTGGCGACGAGGCCGTTCTCGGCCTCCACCAGGCAGTTCCGGGTGTCGTAGGCGATGACGTCGCCCTGCAGGGCGTTGCCGTTCTCGTCCTTGGCCGACACCTCCCACAGCGCCGAGAAGGCGCCCACGTCGTTCCAGCCGGCGGCCAGCGGCACCACGGCCGCCTGCGCCGTCTTTTCCATCACCGCGTAGTCGATGGAGTCGGAGGGGCAGGCCTGGAAGGCGGCGGCGTCCACGCGCACGAAGTCCAGGTCGCTCTGCGGGGTCGCCAGCGCGGCGCGGCAGGCGGCGAGGATGTCGGGGCGGTGCGCCTCCAGCTCCTTCAGGAAGACGCTGGCGCGGAACAGGAACATGCCGGAGTTCCAGTCGTATTCCTTCGAGGCGAGGTAGGCTTCGGCGGTCTTGAGGTCGGGCTTTTCCACGAAGCCCGCCACCTCGAAGGCGCCCTCGCCCAGCGCCTTGCCGCGGCGGATGTAGCCGTAGCCGGTCTCGGGCGCGGTGGCGATGATGCCGAAGGTCACCAGGCGGCCGGCCTGCGCCAGCGGCAGCGCGGTGTGCACGGCGGCCTGGAAGGCGGCGACGTCGCGAATGACGTGGTCGGCGGCCAGCACCAGCAGCACCGGGTCGGCGCCGTCGCGGGTCGCGGTCAGTGCGGCCAGCGCGATGGCGGGCGCGGTGTTGCGGCCGACCGGCTCCAGCAGGATGTTGCCGGCGAGCTTGCCCATCTGGCGCAGCTGCTCGGCGGCGATGAAGCGGTGCGCCTCGTTGCTGATCACCAGCGGATAGGCGTCGGTGAGTCCCTCGAGACGCGCGATCGTGGCCTGCAGCATGGAGTGGGTCTGGCCCGGCAGCGTCAGGAACTGCTTGGGGTGCAGCTCGCGCGAGAGCGGCCAGAGCCGGGTGCCGGAGCCGCCGGCCATGATGACGGGAAGGATGTTCATGTGCGCATGTCCGCGGCGTGGGTCAGGAACCAGTCATAGGTGCTCTTCAGGCCCGCGCGCAGGTCGATGCCGGCGCGCCAGCCCATGCGGGCCAGGCGCGACACGTCCATGAGCTTGCGCGGGGTGCCGTCGGGCTTGGTGGTGTCGAAGTCGATGCGGCCCCGGAAGCCCGTCACCGCGGCGATCATTTCCGCCAGTTCGCGGATGGTGACGTCGGTGCCGGTGCCCACGTTGATGTGGGAGAGCATGGGCTCGGTGTTGGCCTCGTAGGTGGCCTTGTCCAGGCCGAGCACGAAGAGCGAGGCGGCGGCCATGTCGTCCACGTGCAGGAACTCGCGCATGGGCGTGCCGGTGCCCCAGATGGTCACGCTCTCCGCGCCCGCCTGCGCCGCCTCGTGGAAGCGGCGCAGCAGCGCCGGCAGCACGTGGCTGTTCTGCGGGTGGAAGTTGTCGTTGGGGCCGTAGAGGTTGGTCGGCATCACCGAGCGGTAGTCGGTGCCGTACTGCCGGTTGTAGCTCTCGCAGAGCTTGATGCCGGCGATCTTGGCGATGGCGTAGGGCTCGTTGGTGGGTTCCAGCGTGCCCGTGAGCAGGGCGGCCTCGGTCATCGGCTGCGCGGCGAGCTTGGGGTAGATGCAGGAGCTGCCGAGGAAGAGCAGCTGCTGCACGCCCGCGCGCCAGGCCTGGTGGATGACGTTGGCCTCCATCATCAGGTTTTCATAGATGAATTCCGCCGGGAAGGTGTTGTTGGCATGGATGCCGCCCACCTTGGCCGCGGCCAGGATCACCACGTCCGGCTTTTCGAGGGCGAAGAATTCCGCCACGGCCGCCTGGTGCGTCAGGTCGAGCTGGGCGTGGGTGCGCGTGAGGATGTGGCGGCAGCCCTGTGCCTCGAGCTGGCGCACGATGGCCGAGCCCACCATGCCGCGGTGGCCGGCCACGTAGTAGCGGAGCGAGGTGTCCAGGCGCATGTCAGTTCTCGCGGCGCACGGCGACGTCGTGGCCGTGCGTCTTCAGCAGCACGTGGCGGCGCGCGTCCTCGAGGTCGTGCGCCACCATCTCCTTCACCATCTCGTCGAGGGTGATCTCCGGCACCCAGCCCAGCTTGGCCTTGGCCTTGGCGGGGTCGCCGAGCAGGGTCTCGACCTCGGCGGGGCGGAAGTAGCGCGGGTCGACCGCGACGATGACGTCGCCGGCCTTGAGCGCGGGCGCCTTGTCGCCGGAAACGGCCTTGACCACCGCCTTCTCGTCGACGCCGCTGCCGGTGAAGTCCAGCTCGATGCCGAGCTCGGCGGCGGTCTTGCGGATGAAGTCGCGCACCGAGTACTGCACGCCGGTGGCGATCACGAAGTCCTCGGGCTGCTCCTGCTGCAGCATCATCCACTGCATGCGCACGTAGTCCTTGGCATGGCCCCAGTCGCGCAGCGCGTCCATGTTGCCCATGTACAGGCACTTCTCCAGGCCCTGGGCGATGTTGGCCAGGCCGCGGGTGATCTTGCGCGTCACGAAGGTCTCGCCGCGGCGCGGCGACTCGTGGTTGAACAGGATGCCGTTGCAGGCGTAGAGGCCGTAGGCCTCGCGGTAGTTCACCGTGATCCAGTAGGCGTACATCTTGGCCACGGCGTACGGCGAGCGCGGGTAGAAGGGCGTGGTTTCCTTCTGCGGGATCTCCTGCACCAGGCCGTAGAGCTCGGAGGTGGAGGCCTGGTAGAAGCGCGTCTTCTTTTCCAGGCCGAGGAAGCGGATGCCTTCCAGCAGGCGCAGGGTGCCGATGGCGTCCACGTCCGCGGTGTATTCGGGGGACTCGAAGGACACCGCCACGTGCGACTGGGCGCCGAGGTTGTAGACCTCGTCCGGCTGCACCTCGGAGAGGATGCGGATGAGGTTGGAGGTATCGGTCAGGTCGCCGTAGTGCAGGAAGAGGCGGCGGCCCTTCTGGTGCGGGTCCTGGTAGAGGTGGTCGATGCGCTCGGTGTTGAAAAGCGAGGCGCGGCGCTTGATGCCGTGCACCTCGTAGCCTTTCTCAAGCAGGAACTCGGCCAGGTAGGAGCCGTCCTGGCCGGTGATACCGGTGATAAGCGCCTTTTTCATGGGGCTCGGTGTCTCGTGATGGCAAGCCCGCCATTCTAAGTCATCCCGGGGGAGGGGGTAAGGCCATGCCGGCGGCGGTCGACCGCGACACGGCCATGGCCTCGTACAGGGCCAGGGTCTGGTCGCACATGGACGAGAGCAGGAAGTGGTCGCAGGGCGCCGGCCGGTCCGGCGCGGCGAGCCAGCGCCGGGTGGCGGCCTCCAGGGCGGCCGTGTCGCCGGCGGGGATGCGGCCCTGCGGGTAGCAGCGCGCCAGGATGTCGCCCACGCCGCCCACGTCCCAGCCCAGCACCGGCCGCCCGAGGCGCAGGGCCTCGAGTACCGTGCGGCCGAAGGTTTCCGGCTGGGTGGACAGGGAAAACACCAGGTCGCACTGGCTGAGCACGTCCTTCATGTCGCCGCGGTGGCCGGTGAAGCTGATGCGCCCGGCCAGGCCGGCGGCCGCCACCGCCGCCTTGAGCTCGTCGGCATATACGGCCTTGCTGGCCTCGGCGCCGCCCACAATGAGGCCGTGGACGTCGGCCTGCCCGGCGGCCAGGCGGCCGATCAGCTCGATGAAGGTGGCGTGGCCCTTGAGCCGCGTCAGCCGCCCCGGCAGGGCCAGCACGCGCTTGCCCTGCAGCTCCGGGAACTGCTCGCGCCAGCCTGCCAGCCAGGCCGCGTCGGGCCGGTGGTCGTAGGGGAATTCCAGCGGGTCCACCCCCTCGGGAATGAGGTGGATGCGGTCGGGCGGGCACTGCGGGTAGTTCTCCACGATATAGCGCCGCACCGTCTCCGAGCCGGCGATGACGGCCTCGCCCCGCACCATGATGGCGCTGTAGGGGCTGACCGAATGCAAGCCGTGCACGGTGGTGACGAAGCGTGGGCGCTCCCCGGCGGGCAGCTTGCGCCAGGCCAGCCAGGCCACCCAGGCCGGCACGCGCGAGCGCGCATGCAGGATGTCAGGGCGCAGCTCGCGCAACAGGCGGCGCAGCGGGCCCACCTGCAGCAGGGTGAGGGGCGACTTGCGCTCTACCGGCAGCCGGACATGCTCGCTGCCCTCTGCCAGCAACTGCTCCACCAGGCGGCCGCCGCTGGAGACCACGATGGAGCGGTGGCCGGCCGCGACCAGCGCGCGGGCCGTTTCCAGGGTACAGCGCTCGACGCCCCCGGCCTGCAGGGCCGGCAGCACCTGTACCACGGTCAGGCGCGTCATGGCGGGTCTCCCCCGGCGCGGCGGGCGGCTTCCGCCGCCGCGGCCTCGCGCTCCCAGCGCAGCTCCTTGGCCTTGCGGCGATAAGGGAAACTACCACCCGGCGGTACGGTCTTGAAGCGGCG
>DASUDN010000164.1:0-9182 GCA_036275595.1 Moraxellaceae bacterium
CTGTGGGCCACCGAGGGTGTCGTCACCGTGCCCTATGGCGGCCGCTATCCGCTGGCCTACCAGAGCCATGTCTACGAGTTCGAGCGCCTCGCCGACGGCGCCGTGCTGGCGCCCTGGGAACTGAAGGAAGGCGACGAAGTCAGCCCCGTCATCTCACCGGGCAACGGTCTGCTGCGCTACCGCCTTGACGACAGCCTGGCGGTTACCGGCTTCTACGGCCAGGTGCCCTGCTTCCAGTTCCAGGGCCGCCGCTTCGGCGTCGACCTGGTCGGCGAGAAGATGGCGCCCGAGGCGGCGCGCCAGGTGCTGGCGGACATCGCGCTGCAGTACGACCTGGAGCCGGTCAGCCTGCTAGCCGTGGACGCCGCCGGCGAGGGCCGCTCGCGCTACGTGGCGCTGTTCGGCCGCGGCCTCTCCGAGCGCCCGTTGCCGGTGCCCGAGGACCTGGCCGCCGCCGTCGAGCGCGGCCTCTGCCGCCACTTCCACTACGAGCTCGCGCGCAACCTGCGCCAGCTGGAGCCGGCCGCCGCGCTGGTGGTGGACGACGGCTGGGCCGCCTACCAGGCCATCGCCGTGGGCGGCGGCATGATCGCCGGCAACATCAAGCCCGAGCCGGTGCGCCGGGTGCCCCTGTCGGTGCTGTTCGACGCGCTGCCGCTGGCCCTGCAGTCCCTGGCGCAGGCCGGCCGCGGCACGGTCCGGAGCTGAGCCATGAGCGCCTACGCGCTGCGCCCGGCGGGTCCGGCCGATGACGCCGGCATCCTCGCCCTCGTGGGGGCCCCGCAGCCCTCCACCGGCCTCACGCTCGGCTTCGAGCGCGCGCCGAGCTACTTCCTGTCCGCGCACGTCTCGCACGAGGCGCCGGACGTGGTGGTGGCCACCGTGCGCAACGGCCATGACGACGTGGTGGGCGTGTTCAACATCGGCCGCCGCCAGGTCTACCTGAACGGCGCCTGCCGCGCGGTGCCCTACGTGGGCGACATGCGCCTGGCGCCGGCCCACCAGGGCGGCCGCCTGCTGCTGTATTTCAATCGCGTGCTGCGCGAGCGCCTGGGCGAGGATGGCTGGTACCAGACCGTGATCCTGCGCGAGAACCGCCGCTCGCAGGACACCTTCGCCCAGGGCGGCCGCGCCGGCCTGCCGGTCTACCACCCCTTCGGCGCCGTCATCACCAGCACCGTCACCGCCTGCCGCCGGCCCGCGGTTCCCGGGGTGGCGGTGCGCGCCGCCACCGCCGCCGACATCCCCGCCATGAACGCCTTCGTGGCGCGCATGGCCACCCACTACCAGTTCCTGCCCGCCTACGACTTCCATGGCGTGCTGGATGGCGCGCCCTATTTCCGCGGCCTCGACATCGGCGACTTCCGCCTGGTCTTCCGCGACGGCGAGCTGGTCGCGCTCGGCGGCCTCTGGCGCCAGAAGGAGTTCAAGCAGACCCGCGTGCTGGCCTACCAGCCGGCGCTCGCCGTGCTGCGCCCGTTCTGGAACCTGTGGGCGCGCTGGCGCGGCGGCCTGCGCCTGCCGGCCGCGGGCGGGCTCATCGACTACGTCATGATGCACTCGCCCCTGTGCGCCCCCGACGACCTGCCCGCCTTCAGCGCGCTGCTGGCGGCGCTGTGGGGCGACCTGCGCGCGCAGGGTGGCCATGCCTTCTGCCTGAGCCTGGCCGAGAACGATCCGCGCCGGGAGGTGCTGCGCCTCTGCGGCCAGCATGCCATCACCGGCCAACACTACCTGGCGACGTACCAGGACGCGGCATTGCCCGCGCTGGATCCGTCGCGCATCAGCTATTTCGAATGCGGGAGGTTGTAATGAACGTGCGTACCCTGCGTGAGCGCTTCCAGCGGCTGCCGGCCAGGACGCGCTGGCTGGCCGGCGGGGTCGGGAGCCTGCTCCTGGTCGCCCTGGTGTTCCCGCGCGATTCCGTGAGCTCCATGCCGGTGGCGCCGGCCGGCCTGGAGCTCATGCCCGAGGATGTCGCCACCGTGCGCTTCGCGCCGCTGGCGGGGGACCTGGACTTCAGCGGGACGCTGGTACCGGTGCGGCAGATGCTGCTGAACGCGCGCGTGGCCGGCGAGATCACCGACGTGCCGGTGCGCGAGGGCGAGGCGGTGGCGCAGGGCGCGGTGCTTGTGCGCCAGGACAGCCGCGACATGCGCGCCCGCCTGGCGCAGGCCGAGGCCGCGGTGCAGTCGGCGCGCGCCGAGCACGAGAATGCCCAGGACCAGGTGGCCAAGTACCGCCAGCTGTCGCAGAACAATTACTTCTCGCGCAACGACCTCGCCAAGGCCACCACCCAGGCCGCCGTCTACGAGTCCCAGCTCAAGGCCAACGAGGCGCAGGTGACGGTGGCGCGCAAGGAGCTGGAGAACGCGCTGCTGCGCGCGCCCTTCGCCGGCGTCGTCGCCGAGCGCATGGTGGAGCCGGGCCAGCTGGTGATGCCCAACACGCCGCTGCTGCGCATCGTCGACCTGCGCGAGCTGGAGCTGGCCATCCAGCTGCCCTCGTCCGAGATCGCGCGCGTGCGCCAGGGACAGAAGGTCACCTTCACCGCCGACGCCTTCGGCGACCAGCCTTTCACGGGCACCATCGTGCGCCTGAACCCCATGGCCAAGGCCTCCAACCGCAAGGTCACGGTCTATGCCCTGGTGCGCAACCCGGACCTGAAGCTGCGCGGCGGCCTGTTCGTGCACGGTCGCCTGCAGGACGACAAGGCGGTGTCCGGCCTCGTCATTCCCGCCACCGCCGTGCAGAGCCGCGATGGCCGGCCCGGCGTCATGGTGGTGCGCAAGCAGCGCCTGGCCTGGCAGCCCGTGACCCTGGGCCCGCGCGACGAGCGCAGCGGAAACGTGCTGGTCAGCGCCGGCCTGGCGCAGGGCGAGACGGTGCTGGCCACGCGGGTGTCGCCGGACCGCGCCGGCGCCCCGGTGCGCCTGGCCGAGGCGGTCGCCGACGCGCCACGCAACGGGGGCTGAGCCCATGTTCCTGACCCGGTTGTGCATCCGCTATCCGGTGTTCGCCGTCATCATGATGGCGGCGCTGATGGTGCTGGGACTGTTTTCCTGGCGCGCGCTCAGCGTCGAGGAATATCCCGACATCGAGTTTCCCTACGTGGTGGTGACCACTGATTACCCGGGCGCCTCTCCCGAGGTCGTGGAGAACGACGTCACCCGCCGCCTGGAGGAGGCCATCAACACGGTGCCGGGCATCAAGCGCGTCATCTCCACCTCCTTCGAGGGCCGCTCGCGCATCGTGGTGGAGTTCGTGCTGGGCGTACCGATCAACGTCGCCGTGCAGGACGTGCGCGACAAGGTCGCCGTGGTGCGCACCCGCCTGCGCGACGAGGTCCGCGAGACCCTGGTGGAGCGCTACCGCCCCGACCAGGCGCCCATCTTCTCCCTGGCCTTCCGCGCACCGGACCTGACGCCGCGCGAGCTGTCCAACCTGGTCAACCAGCAGGTGCTGCGCCGCCTGCAGAACGTGGCGGGCGTGGGGCGCGTGGACGTCGTCGGCGGAGTGCCCCGCGAGATCCGCGTCGAGCTCGACCCGGTGCGCATGGAGGCGCTGGGCATCGGCGTCGAGCAGGTCATGGCGGCGCTCAAGCGCGACAACGCCGAGCTGCCGGCGGGCACTGTGTCCCTGGGCACGCAGGAGCGCGTGGTCGAGATTGCGGGGCGCCTGCGCGATCCCGGTGATTTCCGTTCCCTGGTGGTGGCGGTGCGCGGCAATTCCTCCATCACCCTGGACCAGGTCGCCACCGTGCTGGACGGCGAACAGGAGGCCCAGTCGCTGGCCCTGCTCAACGGCAAGCGCGCGGTGAGCGTGGACGTGGTCAAGATGTCGGGCGCCAACACCATCGCCGTGGTGGATTCCCTGCGCGCGCAGATGGACATGCTGCGCGACCTGCTGCCGGCGGGCGTGGAGATGGTGGCGGTGGCGGACAGCTCGCGCTCCATCCGGGCCTCGCTGGACGACGTGCAGAAGACCCTGGTCGAGGGCGCCATCCTGGCCGTGGCCATCGTCTTCCTCTTCCTGGCGTCCTGGCGTTCCACCGTGATCACCGGCCTGACCCTGCCGATCGCCCTGCTGGGCACGCTGTTCTTCCTGTACCTGTTCGGCCTCACCCTCAACACCATGACGCTGATGGCGCTGTCGCTGTCCATCGGCCTGCTCATCGACGATGCCATCGTCGTGCGCGAGAACATCGTGCGCCATGCCGCCATGGGCAAGTCCCACGAGCAGGCAGCGCTGGACGGTACGCGCGAGATCGGCCTCGCCGTGCTGGCCACCACGCTGACCATCGTCGCGGTATTCCTGCCGGTGGCCTTCATGGGCGGCGTCATCGGCCGCTTCTTCTACCAGTTCGGCATCGCCGTCTCCTGCGCCGTGCTGCTGTCCATGCTGGTGAGCTTCACGCTGGATCCCATGCTGTCCAGCCGCTGGCACGACCCGGATGCGCACGGTCCCCGCGGCGACGGACCCGTCGCCCGCTACCTGCGCCGCTTCAGCGCCGGCCTGGACGAGCTGGGCGACCGCTACGAGAAGGTGATCCGCTGGGCCCTGGCCAACCGCGCGCGCACGCTGGGTTATGCCGTGCTGTCGCTGCTGCTGGCCGTGCTGGGCGCCGGCCTCGTGGGCAAGGAGTTCGTGCCCGAGCCCGACCTCGGCGAGATCGCCATCAAGTTCTCCACCCCTTCCGGCTCCACCCTGGATCAGTCCGAGCGCAAGGCGCAGCAGGTGGCGCGCGTCATCCGCGACTTCCCGGGCGTGGTGGACATCTACACCACCGTCAATGCCGGCATGGACATCGGCAAGAACCGCGTGTCGCTGCGCGTCCTGCTGAAACCCAGGCACGAGCGCAAGCTGTCGCAGAAGGAGATGGTGACGGCCCTGCGTACCCGTCTGCAGGACGTGGCCGGCATCGAGGTGACCTCGGTGGCGGCGGCCAAGGAAGCCATCGGCAGCATGAAGCCCGTGATGATCTCGGTGCAGGGGCGCGACCTGCGCGTGTTGCAGAACATCGCCGACGAGTTCGGCGCGAAGATGGCGAAGGTGCCGGGCGTGATCGACCTGGAAAGCTCGCTCAAGGAGCCGCGGCCGACGCTGTCGCTGCAGGTGGACCGCGAGCGCGCCGCCGACCTCGGGCTGTCGGTGGGGCAGGTCGCCGCCGGCCTGCGCCCGCTGCTGGCCGGCGAGGCGGTGACCTCCTGGCAGGCCGAGGACGGCGAGAACTACGACGTGCGCGTGCAGCTGCCCGCCAGCGGCCGCGAAAGCGGTGCGGACGTGGCGGCGCTGCCGCTGGCCTCGGGCCTGGTGAACCCCCTGACCGGCCAGCCCGAGATGGTGACGGTGGGGCAGGTGGCGACGGTGAAGGAGAGCACCGGCACCACGCAGATCAATCGCCGCAACCTCTACCGCGAGGTGCTGTTCGCCGCCAACGTGCAGGGCCGTCCCGCCGGCGACGTCGGCGCCGACCTGGAGAAGATCGCCGAGGCCATGCAGTTGCCGGTGGGCTACCGCATCGTGACCCAGGGCGCCAACAACGACATGAAGGAGTCGGTGGGGCATGCGCAGACGGCGCTGCTGCTGGGGGCGCTGTTCATCTACATGCTGCTGGCGGTGCAGTTCAACAGCTTCCTGCACCCGCTCACCATCATGACCTCGCTGCCGCTGGCGCTGGTGGGCGTGTTCGGCGGCCTCATCCTCTGCCGCAGCACGCTGAACGTGTTCTCGCTGATCGGCCTGCTCATGCTGATGGGCCTGGTCACCAAGAACGCCATCCTGCTCGTGGATTTCATCCAGAAGGCGGTGGCCGACGGCATGGAGCGCGGCGAGGCCATCCTGCGCGCCGGCCGCACCCGCCTGCGTCCCATCCTCATGACCACCGCCGCCATGGTCGCCGGCATGATTCCGCTGGCGCTCGGCCTGGGCGAGGGCGCCGAGCAGCGCTCGCCCATGGCGCACGCGCTGATCGGCGGACTGCTGACGTCCACGGTGCTGACGCTGGTGGTGGTGCCGGTCATGTACACCCTGCTCGACGACTTGCCGGCGGTGCTGCGGCGCCTGCGCCGGGCACCGGCGCTGCTGCCGCTGCCGGGCGCCCCGCCGGCGCCGGAACAGGCGCCGCGCGACTAGGCGCCATCCGGCGGTCCGCGCCCCGCGGACGATGGACGGTCGTGGCCGGTCCGGCAGGACGGCATGGCTGAGCTAGTCTTTTTTGTCACGGGGAGCGGATTGCGCCAAACGCGTGATTGCCCGGCACCGGAATTGCATCGCTAATGGCGGGTCGGTGTCGCGGCGTTCGGCACCGGCCCTCCGTCCACCCTTCCTCCCGCGAGGACATGCATGATGAGCAATTCACTGGCAAGGATGCCGACGCTGTTCGGTGACGAAGTGCAGGCGCCCGTGGCGGCGCTCAAGGCCCGCGAGATCCGCGATCCGGTGGGAATGTGGTATGCGGCGCGCGCGCGCCATGGCATCGACGACCGCATGTGGTTCGCCCTCTACCACGCGGAGGCGCGCGCGCCCCGCTGGCATACCTGCTCGCACCGCCACAGCGACGGCCTGGGCGCGCTGCCCCTGCTGCTCAAGGAGTGCGGCTTCAACGGCGGGCATCCGCCCGAGGGCAGGCCGCACCCGATGCCGCACTGGACCGACATCTGGCGGTCCTGGCGGTCGGCGCCGCGGGCAAGGCCCATCGGCATGCGCTGGCGCGCGCACGATGCCTCGCTGGCCGCCGTGCCCGCGCACGAGCCGGTGTCGGTGCTGCTGAGCGCCGAGCACACGCAGCGCATCGACGAGGCCGCCGCCAGCGCCGGGGTCAGCACCACGCTCTGGCTGCAGTGGACGGCGGACCGCGCCCTGCGCGCCTCGCTCGCCCATCCCGAGAGCGTGGCCGGCTGGCTGTTCCCGGTGAACCTGCGCGGCAGCGTCCGCGCTCCCGATCCCCATGCCAACCAGTGCAGCGGCCTGACGCTGCGCCTGGGCCCGGAGTCCACCGCGCGGTCGGTGCGGCAGCTCGTGAACGAAGGCTTCGGCCGCCACGAGCACTGGCGCACCTGGATGATGCTCAACCTCGGGCGCGTGGTGGGGCAGGGCGGGGTGAACGTCCTCTACCGGCTGAGCCAGGCCCGGCCCGGTACCTTCGCCGGCTCCTATTCCAACCTCGGGGAGTGGAACGTGCCCGGGCTCACCGGCCTCGCCTGCAGCGCGCCGGGCAGTCCCGCCTATCCGGTGTCGGTCGGCACCGTGCTCTGCAACGGCCGGCGCACCCTGGCCTGCCGCCTGCACCCGGTCATCGGGGGCAACGCCCAGCGCGCCATCGAGTATCTCAAGCACTGGCGCGAGGCCAGCCTGCAGGTGATGGTGGCGGGGGCGGAACCGCCGCGCGTGGAGGCCCTGGAGGCCTGAGGTCAGCCGTTCTTGCGCAACGACCGCGGCGTCTGCCCGGTCCAGCGCTTGAAGGCCCGGTTGAAGGCGCTCTGCTCGGAATAGCCGAGCAGCAGCGCGATGTCCGAGAGCGACAGGTTCCCCTCGAGCAGGTAGCCCCGCGCCAGTTCGGCGCGGGTGCGGTCCAGGAGGGGCTGGAAGCTCAGGTCGAGGTCTGCCAGCCGTCGCTGCAGCGTGCGCGGCGACATGGCCAGGCGCTGCGCCACGTGCTCCAGCGTCGGCGTCCCCTCGTGCAGGCTGCGCGCCAGCGCCGCCTTCAGCTCCGTCTGGAACCCCTGGTTGCTGGGCAGCGCGCGCAGCAGCGCCTCGGCCTGCTGCTCGAGCAGGGTGCGCAGCCCCGGGTCGCTGTGCGCGATGGGCAGCATCAGGTAGGGGGTGGGGAAGGTGACGCAGGTCAGCGTGCCCCCGAAGGTCACCGGACATCCGAAGAATGCCTCGTACACCGCCGTGTCCGCCGGCGCCGGATTCACGAAGTTGATGGAAGTGGGCGTGAGCTTCTGGTTCACCAGCCGGCGCACGATGGTGAAGAAGGCGGCAATGGCAGTCTCGTCCGCGAGCTGGCCGGGCAGGCCGTGCTCGATGCCCCAGCTCAGCGAGACCACGTCGCCGTGGATGGACATGACGGCGGGATTGCCGTCGTAGACCAGGCGGTGGAAGCGCTCGAAGCGCATGAAGGCCTCGCCCAGGGTGTCGCAGGACAGCCCGATGTAGCCCATGATGCCGGCATGCCGCGGCTGGAAGAACTCGCCGATATGGAGCCCCAGCGCCGGGCGCGGATCCACCTTCTCGATCTCGTGCAGCAGCACGATCCAGTCCGCGAGCGGAATGCGCGCGTCCTCGGGCCAGGCCGCGAGCCGGGCGCGGCACTCGGGCGCGGCAATCCCGCGCGCGTCGAGATAGTCGCGCAGCATGCCGGTGAGGGCGCCGCTGACATACATGCCGCCGAACATCCGCTGTATCTCCGTTGTGTGAGCGCCGCGCCGGCCGGGCGGGGAGGACGCGAGCCGGTTACTTGGCGTGGATTGTCAAAACATCCGGGGCCGGGGGTCAAGCCCCTCCGGAGGCAAGGGGGCGTGTTCCGGCGGGTGGCCGAGGGCGAACCGGCACCAGGGGCCGGCCGGAGGAGTTCCCTTGGCATGGAATGTCAAAAAATTGGGCGCCATCGGTCAATCGTCGCTCCCGTGACCCGGGCAGAGTGGGCAAGGTGGGCAGGGCCTGCCCCGTTGCGCACACTGGCAGGGCCGCCATCCCACAAGACTTCGTCCAGGAGCCCCCATGATCGGCTTTCCCATCGCCCTCTTCGTCGCCAACGGTTTCGAGTGGTACGCCCACAAGTACCTGCTGCACGGGGTGCCCCGGCAGGGCCAGCCGCGCTACAGCCCGCTGCCTTCCACCATGAAGAGCCACTGGACCCACCACAAGATGGTGCGCCTGCAGGGCTACTACGACGAGGGCTATGTCGAGGGCCTCAAGAACTGGCGCACCCGAGACGAGGTCAAGCGCCTGCTGCAGGTCACGGCCGTGACGTCCCTGGCCTTTCCGGTGGCGCCCTTCTTCGTGCTGGGCACCTACTACGCCGCCGGACGCTACTTCTACGTGCACCGCCGCTCGCACATCGATCCCGAGTGGGGCCGCAAGGCGATCCCCTGGCACTACGACCACCACATGAACACCAACCAGGACGCCAACTGGTGCGTCACCCGTCCCTGGTTCGACTACATCATGGGCACCCG
>DASUDN010000165.1:0-5966 GCA_036275595.1 Moraxellaceae bacterium
TCCGCGGGCATCGGCTGCCTGGAGTGCAAGAAGCCGGTGATCGACGCCATCAACGCCGAGCTCGAGCCCATGCGCCAGCGCGCCCGGGAGTTCGAGTCCAGCCCCGAGCTGATCCGCACCATCCTGAACCAGGGCAGCGAGCAGGCGGCGGCAGTGGCCGAGGACACCTTGCGCGACGTGCGGGCGGCCATGGGCCTGGCCTATCGCTGACACGGGTCATTCATCCGGGACAGGGGCGGGCAGCGTTACGAAGTGGTAACATGCCCCCTCGCAATGCAACCGCTGTGAAGCGGCAACGAGGTACGACATGAGCGGTGGAACGCAACAGGACGACGAGCTGGTGCTGGCGGCGATCGCCGACATCCAGGCCGAGACCGACGCGGCCGCGGCCCCCGGGGCCCCCGCCGCCGATGCCTCCCCCCGTCAGGAGGAGATGCCCTTCGCCCTGGTCTACGGCAAGGCCTTCACCAAGCTGCCCGAAGACCTCTACATCCCGCCCGACGCGCTCGAGGTCTTCCTCGAGGCCTTCGAGGGCCCCCTCGACCTCCTGCTCTACCTGATCCGCCGCCAGAACCTGGACATCCTGGACATCCCGGTCGCCGAGATCACCCACCAGTACATGCAGTACGTGGAGCTGATGCGTTCGCTCAACATGGAGCTGGCCGCCGAGTACCTGGTGATGGCCGCCATGCTGGGCGAGATCAAGTCGCGCTCCCTGCTGCCCCGTCCCAAGAGCGAGGACGGCGAGGAGGAAGGGGATCCGCGCGCCGAGCTCATCCGCCGCCTGCAGGAGTACGAGCGTTTCAAGAAGGCCGCCGAGGACCTGGACGCCATGCCCCAGGAGGGCCGCGACTTCTGGCCGGTGAAGGTGCAGGGGCCCGACTACCAGCGCGAGAAGCCGCAGCCGCAGGTGGAGATGCGCGAGCTGCTGCTGGCGCTGCAGGACGTGATCCGCCGCGCCGACCTCTTCGAGAGCCACCAGGTGTCCAAGGAGACGCTGACGCTGCGCGAGAAGATGGGCCAGGTGCTGGAGAAGCTGCAGGGCCGCGACTTCGTGCCCTTCGTCTCGCTCTTCACCATCGAGGAGGGGCGCCTGGGCGTGGTCGTCACCTTCATGGCCATCCTCGAGATGGTGAAGGAAGGCGTGCTCAGCCTGGTGCAGACCGAGTCCTTCGGTCCGATCCACGTGAAGACGCGCGTGCAGGAGGCGGAGGGCGACGGCTACGACCTCGCCGGCCTCGACGAGGAGGGTCCCGACGACGCCTACGACGCGCCTCAGGCCGAGGCCGCGGACGACGATGTGCAGGCCGGTTTCGGCCTTGATGAATTCAACGATCCGGCCGGCGACGACGGCCAGCCGGCGCAGTGACGGAGCTGTCCCCCGATGGATGCCGAACTCCTTAAAAAAATCATAGAAGGCGCCTTGTTCGCCGCCGGCCAGCCGCTCAACATCGAGCAGCTCGGTTTCCTCTTCGACGAGGGCGACCGGCCCGACAACGCCACGATGCGTGAAGCGCTGGAGGCGCTGATGAAGGACTACGAAGGTCGCGGCATCGAGCTGAAGGAAGTGGCCTCCGGCTTCCGCTTCCAGGTCCGCCAGGAAACCGGTCCCTGGGTCAGCCGCCTGTGGGAAGAAAAACCCTCGCGCTATTCCCGTGCCCTGCTCGAGACCCTGGCCCTCATCGCCTATCGCCAGCCCATCACGCGCTCCGAGATCGAGGAGATCCGCGGCGTGTCGGTGAGTTCGCACATCATCAAGACCCTGCTCGAGCGCGAGTGGATCCGCGTCGCCGGCCACCGCGACGTGCCGGGACGTCCCGCCCTGTTCGCCACCACCCGCGAGTTCCTCGACAGCTTCAACCTGAAGACGCTGGCGGAGCTGCCGTCGCTGTCCGAGATCCGCGACCTGGAGCGCATCAACGAGGAGCTGGAGTTCCTCGAGGCCCAGGAGCGCGCCGACGCCGAGGCCGGCCTGACCGGCGAGGACGAAGCGGACGCGCAGGATGCCGAGAAGCTGGCCGAGGTGATGGCCGACCTCGAGGCCGACATCGAGCGCGAGGAGCTCGACGGCCGTGGCGAGGACCAGATCTACGAGTGAGCCGCGGCCGCCGGTCGCGCCATTCCCGACTTTCCCATGAATTATCGAAGAGCAGTCCGTCCATGAGCGAGAAGTTGCAAAAAGTGCTGGCCCGGTGTGGCCTCGGATCGCGACGCCACATGGAACAGGCGATTGCTGACGGCCGTGTCAGTGTGAACGGCAAGGTCGCGACCCTCGGGGATCGCGTCGAGGCCACCGACGAGATCCGCGTCGACGGCCGCCGCGTGCAGTTCACCATCGAGGAAGAGGCGCGGCGCCGCGTGCTGGTCTACTACAAGCCCGAGGGCGAGATCTGCTCGCGCCAGGACCCGGAAGGCCGCCCCACCGTGTTCGACCGCCTGCCCATCATGAAGGGCGAGCGCTGGGTGATGGTGGGCCGCCTCGACGTCAACAGCTCGGGCCTGCTGCTGTTCACCACCGATGGCGAGATGGCCAACCGCCTCATGCATCCCTCCAACGAGATCGAGCGCGAGTATGCCGTGCGCGTCATGGGCGAGGTGACCCCGGGCGTCCGCAGCACCCTGCTGGCCGGCGTGGAGCTGGAAGACGGTCCCGCCAAGTTCGAGAAGATGGTCGAGCTGGGCGGCGAGGGCATCAATCGCTGGTGGCAGGTGGTGGTGAAGGAAGGACGCAACCGCGAAGTGCGCCGCCTGTTCGAAAGCCAGGGCCTCAAGGTGAGCCGCCTGCTGCGCACGCGCTACGGCTCGGTCACGCTGCCGCGCACGCTCAAGACCGGCCGCTGGATCGAGCTCGACAAGGCGGACATCGACGCCCTGGTGGAGCTGGTCCAGCTGCGCCCGCGCCGCGGCACCGGCCTCTACGGCCTGGCCAAGCGGCGCACGGAAAAGATGCAGGAAAACCCGTTGCCGGCACGCCGCGGCGGCTTCCTGCGCCAGCAGCGTCGCGACGGCCACGGCAGCCGTCCCCGCGACGGCGCCGAGGATTGAGGCGGCGTTAGCCGGCCGCCGTCAGGCGGCGGTCGGGGGGCGGTCCTGGGCGTCCAGCGATTCGCCGGTGGTGCCGCGGCTGTCCGGCCCCATCAGCCAGAGATAGGACGGCATCAGCTCCTCGGGCGTCTTCAGCGACAGGGGGTTCTCACCCGGATAGGCGCTGGCGCGCATCCGGGTGCGGGTGGCGCCGGGATTGATGCAGTTGACGCGGATGTTGCTGGTGTTGCGCAACTCGTCCGCCAGCAGTTGCGCCATGTTCTCGATGCCCGCCTTGGACACCGCATAGGCCCCCCAGAATGCCCGCCCGCGCCGGCCCACGGAGCTGGTGGTGAAGACCAGCGAGGCATCGGGTGACTGCTTGAGCAGCGGCAGCAGGGCCTGCGTCATCAGGAAGGGCGCGCGCAGGTTCACCCGCATCACGAAATCCCAGGTATCCGGCTCATACATCTCCAGCGGCGTGATGTCGCCCAGCACGCCGGCATTGTGCAGCACGCCGTCGAGGCGACCGAACTCGCGCTCCAGCGTCTCGGCCAGCTGCTGGTAGTCGGCGGCGCTGGCGGTGGACAGCTCCTGCGTGACGATGGCCGGCTGCGGGTGGCCGGCGGCCTCGATCTCGTCGTATACCGCCTCCAGCTTCGAGAGGGTGCGACCCTGCAGGATGACGGTGGCGCCATGGGCGGCGAAGGTGCGGGCCGCGACGCGGCCGATGCCGTCGCCGGAGCCGGTGACCACGATCACGCGGTCCTTCAGGAGATCGGGGCGGGCCTCGTAGTTCCTCATCTTGATTCCTCAGTTCACGCCGAGCAGGCGCGAGAGTTCGAATACCGTGTCCACGGTGCGGTCGGCCTCCCAGTCCAGGGCGGTCTCGCCTTCGAGGATGTAACCCCAGGCGGCCGCCACGGTGAGCATGCCGGCATTACGCCCGGCCTCGATGTCGCGGCGGTGGTCACCCACGTAGACGCAGTCCTCCGGCGCCACGCCCAGGGCCTGGGCCGCTTTCAGCATGGGTTCCGGGTGCGGCTTGCTGTGGTTGACCATGTCCGGGCAGATGGCGACGCGGCAGCGCTCCGCCAGGCCCAGCGCAGACAGCAGCGGAGTGGTGTAGAGGCTGGGCTTGTTGGTGACGATGCCCCAGGGCGTGCCGCGCGACTCCAGGCCCTCCAGCAGCTCGTCCATGCCCGGGAACAGACGGCTCTCGTCGGCCAGGTGGCGCAGGTAGCTGGCCAGGAACTCCTGGCGCAGGACCTCGAGCTCGGGCGAGTCCACTGCGTGCAGGTCGCCGAAGCCCAGCGCCACCACCGCGCGCGAGCCCTGCGACACCACGGAGCGGATGCGTTCCGCCGGCAGCGGCTCGCGCCCGTGGGCCAGCCGCTGCCGGTTCAGCACGGCGATGAAGTCGGGGGCGGTATCGACCAGGGTGCCGTCCAGGTCGAAGAGGACGGCCTCGTGGCGCAGCATCAGGCATTCCCTCCGGTGGCCGTCGCCGGGTCGGGGCGGCGGGTGGCGATCATGTAGTTCACGTCCACGTTGGGCGCCAGCCAGTAGCGGCGGGTGAAGGGGTTGTAGTGCAGGCCGGTCATGTCCTGCAGATCCAGGCCGGCGGCGCGGACCCAGCCGGCGAGCTCGGAGGGACGGATGAACTTGGCGTAGTCGTGGGTGCCGCGGGGCAGCAGCTTGAGGATGTATTCGGCGCCCAGGATGGCGAAGGCGTAGGACTTGGGATTGCGGTTGAGCGTGGAAAAGAAGACCCAGCCGCCCGGCTTGACCAGGTCGTGGCAGGCCCGGACCACGGCGGCGGGGTCGGGCACGTGCTCCAGCATTTCCAGGCAGGTGACCACGTCGAAGGAAGCCGGCTGCGCGGCGGCCAGCTCCTCCACGGGAACGCGGCGATAATCGACCTTCTGGCCGCTTTCCAGCAGGTGCAGGCGCGCCACGGACAGCGGCGCCTCGCCCATGTCGATGCCGGTCACGGCGGCGCCGCGGCGCGCCATGCTCTCGGAGAGGATGCCGCCGCCGCAGCCCACGTCCAGCACCGCCTTGCCGTGCAGGCCGGCGCGCTCGTCGATCCAGTTGAGGCGCAGGGGATTGATGTCGTGCAGGGGCTTGAACTCGGAGCCGGGGTCCCACCAGCGGCTGGCCAGGGCCTCGAACTTGGCAATTTCGGCGGGGTCGACGTTGGTGCCGGGAGCGGGCGAGGGCTGGGTCATGGGGCGATTCCTTGGCGGCCGCGGTAAAGGGCCGGAAGTATACCTGCCCGGCGCCGGAAATGGCCACGCGACAGGCGCGGGAAGAGGTCCTGCCGGGGTGCGCTAAATCACTGATTTATGGTAGGCTTTGGCGCTTTGGGGACCCCTCCGCGGACCGGCCCGTGGCCGCCGCGGCAGCACAGAGGAAACGAGGAACCGGATGACCGAATTCGCCAAAGAAATCCTGCCGGTCAACATCGAGGACGAACTGCGCCAGTCCTACCTGGACTACGCCATGAGCGTCATCGTGGGGCGCGCGCTCCCGGACGTGCGCGACGGCCTGAAGCCCGTGCACCGGCGCGTGCTGTTCGCCATGCACGAACTCGGCAACGACTGGAACAAGGCCTACAAGAAATCCGCCCGCGTGGTCGGTGACGTCATCGGTAAATACCACCCGCACGGTGACTCCGCCGTGTACGACACCATCGTGCGCATGGCGCAGCCCTTCTCGCTGCGCTACATGCTGGTCGACGGCCAGGGCAACTTCGGCTCCATCGACGGCGATAACGCCGCCGCCATGCGCTACACCGAAGTGCGCATGACGCGCCTGGCGCACGAGCTGCTCGCGGACCTGGACAAGGAAACCGTGGACTGGGTGCCGAACTACGACGGCACCGAGCAGATCCCGGCGGTGATGCCCACCAAGGTGCCCAACCTGCTGGTGAACGGCTC